>NZ_JBYQCG010000212.1:0-195188 GCF_057837105.1 Burkholderia sp. APQ4-4ca | reverse complement strand
GGCCCAATTCAAGAGTGGCTGGTTCAGTGTCAAGGTGAAGCCATTTGTCGAATAGCCGGGTATGGTCTGGCCTGGAATCTGCATGCCATTGCGATAGATGACCTGCTGGATACCAACTTGCGGCAACAATCCCGCCCGCCCCTGCGGGGATTTTTCGATTCCCGCACGCCATGCAGCTTCTGCACTCCTGAACGTAGCATCTTGGGCAAGCGCCTCGCTAGCGAGATTCGCCAGACTCGACGCGTTGGCATACGGAGCCGATATGATCACAAGAAAGCTGGAAATTGCGTTCAGCGCATTGCGCGCAGCGTGCCGAGGACGCCAGCCCTTGAGGTTGGGTTCTCGTGACATGCCCCCATCTGTTCGGCTGTGCCAACTGCAGTTGCTCATCGTTTTCCTTTATTTGCGCATCCACTGCAGTTGAGTCCAGCGCAAACGTTTGTCTTGCTGAGCACAGTTGCACGTCACATTGCAGATCTTTTCGAGTGTATAAAAAACATCAATTGGTAAGAATAGAACGAATCCGAATTCCTTTAGCGATTCACTCGAAAGAGACTGAAAATTCAAGCAATTTGAACGTCAGTCGCACTCGATTAATATGCAATCGACCGGTCTTAGACATCGCCCCAAAGACAGGCGGCCTCGGACATCGCAACCCGATGCCGGGATCGCGCTGAAGGCGCATTAGGTATGTCGGGTAACAGCGACTTTCTATAGTGGTTTGAATAACCACAGTAGGGTGTGCTGCGCAGAAGCAATTTGAATCTTCAATCCAATCAATTTGCGACACGACAGCGGAAATGAACGACACCGCGAATCGGCAAGCCGCCGCGCCCTCCATGGGACTCACCGGAAAGCAGCGTGGGCCTCCATCGGAAATCGGCTGCCCGCCGGTTCACCGGGCACGCGTCAGGCCGGCACCAGCTCGAAGCTGAGCCGTTTGCCGAGCGCGGTGGCCGCGCTCGCGAGCGTCGCCAGCGTGAGGCTCGTGTCGGTTTCGTCGAGCAGACGGTTGAGCGCGGCGCGGCTGGTTTTCATCCGCGCGGCCATCGCCGTTTTCGTGATGTGCTGCGCCTTCATTTCCTGCCCGATCTGCCACGCGATCACGCGCTTGATCGCGGTGGCGGTGGCCGCTTCGAGATTGCCGTCCGCTTCGAGGAAGGCGTCGAAATCGCTGCCGATATGCGGATTGTTCGTGGTCGTCATGTCGTACTCCAGGTGCATGGCGTTGCCGGCTGCCCGACCGTCGGAGACGGTGCGTTCCGGCGCAACGGGGGAATTCAGATGGCGTGCGTCAGCGCTTTCAGGCGCGCGACGGTGACGTCGAGATCGTCCGACGGCGTGGCCCGCGACTGCTTGAAGAAGCCGTGCAGCAGCACCATCGTGTCGCCCACGACGGTAAACAGCACGCGTGCGCTTCGCCCCGGCACGGCCACGCGGATCTCCCACAAATTCTTCGCCATCTTGCGGACCAGCGGCATGCCGAGCGGCCAGCCGAGTTGAACGGTCTTGATCTCTTCGCCGATCGCCCTTCGCTCCACGCGCCCGAGCGCGTCGAGCCATTCGCGCACCGGCTCGTTGCCGCGGGCCGTCCGGAAAAACCGCACACCGAGCGTGACCTGAATCTGCTGTCTCGCCATCGTCTTGGCGTCCATCGTATCAAAAATGGTACGATATGCCAAGCACCCCGATGACGGCTACTGGCCGGATGGCCGATCCTGCAGCAAGAAAGAGAAAGAGGATCGGCCCGGCGCATCGCCAGGCCCGATGGATCAACGCTTGCCGCGAGCAGGCTTGCGCGCCGCGTGTGGCGCCCGCTGCGGGCGCGCATCGCCGAACCGCGACCGTGCGATGTCGCGCACCGCGTCGATCAGCGTCCGCGCGACCGGCGACGGCTGCGCATCGGTACGCAGCACGAGCCCGACCGGCTCGTCGGTGCCCGCCGACGGCAGCGGCAGGCGCGCCAGCGCACCTGCCGACAGATCGTATTCGGCCGCATAGAGCGGCACGAACCAGACCGCGTCGTTCTCGAGCGCCAGCGCGCGCGCGACCGATACCGACAGCACCTCGATGAACGAATCCAGCGGCGGCGCACCGCATGCGCCGAGTAGTTGCTCGGCGGACTGGCGAATCAACGTGCCGAACGGCGGCAGCACGACCGGATAGCGCGCCAGCTCGGCGGCCGGCGCCGTGCTCGCGAGCAGCGGATGCCCGGCGCGCACGACCGCGACGAGCGGCTCGTTGTACAACTGCTCGAACGCGAGCCCGATCATCCGCTCGGGCTCCGACAGCCGCCCGATCGCGCATTCGATCGCGCCGGATTTCAGACGCTCGAGCAACTCGGCGTTCGCGGCCGTCGCGATCCGCACGACGATGCGTGGCCAGCGCGCGGTCAGCGCCTTCATCAAGGCCGGCGCGAGCGAGGCCGCGACGGTCGGCAGCATGCCGATTTCCAGCGTCGCGGCGGCGGCCCCGCCCTCCCGCGCCAGCAGCCCGACGCCCTGCCGCAGCGCCAGCACGCACGCGTTCGCATGCGGCATGAACAGTTGCGCTTCGCGGGTGGGCTGCGCGCCGTGCCGGCCGCGCTCGAACAGCTTCACGCCGAGGATCGCCTCCAGCTCGGCGATCGTCTTGGACACGGCCGGTTGCGTGATCGACAGGCTTTCAGCCGCCTTCTGCACGCCGCCCAACTGCGCGACCGCGAGAAAACACTGCAGGTGCCGGAATTTGACGCGGCCGTCGGCGATACGGTTATTCATAACGAGCAGTTATGCGAATGACGATGAATCGCCATTTTGCATAACTTTCCGGAAAGGCCCAAGCATCCGGCACGGCGTCATGCATGGCGCCGCAGCGCATGGAATCCGGTCGGCTCCCAGATCCGCTTCGCGATCAGCAGGGCCGTGCCGTGCTTCTGCCCCAGCGGCGCGGAGGACGACTCCGCATGCAGCGCCGCCGCCTTGCTGGCGAGCCGCCGCAGCTCCTGTTCGAGCTCCGCGGCAGCTGCATCCGTCAGCATCCCTTGCAGGAACGTCATCGTCTCGCCCGGGCCGTCGAAGCGGCTGCCGAGAAAATCGTCGAGCACGTGCGCATGGAAGTAACGGCGAATCGGCCCGCCCGGCAGCCAGTCGAAATCGCGCGCGACGCGCACGCGAATCCGGTCGCCGGGCAGCAGCGCGATCACGTTCATCCGGTCGAGCATCAGCAGATATTTCACGCACTCGGCCTGCGTGACGCGATAGGCCGACACGATGTCCTGCACGGTCCAGTAGTTGATCGCGCAGACGGCGACGAGCAGCAGCTTCTCGTCCGACACGAGCAACGCCTCCTGCTGCTCGGTCAGCACGCGCAGGCGCGGCGCGGACGCCGACGCTTCCTGCACGAGTTCGGCGAGCGTATAGCCGAGCAGTTGCGCGATCTCCGCGACACGCTCCAGCGTGAAGCGGCCGCTCGCGAACAGCCGCTTCACGCTCGTCTCGGACACGTCAAGCGCACGCGCGACGTCGCGGTAAGTCATTCCCTGCGCCTTCAGCTGGCGCTTCAGCGTTTCGATGAGTTGGGCGGTCTCGGTCATATTGGTATCGAAAAATGATGCTCGAGGTCGGATATTAGGCTACTCGCGCATCCACATCAGCACTTTGGGTTACTTGTCTGCATAATCCGCTCCGTCCTGTCACGCAACGACGGAGCCGAAATGACCGCCCGAATCGACACCACGCCCTGCGAACCGCGCCGCGCCACCCCGCGCGATGCACGCGACACCGATCGCACGATGCCGCTCGCCACCATCCGCACGCTGGCCGCCGGCGCGCACGTCGGCGATCTCCTGTTCATCCGCGTGCCGGCCAGTGGGCCACAGGCCGCGGCTGGCGCGGCCGGCACGTGGGCCAACCGCTTCGGCATCGTCGTCGATACGTCGGGCGACGAACCGCTGATCGCCGAACCCACCGCGTTCGCGTGGACCAAGCTCACGCCGCTGTCGCGCTTCGTCGCCCGCACCGACGGCGGACGCATCGCGCTGGCACGCCGCGTCGCGGCAGCGTCGGCCGACGCGCAGCGCCACGTCCATGCGCTGGCCGAACAGCGAATCGATGCGCTGTTCGGCAGCCGCCTCGACCTGCGTGCGCGGCGCGGCTTCTGCGCGCGGTACGTGGCCGACGTGCTCGGTGCCGGCCACGCGTCGACACCGTCGGCCCTGCTGCGCAGCGGCACGCTGGCGCTCGAATTCGACGGGATCGTTTTTGATCCCCGCCACCCATGACGACGGGCACGCTCGGAGAGACCGCATAACAACGAGAACGAACGATAAAAAACAGCGACGGGCTGGCTGGAGGGCCGTGCACGGGGTCGTCACCGACGACGCGAAGCCCGATCGTTTTTTCCGCCGGACAGGCTGCCTGTCCGGCGGAATTTTCATTGGAGGCGCCACCATAACGAACGGTTATGCGATTCGCGAAAAAAGGTCATTTTGCATAACTTTCCGGATTGGCTAAAGTCGTGCCATCCACTTCGCGAAAAACTGACAGGAGACGCCCGATGGATTCCCCCACGATCCTCACGCCGCGCGACTGGCCGTCGCATCCGGCCTATGTTCACCCCGAGTACCGTTCGTCCGTGAAGCGCGGCCCGACCCGCCCGCTGATCCCCTTGAAGGAGAAGCTGCGCGACCAGTACGCGCCCGTCTACGGCGCGGAAGATCTCGGTGCGCTCGACCACGACCTGACGAAGAATGCCGTGAAGAACGGCGAGCCGCTCGGCGAGCGGATGGTCGTCACCGGCCGCGTGCTCGACGAGGGCGGCAAGCCTGTGCGCAACACGCTCGTCGAGGTGTGGCAAGCCAATGCGGCCGGTCGCTACGTGCACAAGGTCGACCAGCACGACGCGCCGCTCGATCCGAACTTCCTCGGCGCAGGCCGCTGCCTGACCGACGACGAAGGCCGCTACCGCTTCCTGACGATCAAGCCCGGCGCGTATCCGTGGGGCAACCATCCGAACGCGTGGCGCCCGAATCACATCCACTTCTCGCTGTTCGGCGATTACTTCGGCTCGCGTCTCGTCACGCAGATGTACTTCCCCGGCGATCCGCTGCTCGCGTACGACCCGATCTTCCAGGGCACGCCCGAGGCCGCGCGCGACCGCCTGATCTCGCGCTTCTCGATGGACATCACCGAAGAAGGCTATGCGCTCGGCTACGAATTCGACATCGTGCTGCGCGGCCGCGACGCCACCCCGATGGAGCGCTGAACCATGACGACGCTGAAGCAAACCCCTTCGCAGACAGTCGGCCCGTACTTCGCGTACGGCCTGTGCCCGCAGCAATACGACTACGACCTGAAAAGCCTGTTCACGCCGACGATCGCCGCCGCGCACGCCGAAGGCGAGCACGTGCTGCTGGTCGGCCAGGTGTTCGACGGCGACGGTAACGTCGTTGGCGACGCGGTGCTCGAATTCACTCAGGTGGACGGCGCGGGCCGCTATCCCGCGTCGCGCGACGACATTGCGAAATCCGGCTTCACGGGCTTCGCGCGGGTCGGCACGGGCACCGATCCGCAGCAGCGCTTCGTCGTCGAGACGGTGAAGCCGGGCCGCGTCGCCGCCGACGAGGCGCCGCACATCAACGTGACCGTGATGATGCGCGGGATCCTCACCCATGCGTTCACGCGCGTGTACTTCGACGACGAAGCCGCCGCGAACGCGGCCGACCCCGTGCTGAACGCGGTGCCGGCCGAGCGCCGCGCGACGCTCGTCGCGAAACGCGACGCGCAGCCGGGCCGGCCGGTCGTCTACCGCTTCGACATCCGCATGCAGGGGCCGGACGAAACCGTGTTCTTCGACGTTTGACACATACGCCGGCGCGCGCCGGCTTCACCTGCAACCGCACCGCCGCGTGGCGCGATACCGATGGGCATCGCGCCACGCGGCGTTTGGGGTCGCTCCGTCGCCGGCATTCGATGGTGCGCCGCATCGTGACGGGCGGCGGGCGGGGATGGCTGTCGTCATCGGGTTCCCGCCCCGATATCGAAGACGCAATCGACGCGCATGCTGCGGCAGCACATGAATCGTCGGGTCGACACGATATCGTTTGCGCGTTATGCAGCGTATTCTTTGCTATCTGCAACAAGCGGGCAGGATTGAATCGGACGAGGCAACAATGACAGGTGTCATGCGCGGCGCTGCCCGACCAGCGGCGCGCGCATTTTTCAGACAGAGTGCCTTTAAACGCGTCTGGCCGAAGTTGGCGGACGCGTATTTTTTTGCGGCAACCGCCTAGCGACGACTCTCCAGATACCGGCTCGGCGTGTCGCCCAGAATGCGGCGAAACGCCGACGTGAACGCACTCGCGCTCGCGTAGCCGAGATCGAGCGCCACGCGCGTCACCGGCTGCCCGTCGGTCAGGCGGGCAATCGCCGCGAGCATGCACACCTGCTGGCGCCATGCGGCAAAACTCACGCCCGTCTGCGCGCGGAACTGCCGCGTGAACGTGCGGCGGCTCACGCCCGCGTCGGCCGCGACCCGATCGAGATCGGCCGCGATCGACGGCGCCGCGAACAGGTGCCGGCACACCTTCGCGAGCCGCGCGTCGGCCGGCAGCGGCGCATGCAGCGACAGGCGCGGCATCGTCGCGATTTCCGCGACCAGCAGATCCATCAGCTTGCCCGCGCGGCCATCGACGTCGTACATCGCCGGCAGGTCGATCGCATCGTCGATCAGTTGCCGCAGCAGCGGCGACACGCCATACACGCCGCACTGCGCGGGCAGCCCGGCCGCCTGAGCGGCGGCGGTGGACACGAACGTGTTGAGCATCGTGACCGGGCCGGTCATCGTCATTTCGTGCCGCACGCCGGCCGGCACCCAGCACGCGCGCTGCGGCGGCACCAGCCAGCGGCCGTGCGGCGTCGACATGCTGATCGTGCCGCGCGACGCGAACGCGAATTGTCCGCGCACGTGCGCGTGTTCCGGAAACGTCGTGCCCGCCGCAAAGTCGTTGGCGGTCACGACCACGCTCCGGGGAATGTGTTCGTAGGGATCTAGCAGCGTATTTCTCACGGCCCGAATTCCATCATCAATGACCCGATATCGAAGGCGGGTCGCCTTCGAACGATCTACGATCCGCTCCACCGTTGCGCCACCTCGCGGCCGCAACACCCGCCGGCCCGGTCGGCCGGATGGCAACCTCATCGGAACGAATATGCCGAATACCTTTCATCGCGTGGGGGACGGCCCCCACCCTGTTCTCGTGCTGCACGGCTGGTTCGGCGACGCCCACGCGTTCGAACCGCTCGAAGCGTGGCTGTCGCGCGAGCGCTTCAGCTATGTATTCATGGACTACCGAGGTTACGGCCGTATGCGCGACGCCCGCGGCGATTACACGATCGACGAGATCGCCGCCGACACGCTCGCGCTCGCCGACGCGCTCGGCTTCCCGACCTTCAGTCTCGTCGGCCACTCGATGGGCGGCATGGCGATCGAGAAGATCGCCGCCATCGCACCCGATCGGGTGCGCTCGCTCGTGGCGATCGCCCCCGTGCCGTGCGGCGGCCTGCCGTTCGACGCCGAGCGACGCGCACTATTCGAGCGGGCCGCCGATCACCTCGCCGATCGCCGGACCATCATCGACCGCAGCACCGGCAACCGGCTGCCCGCCGCCTGGATCGAGTGGAAAGCCGCGTATTCGGCCGCCTGTTCGTCGGCGCGGGCATTCGGCGCGTACTTCCGCGCGTGGGCCGATACGGATTTCAGCGCGGCGATCACGGGCATCCATCCGGTAAAGGTCCTGATCGGCGAGCACGATCCGGCGTTCGACGCGGCGCTGATGGCCCGCACCTACCTGCGGCGCTATCCGCTCGCCACCGTCGATGTGCTGCGCAATGCGGGGCATTATCCGATGAACGAAACGCCGCTCGCGCTGGTTGCGGCAATGGAAGCATTCCTGCTCGCCGCGACGGCCCGCGCCGTCGCGATCGGCTGACCGGCCGCGCGCCGGCGGCATCGTCGCGGCACGCATCACCGGAGCATGAACGACATCGCCGACAGGCTGTTCAGCGTGCGCACCGCGTGCTCGACCGACGGGCCGTCGAAGCGCAGCGTCACCGCGTCGACGCGCTCGAGCGACGGCAGCACGCAGAACAGGTCGGCGAGCGCGACCGTCTGCACGCGCAGCGTGCAAGCGGCCGGCATGGGCCGATGCGTGCCCGCGCGCACGCCGGACGACAGCGCACGCGCGACCGTTTCCCGTGCGGCGGCCGCGATCCGCGCGCACGACGCCGACGGCGTGAGCGTCTCGCCGCTCGATGCGCCGCCGGCCGTCTTGACCGTCTCGAAACGCGCGTCCGGAAACAGCGGCTGCGTTTCCTCGGCGAACACGTCGTCGCCCGTGGCGAGCGCGACATGCGCGCCGTATTCGCGCGCCAGCGCGCCGTACAGCCCGGCTTCGCCGAGCTCGACGCCGTTGAGCCACACCTGCGTGAACGCAAAGCTGTTGATCGTGTGCGCGAGCACGCCGCGCGTCTGCGATTTCGCGTGATAGCCGATCATGAACACGAGATCGGGCTGCTGTTCGACGCCCGTCATCATCCCGAGCGTGCGCGGCTTGCCGAGCACGACGCGCGCCCGCGCATCGAGCCCGTCGGGCAGCAGGTTGCGAAAGCCGCCATGCGAATCGTTGACCCAGACGGCCTGCGCCCCACCGGCAAACGCGCCTTCGATCGCCGCGTTGGCCTCGGCGGTCATCCAGCGGCGCGCGCGCTCGTATTCCGGGTTGCCGGCACGCGTCTGCTCGGTCGCGAATACGCCGGCGACACCCTCGATGTCGGTCGAAATCAGGATCTTCATGACAGGGTCGAACGTCCTTCGTTGTATGCGTTGAACCACCGGTCGAGATCGGGCACCGCGTCGCGCAGCGATTGCCGCACGTGGCCGTCGCGCCCGATGACCGTTACCGCCTGCAGCAACGCGTCGGCGATCGCGTGCTCGACGCTTTCGGCCGCGGCCATGAACAGCGGATCGAGCGCCGCGTCGGCCACGAGGGCCGGCAGCGCGATCGTCGATGCGTCATGCGCAATCGTGTAGGCGGTCGAGAAGGCGAGCGCGAGGTCGCCGCTGCCATGCCCGTAGACGGAGCCCGTGCGGGCCAGCCCGGCTCCCGCGCGGCGCGCGAGCCGCGACAACTGCCGCGCGTCGAGCGGCGCGTCGGTCGCCAGCAACAGGATGATCGAGCCCTGCTCGGGCGCCGCCGCGTGGGCGGCTTCGGCCGCGCGCCGTTGCGCGACGATGCGCCCGAGCGGCACGCCGCCGAGCGTCAGCATCGGCAGCCGGCCGAAATTCGCAAGCACGAGCGCGCCGACCGTATAGGGGCGGCCGGCCGCGACAGCCACGCGCGACGCGGAACCGATCCCGCCTTTCAGGTCGAAGCACGACATCCCGCGCCCGGCGCCCACCGCGCCGCGTGCGACGTCGCGCGACGCCGCGCGGCACGCATCGTCGTAATGCGCGGCGGTGACCGCGAACGCCTGGATGTCGTTCAGGTAACCGTCGTTGCACTCGAACACGAGCGGATTGACGGTCGGCCAGTCGCGGCCGATCCGCGGATTCGCGGCGATCGCCGCGCGGATCTGCGCGTGGGCGACCGCGCCGACGCCGAACGTATTGGTCAGCGCGACCGGCGTATCGAGCGTGCCGAGTTCGTCGACCTGCACGAGCCCGACGCTCTTGCCGAAACCGTTGATCACGGCCGCCCCCGCCGGCACCTTGCTGCGGTACACGTCGCCCGGATGCGGCTTCACGACGGTCACGCCCGTCTGCACGTTGCCGGCGTCGAGCGTGCAATGGCCGACCGTCACGCCCGGCACGTCGGCGATCGTGCCGCGCGGGCCGGCCGGCAGCGTCGTGGTCCACATCGGCGCAGCCCGCATCAACGGCGCTCCAGCTTCGGGTCGAGCGCGTCGCGCAGCCCGTCGCCGAGCAGGTTGAACGCGAGCACGGTCAGGAAGATCGCGAGACTCGGGAAGATGGCGATGTGCGGCGCCGTCACCATGTCCGCGCGCGCCTCGTTGAGCATCGCGCCCCACTCCGGCGTCGGCGGCTGCGCGCCGAGCCCGAGGAACGACAGGCTCGCGGCGGTGATGATCGACGTGCCGATCCGCATCGTGAAGTAGACGACGACCGACGACACGGTGCCCGGCAGGATGTGCCGCATGATGATCGTCCAGTCGGACGCGCCGATGCTGCGCGCGGCCTCGACGTAGGTCATGTGCTTGAGCATCAGCGTGTTGCCGCGCACGAGCCGCGCGAACGCAGGGATGCTGAAGATCGCCACCGCACAAATCACGTTGATCATCCCGTTGCCGAGGATCGCGACCACGCCGATCGCGAGCAGGATGCCCGGGAACGCGAACAGCACGTCGGCGACGCGCATCGTGATGCGGTCCCACCAGCCTTCGTAGTAGCCGGCGAGCAGCCCGAAGAACGTGCCGATCACCGCGCCGAGCGCCACCGAAAAGAAGCCGGCCGCGAGCGAGATGCGCGTGCCCGCGACGATCCGGCTGAAGATGTCGCGGCCGAGCGAATCGACGCCGAACCAGTGCACGGCCGACGGCCCCGCGTTCAGCGCGTCGTAGTCGAAATAGTTTTCCGGATCGAACGGCACGATGTGCGGGCCGACGAACGCGAGCACGACGAGCGCCAGCACGAAGCCGCCCGCGACGAGCGCGACGGTCTGCTTGCGGAACTTGCGCCAGAATTCGCGCCACGGCGTGCGGATCGCGGTCGGTGCGGCCGGCGCCGCGGGCTGGACAGTCGCGTTCATGCTGGCCTCACTTGAACCGGATGGTCGGGTTGATGACCGCGTACAGCACGTCGACGGTCAGGTTGATCAGGATGAATTCGAGCGAGAACAGCAGCACGATCGCCTGGATCACCGGGTAGTCGCGCATCGTCACCGCGTCGACCAGCAGGCGCCCGAGCCCCGGCCAGTTGAACACGACCTCGACGACGATCGAGCCGCCGAGCAGGAAGCCGAACTGCAGCCCCATCATGGTGACGACCGGGATCATCGCGTTGCGCAGGCAGTGCTTGAGCACGACCATCGGCTCGTGCACGCCCTTCGCGCGCGCGGTGCGCACGAAGTCCTCGTTCAGCACCTCGACGAACGACGCGCGCGTGAAGCGCGCCATCACGGCCGCGACCGCGGCGCCGAGCGTCAGCGACGGCAGCACGTAGCTCTTCCACGTGCCGTCCGGCACGACCGGCAGCCAGCCGAGCTTCACCGAGAAGATCTCCATCAGCAGCATGCCGAGCGCGAATGCCGGAAACGAGATGCCCGACACCGCGAGCGTCATGCCGAGCCGGTCGGGCCAGCGATTGCGCCAGACCGCCGACGCAATGCCGATCGCCATGCCGAACAGCGTCGACCACCCCATGCTGACGAGCGTCAACAGCAGCGTCGGCATGAAGCGCTCGCCGATCTCGGTCGACACCGGCCGCTTGCTGCGCGTCGACACGCCGAAATCGCCGTGCGCGATCTTCGCGAAGAAACGCGCGAATTGCGCCGGCAGCGGCCGGTCGAGCCCGAGATCGGCGCGCACGAGCGCGACGGTCGCCTCGTCGGCTTCGGGGCCGGCCGCGAGCCGCGCCGGGTCTCCCGGCAGCAGATGCACGAACAGGAACACCAGCACCGCGACGATCGCGAGCGTGGGCAGCAGGCCGAACAGGCGCTTGACGAGGAAATTCAGCATGGGACACCGATCGAATCAGCGCACCGGCGGCTCGCGCCGCCGGCACTGCGTGGCGGGCAAACCGCCGTCATTTCAGCGAGATCTCGTCGAAGTTGAACGAGCCGTCCGGCATCACGTACGCGCCCTGCAGCCGCTTGCTGCGCGCATACACGATCTTCTCCTGCACGAGGAAGATCCACGGCGCGTCGGCCCAGATCTGCTTCTGCGCATCGGCGTAGAGTTCGGCTTTCTTCGCGCGGTCGACCGTCTCCAGCGCCTTCGTCAGGTCGCCGTCCACCGTGTCGTTCTTGTAGTACGCGGTGTTGACCAGCTTCGGCGGCGCCGACGCGCCGGCCAGCAGCGGCGTGATCGCCCAGTTCGCTTCGCCGGTCGACGACGACCAGCCGATGTAGTACATCCGCACCGGCGCCTTCGCCGGATCCGGCGCGCTCTCGACCTTCGCGACCCGTTCGCCGGCTTCCAGCGCCTGCACCTGCACCTTCACGCCGACCTGCGCGAGCTGCTGCTGCACGAACTGGATCGCCTTCTGCGACGTCGAGTTGTTATACGCGGACCACAGCGTCGTCTCGAAGCCGTTCGGATAGCCGGCTTCCTTCAGCAGCGCACGCGCCTTCGCCGGGTCGTACGGCCACGGGCCGAGCTTCGTCGCGTAATCGACGCCCTGCGGCACCACGCCGGTCGACGGCGTCGCGAAACCGGAGAACGCGACCTTCGCGAGCGCTTCCTTGTTCACCGCGTAGTTCAGCGCCTGGCGCACCTTCGGGTTGTCGAACGGCTTTTGCAGCATGTTCAACGACACGTAGCGCTGCACGATCGACGGCCGCTCGACGACGTCGACCTTCGGGTTGCTCTTCAGGTCCGCCGCCTGCTCGAACGGAATGCGGAACGCGAAATCGGCCTCGCCCGTCTTCATCAGCGCCGCGCGCGTGTTGTTGTCGACCACCGGCTTCCAGTCGATCGCGTCGATCTTCGGATAGCCCTTCTTCCAGTAGCCGGCGAACTTCTTCACCTTCAGGTCGTCGGTCTGCTTCCACTCGACGAATTCGAACGGCCCGGTGCCGACCGGATGCAGCGCGATGTCGCGGCCCCACTTCTTCAGCGCGGCCGGCGAGATCATCACGGCCGACGGGTGCGCGAGCGTGTTGATGAACGCCGAGAACGGCTCGCGCAGCGTGATCTTCACCGTGGTCGGATCGACCACCTCGGTCTTCTCGATCACGCGGAACATGTTGTAGCGCTTCAGGTGGTTCGCGGGATCGGTCACGCGGTCGAAGTTCGCCTTCACGGCCGCCGCGTTGAAATCGGTGCCGTCGTGAAACTTCACGCCCGAGCGCAGCTTGATCGTGTACGTCTTCGCGTCGGGGCTCGCTTCGTAGCCGGTCGCGAGCACGTTGACGAGCTTCATGTCCTTGTCGAAGCCGAACAGCCCCTGGTAGAACGACTTGACGACCGCCTGCGACACCGTGTCGTTCGCGTCGTACGGGTCCATCGTCGTGAAGGTCGAATCCACCGCCATCACCGCGGTCTGCTGCGCGAACGCGGGCAGCGCGGCCGACAGCGCGAACGCGCCGGCGAGCGCGACGAGGCATGCGCGCGGACGAAACATCGGAAACGGATGCTGCTTGTTCATGTTGCTGGGCTCCTATCGGTGAATCGGTGACGCCTCACGGGCGTTTCGGTTTCGACTGCCTGCTGGTTCGTGCGCCGTCATCGCAACGCACGGTTTCATCACTCAATACGCACCGCCGACGCGGTGCGTCGCGACGTAATGATCGGGACCGACCGCGACGAGCGGCGCGACGACCGGCTCGTCGCCGGCCGCGCGGATCGGGCTCGGAATCTCGTCCGCCGCGAGCTGGCGCGGCGCATGCCGGCGCGCGGGGTCGGCCACCGGCACCGCACTCATCAGCTTCTTCGTGTATGGATGCTGCGGCGCCTCGAACACCGCGCGACGCGGGCCGATCTCGACGATCTGGCCGAGATACATCACCGCGACGCGATGGCTGATGCGCTCGACCACCGCCATGTCGTGCGAGATGAACAGGTACGCGACGCCGAGCTCGCGCTGCAGGTCGAGCATCAGGTTGACGATCTGCGCCTGCACCGACACGTCGAGCGCCGACACCGACTCGTCGGCGATCACGACCTTCGGGTTCAGCGCGAGCGCCCGCGCGATCGCGATGCGCTGGCGCTGGCCGCCCGAGAATTCGTGCGGATAGCGGCGCGCGGCTTCCGGCGGCAGGCCGACCTTGTCGAGCAGCCAGTCGACGCGCGCCTGTGCTTCACGGCCGCTCGCGACGCCGTGCACGAGCAGCGGCTCCATGATCGAGAAGCCGACGGTCAGGCGCGGGTTCAGCGACGCGAACGGGTCCTGGAAGATGAACTGAATGTTCCGGCGCAGCGCCTGCAGGTCCGGGCCCTTCAGCGCGCTGATGTCGCGGCCGTCGAATTCGATCGAGCCGCTCTGCGATTCGACGAGGCGCAGCAGCGAACGGCCGGTGGTCGACTTGCCGCAGCCCGATTCGCCGACCAGCGCGAGCGTCTCGCCCGCCCGCAGCTCGAAGCTCACGCGCTCGACCGCATGCACGTATTGCGACACGCGGCCGAACACGCCGCTCTTCACCGGAAAACGCGTGACGAGATCGCGCACGCGCAGGATCGGCGGCGCGGCATGATCCACCGGCGGCTGCGCGTCGTTCGCCGCGGACGCCGCGGTCGGGGCCCTGGCGGTCGCGCTCGTGCCGTCCACCTTCAGCAGCGGGAATTTCTCGGGCGCGTCGGTGCCCTGCATCGAACCGAGCCGCGGCACGGCCGCGAGCAGCGCCCGCGTGTAGCGATGCGCGGGCGTCGCGAAGATGCGGTCCGACTCGCCCTCCTCGACCTTCTCGCCGCGATACATCACGAGCACGCGGTCGGCCACTTCGGCCACCACGCCCATGTCGTGCGTGATGAAGATCACACCCATGTTCATTTCGTCCTGCAGCCCGCGCACCAGTTGCAGGATCTGCGCCTGGATCGTCACGTCGAGCGCGGTCGTCGGCTCGTCGGCGATCAGCAGCGCGGGCCGACACGACAACGCCATCGCGATCATCACGCGCTGCCGCATCCCGCCCGACAGCTGGTGCGGATAGCGCGCGAACACGCGGCGCGCTTCGGGGATGCGCACGAGATCGAGCAGCCGCAGCGCTTCCGCGCGTGCTTCGGCCGCGCTCTTCGACTGGTGCAGCGCGATCGCCTCGCTGATCTGGTCGCCGACCGTAAACACCGGGTTCAGCGACGTCATCGGCTCCTGGAAGATCATCGCGATGTCCGCGCCGCGGATGCCGCGCATCGTCGCGGCACTGGCCCGCGCAAGATCGACCAGCGCGCCACCACGTCGCCGGAACGCGATGCGGCCGCTCGTGATCTCGCCGCCGCCGTGCTCGACGAGCCGCATCAGCGCGAGCGACGTGACCGATTTGCCCGAGCCCGATTCGCCGACGATCGCGAGCGTCTCGCCGCGATCGACGTGAAACGACACGTTGCGCACCGCGTCGAACGTCGCGTTTTCGCGGCGGAACGTGACCGACAGGTCTTCGACGGCCACCACGCGCTGCTCGGGCAGCGCCAGGGGCGACGGGTTACGGCTCGAAGTCATGGCATCTCTCCTCGTGCGATCCGCGTTCAGGCCGCATCGTCGCGGTAGATGCCGACGACCGGCGCTTCACCGACGCGCGCGTAGCCGCGGTACATCCCTTCGGTGTTGAACGGCATCGCGACGTTGCCCCGTGCGTCGACCGCGATGATCCCGCCGCGCCCCGCGAGGCGCGGCAGCTTGTTCATCACGACGTCGTGCGCGGCGTCCGCTAGCGACGCGCCGCGATACGCGATCTGCGCGGCCACGTCATGCGCGGTCGCGAGCCGGATGAACATCTCGCCGGTGCCCGTCGCGGAAACGGCGCAGGTCGCGTCGTCCGCATAGCAGCCGGCGCCGATGATCGGCGAATCGCCGACGCGCCCCGGCTGCTTGTTCGTGATGCCACCCGTCGACGTCGCCGCCGCGACGTGACCGTTCAGGTCGCACGCGACCGCGCCGACCGTGCCGTGCTTGCGGTCCGGATCGAGCGGCTCGGCGGCCTGTGCGGCGCCGCCGAACGCGAAGCTGGCCGCATCGTGGTCGAGCATCATGCCGGCCGCCGCGCGCGCCTTGACCCACTGCGCATGCCGCGCTTCGGTGTCGAAGTAGCCGGGTTCGGCGAGTTCGAGCCCTTGCGCGGCCGCGAACGCATCGGCGCCCGCGCCGGCGAACAGCACGTGCTCGCTCGCCTCCATCACGCGCCGTGCGGCGAGCACCGGATTGCGCACGCGGGTCGCGCAGCAGATCGCGCCGGCGCCGAGCGTCGCGCCGTCCATGACCGCCGCGTCGAGTTCGTGCTTGCCTTCGGCCGTATAGACAGCGCCGCGCCCGGCGTTGAACAGCGGACAGTCCTCGAGCATCCGCACCGCGACGGTCACCGCGTCGAGCGCGCTGCCGCCGTCGGCCAGCACCTGTTGCGCGGCCTGCAGGATCGCGGTGAGCTCGGCGCGGTACTGGCGTTCGGTGTCGGTATCCATCGCTTCGCGCAGGATCGTGCCTGCGCCGCCGTGAATCGCGACGATCGCGGGTGAAGTCATGATTTTTTCGGACGGGGGGAAGAAGGGTTGGCGGCCGGCAGCGCCGCTTGCGGCTGCACGAGCCACGGCAGCAGGAATTCGGTCATCTCGGCGGCGGATTTCGCGGACCGGTGCGTGCGCAGCGCGACCGCATCGATCAGCGCCTCGATCATCGTGAGCACGGCCGCTTCCGACGTGGCCGCGAAACGTCGCTCGGCCTTCACGTACAGGTTCAGCGACGCGATCGGCGCGAGCGGCGATTGCGGGCCGTCGGAGATGCCGAGCACGCGCGCGCCGCGCGCCGCCGCACGGCGGGCCAGCTCGATCGTGTCCTTCACATAGCGCGGAAACGCGAGCGCGATCACGAGATCGCGCGAATCGGCCGTGTACAGGCGTCGCGCCGCGTGCGAAGGCCCGCCGAGCAGCGCGAGCGACTGCACGCTGTCGTGGCAGACGGACAGGCCGTGCTCGATCAGCCCGGCGAGAAACGCGCTCGACCCCGCGCCGAGAATCAGCACGCGTCGCGCACCGACAATCGCCTCGACCGCCGCCTCGACGTCGGCCGCGTCCAGTTGCGCGCGCGTGTTCTCGATGTTGGCGACAGCCTGGTCGAATACCGCATCGATCCAGACCGCGTCGCGTACGCCGGATTCCTGCTCCTGCGCGGAACGCAGCCGTTCGACCGGCCCGAGCGTGGCCTCGAAGCCGCGCACGAGCGCCGCGCGCATCGCCGGATAGCCGTCGAAACCGAGCGCCTTCGCGAAGCGGTTCGCGGTCGCGATCGACGCATTCACGGCCTGCGCGAGCTCGTCGATCCGCATCGTCGCCGCGCGAAACGGGTTCGCGAGCACGAATTCGCCCATGCGCCGGTGAATCGGCGTCATCAAAGGCATCGCCGACGCGATCCGTTCGGCGATCGCGGGTTCGTCGTGACTGACATCGGGCGGAACGAGAGGCGTCATGCGAAGGGTTGTTGCAAGGTTCGATGAAAATGAATTTACACAATCCGCCGACAGAAAAGAAATAAATTTTCATCCGGGTTGTCCCAATTCATCCTGCGTCCGTCGACCGTGCGGACGAGCGGTCGGCCCCGCTGCACGGGCCTGTGACGGGCGAGCGCCCCGCGCCGCCGCTCGCGGTCGCCGCGTGCCCATCGGGAAAACCCCGAGTACGTTCGTACGAATGCAGATTCACGTTGACCGGATTCGCATTCGAACATAGGATGTTCGAAAATGATCAGTCGTCAGATAACATCGCAGCTCGATGACAACGAAATGTTCGCTCGAACACCGTGATTTCGATATGAACCGGTAAAGCCGGCGCACATCAAGATCGGACATCGTACGAATCAAAACGAAACAAGCCATTCCCACGGATGGCCCTCATGGACCGGGCAGGCGCCGCGCGCCGCCCTCCCTGACAGGAGACAGCAGTGAAGACAGTCAAGGCGTTGCGCTGGTGGATCATCGTGCTCGTGTGTCTCGGCACGATCCTCAACTACCTCGCACGGAATTCCCTCGCGGTGCTCGCGCCCGAGCTCAAGCAGGTATTCGCGATCTCGACGCAGCAGTACTCGTACATCGTCGGCGCGTTCCAGATCGGCTACACGATCATGCAGCCGGTGTGCGGATTCATCGTCGACCTGATCGGGCTGCGGCTCGGGTTCGCGCTGTTCGCGATGCTGTGGTCGGTGGTCGGCGTCGCGCATGGCTTCGCATCCGGCTGGCTGTCGCTCGGCATCCTGCGCGGCTTTCTGGGGCTGTTCGAGGCCGCCGCGATTCCGTCGGGGATGAAGGCCGTCGCCGAATGGTTTCCCGATCGCGAGAAATCCGTCGCGGTCGGCTATTTCAACGCGGGTACGTCGCTCGGCGCCGCGATCGCGCCGCCGCTCGTCGTGTTCATCTCGATGCGGTTCGGCTGGCAGGCCGCGTTCATGGTCACCGGCGCGCTCGGGTTCGTCTGGGCCGCGCTCTGGTACACGCAGTATCGCTCCCCGGCCGACCATCCGCGCATCACGCTGCGGGAACGCACGCTGATCCGCGACGGCCAGGCGACGATGCCGCCGGTGTCGAAGCGCCGCATCCGCGACGTCGTCACCGCACGGCGCTTCTGGGCGATCGCGCTGCCGCGCTTCTTCGCGGAACCCGCGTGGCAGACCTTCAGCTTCTGGATTCCGCTGTACCTCGCGACCGAGCGCCACATGCCGCTCACGCAGATCGCCGTATTCGCGTGGATGCCGTTTCTCGCGGCCGACCTCGGCGGCATCGCGGGCGGCTACCTGTCGCCGTACCTCGCGAATCGCTTCAAGCTGCCGCTCGTGTGGTCGCGCGTCGCCGGTGTCGCGCTCGGCGCGGTGCTGATGCTCGGGCCCGCGATGATCGGGCTCGTGTCGTCGCCGTACACGGCGATTGCGCTGTTCTGCGTCGGCGGCTTCGCGCACCAGATGATCTCCGCGCTCGTCAACACGTTGTCGGCCGACGTGTTCGATCCCGAGGAAGTCGGCACGGCGAGCGGCTTCGCCGGGATGGCCGCGTGGATCGGCGGCCTCGGCTTCTCGTTGCTGGTCGGCGCGCTCGCCGACAAGATCGGCTACGCGCCGCTGTTCGCGTGCCTCGGCCTGTTCGATCTCATCGGCGTCACGCTGCTCGCGCTGCTGATCCGCGGGCAGTCGAAGCAGGAACGCCTGCTCGCGCAGCACGCCTGACCTCCGTTTTCACCAGGAATCACATTCATGACTTCGCTTCTTCATCCGCCCGTGTTCCGCGTCGCCAGCCACCACGCGAACCGCGTGCTGCTCGCGTCGGATACCGGCGCCACCGTCGAAATCTTCGTGCTCGAGGACGACATCGTGCGAGTGCGCGTGCTGCCCGACGCGACGGCGCGCACCCCGCGCACGTGGACGATCGCACCCGGCCTCGACGACGTGCCGCTCGACGGGCGCGACCGCCTCGACCTGAGCGGCTTCGCGCTGCCCCACTACGACTTCGTCGAAGACGACGACGCCGTACGCATCGAAACCGCGCAGGTCCGGCTCGCGGTGCGCCGTCAAGGCGGCCATTGCACGTGGTCGATGCGCGGCGCGGACGGCACATGGCGCATCGCGCTCGCCGACCGCGCGACGCAGGCATACAACTTCGGCTGGTGGGACGATCGCGCGTATCACTACGTCGCCCGCGAGCGCGGCGACAAGGTATTCGGCCTCGGCGAACGCGCGGGCGAACTCGACCGCACGGGCGCGCGCTTCGAGATGCGCAACATCGACGCGATGGGCTACAGCGCGAAGCACACGGACCCGCTGTACAAGCACATTCCGTTCTACATCACGTGGTCGCCCGATGCGTGCCAGGGGTTCGGGCTGTTCTACGACACGCTGTCCGACTGCGCGTTCGACATGGGCCGCGAGCTCGACAACTACCACGGGCTCTATCGCTATTTCGTCGCCGAGCACGGCGATCTCGACTACTACTTCATCGCGTCGCCCGCTACGCCGCTCGCGGCCGCGCGGCGCTTCACGTGGCTGACCGGGCGCCCCGCACGCACGCCGAAATGGGGGCTCGGCTATTCGGGCTCGACGATGAGCTACACCGACGCGCCGGACGCGCAGCAGCAGATGAACCGGTTCGTCGAGCAGTGCGACGCGCACGACATCCTGTGCGATTCGTTCCACCTGTCGTCGGGTTATACGTCGATCGGCGCGAAGCGCTACGTGTTCAACTGGAACCGCGACAAGTTTCCCGACGCGAAGGGCTTCGTGCAGCATTATCGCGACCACGGCATCCGCCTGTGCGCGAACATCAAGCCGTGCCTGCTGCGCGACCACCCGGCCTTCGACGACGCCGCGCGACGCGGGCTGCTGATCCGTTCCGCATCGGGCGAGCCCGCGTGGGTGCAGTTCTGGGACGAAGTCGGTGCGTACATCGACTTCACGCAGCCGGACGCCTACCGCTGGTGGCAAGAGCAGGTCACGTCGGCGCTGCTGGAATACGGGATCGAATCGACCTGGAACGACAACAACGAATACGAGATCTGGTCGCCCGACGCGATCGCGCACGGTTTCGGCCAGCCGTTTCCGGCGCGCGAAGCGAAGGTGCTGCAGACGATACTGATGATGCGCGCGTCGCGCGACGCGCAGCGCGCGCATGCGCCGGCGCGGCGGCCGTTCCTCGTGTCGCGCTCCGGCGGCGCCGGCATGCAGCGCTACGTGCAGACGTGGTCGGGCGACAACTCCACGTCGTGGGAGACGCTGCGCTACAACCTGAAGATGGGCCTCGGGCTCGCGCTGTCGGGCGTGTCGAACATCGGCCACGACATCGGCGGCTTCTCCGGCCCCGCGCCGTCGCCCGAATTGCTGCTGCGCTGGGTGCAGTTCGGCATCTTCATGCCGCGCTTCAGCATTCATTCGTGGAATGACGACGGCACCGTCAACGAACCGTGGATGTACCCGGAGATCACCGCGCAGGTCGCGGCGCTGATCAAGCAGCGCTACCGGCTGCTGCCCTACCTCTATCACCTGCTGTGGCTGTCGACGACGCGCTACGAGCCCGTGCTGCGGCCGACCCTCGCCGATTTCCCCGGCGATGCGCGCTGCTACGACGCCTGCGACGACATGATGCTCGGCGACGCGCTGCTGGTCGCGCCGGTCGTCGAGCCCGGCCAGACCGAACGCACGGTGTACCTGCCGTCGGGCGCACGCTGGACGTGCTGCGCGAGCGCGCAGTCGTTCGACGGCGGCGCGAGCGTGACGCTGCCCGCGCCGCTCGACACGCCGGTGATGCTGCTGCGCGAAGGCCGCGTGCTGCCGCTGAACGTCGCCGAACAGCATTTTGGTGCGAGCGCCGACACACGCAACTTCCTCGTCGCACCGCGCATCGAGGACGGCGTCGCATACGGCGAATGCGTCGAGGACGACGGCGAGACGGAAGCGTGGCGCGACGGCGAATACGGACTGTGGCGCATCGAGACCGGCCGCGAGGCGTCGGGCGTGCTCGGCGTGTCGGTCCGCTGGGACGGCCGCCTGGTACGCCCGGCCCACCGCATCGAGATCCTGCTGCCCGCGTCGCTGCAAGGCCCGGTTGCGGTGCGCGGCGCGCGCGTCGAGCAGGATGCGCGGGACGGGGCATGGCGCCGCCTCGTCGTCGCGTTCGACCACTGAGCCAACCCGATCAGGCGGGCCGCTCGCGCGGCCCGCCGCCTGCCACAGAGGAGGCATTCAACCTCCCGCCCCCTTGAAAAGATGAAGAGACACGGAGATCGACAATGAAAGCACCCGTCAACCGTTATGCAATCCTGATCTTGTCGGCCGCCTCGCTCGGCACGACCGCTGCCCATGCGCAGAGCAGCGTCACGCTGTACGGCGTCGTCGACGATTCGCTCGCGTACGTGAACAACCAGCAAGGGCACTCGAACATCTACATGCGCGACGGCAATCTGTATGCGTCGAAGTTCGGGCTGCGCGGCGACGAGGATCTCGGCGGCGGCACGCACGCGATCTTCGACCTGCAGGCCGGCTTCAACCTGAATACGGGCGCGCAGGCCGCCGCCGGCACGATGTTCAATCGCCAGGCCTTCGTCGGCCTGCGCAACGCCAGCTACGGCATGGTAACGGCCGGCCGCCAGTACACGCCCTACTTCCTGTTCGTCGGCCCGTACGCGTCGAGCAGTTGGCTGACCGGCGCGACCGGTGCGCATCCGGGCGACATCGACGGACTCGACACGACGATCCGCGTGAACAATTCGGTTACCTACACGTCGCCGACCTTCGCCGGGCTGACCGCGAGCGCGATGTACGCATTCGGCGGCATTGCCGGTGCGACCGGCAAGGGCAACACGTTCAGCGCCGCACTGCGCTACGCGAACGGGCCGATCGGGATCGCGGCCGGCTACCTGCGGATCAACAGCTCGGGCTCGTCCGCGGGCTTCCTGAACCCGGCCACCGCGTCGTCGGGCAGCTTCGCGGTGTCCGTGCTGAACCAGGGCTACCTGACCGCGAAGGCCGTCGAGCAGATCGCGGCGGCCGGCAACTACACGCTCGGCGACCTGACGATGGGGCTCAACTATTCGAACGTGAAGTATCTGCCGGGCAACGGCTCGACCTTCACCGACACGGCCGTGTTCAACACCTACGGTGCGCTTGCCGCGTACCGCTTCACGCCGGCGTTCTCGGTGGCCGGCGCATTCGCGTACACGCTTGCATCAAAGGCGAACGGCGTCGCGAACGCGGCCCGCTATCAGCAGTACTCGCTGAAGGAGTCGTACAGCCTGTCGAAACGCACGACCCTTTATGCGCTGCAGGCGTACACGCATTCGAGCGGACGCACGCTCGGCGCGCAAGGCGCCGGCCATATCGTCGACGCGGCGCCGATCGTCGGCGATTCGCAGCAGCTCACGCCGTCGACGACGCACGGCCAGTTCGTCGGCATGGCCGGGATCGCCGTCACGTTCTGAACCCGCCGGACGGCGCCTTTCGCGCGCCGTCTTCTACCTGGACGAGGCGCATGCCGTGCGCACCGTCCGGGCGTCCGACATGCATTCGCCGCCGCGTTTGCCCCACCTCGCCGACCCACGCGTGCGCCGCGCGGGTTTTCTCGATCTCTCCGATACCTTACAATTCGTCAGGCTTACCCTTCTGCATGCCCTCTTCTTGCAGTCCTGACACCGCGGTACACTCGACGCACGCCGTATCAGGGTCCGACGCGCCACAGGCGCGCCGGGCGGCGTTGCGCCTCGTTGCGCCCACAACTGGATACCCGCCATGCCGGATTCCCGTCCCACGCCCCGCACGACATTCAAGCCGCAGGTCGTCCTGCCGGCGCTCGCCGTCATCGGCGTGCTGCTCGTCGTGTGCGCACTGCGCCCGAGCGAAGCCGGCGCGCTGTTCTCCGCCGGCCAGCAATGGGTCATCGCACGGTTCGACTGGTTCTACGTGCTCGCCGTCACCGGCTTCCTCGTATTTCTCGTGCTGATCGCCGCCAGCAATTTCGGCAATATCCGGCTCGGCCCCGACGATGCCGAACCCGAATTCAGCTTCGTGTCGTGGACGGCGATGCTGTTCGCGGCCGGCATGGGCATCGGCCTGATGTACTTCGGCGTCGGCGAGCCGATGCAGCATTTCCTGAAGCCGCCGACCGTCGATCCCGGCACGCCCGCCGCCGCACGCGAAGCGATGCTGATGACCTTCTTCCACTGGGGCTTCCATGCGTGGGCGATCTACGGGCTGATGGGGCTCGTGCTCGCATACTTCGGCTTTCGCTACAACCTGCCGCTGACGCTGCGCTCGGGCCTGTATCCGGTGCTGCGCGAGCGCATCAACGGCTGGATCGGCCACACCGTCGATGCGTTCGCGCTGGTCGGCACGGTCGCCGGCATCGCGACGACGCTCGGCTACGGCGTGATGCAGCTGAGCGCGGGCCTGCATACGGTCGCCGGCTGGGATACGGGCGGCAACCTGTTCCGCATCGGGCTCGTCGCGGTCGTCGTGATCCTCGCCGGCGTGTCGGCCGCGACCGGCCTCGACAAGGGCGTGCGCCGGCTGTCCGAGCTGAACCTGCTGCTCGCGTTCCTGCTGCTTGCATTCGTGGTCGTGGCGGGCCCGACGGCGTTCCTGCTGCGCGCGCTCGGCGACAACATCGGCCAGTACCTGTCGAGCCTCGTCGACCTGTCGTTCCGCACGTACGCGTACGCGCCGCCGCGCGAGGAAGGCTGGTTCGGCGGCTGGACGATCCTCTACTGGGCGTGGTGGGTGTCGTGGTCGCCGTTCGTCGGCATGTTCATCGCGCGCATCTCGCGCGGCCGCACGATCCGCCAGTTCGTGATCGGCGTGCTGCTCGTGCCGACCGCGTTCAACCTCGTCTGGATGACCGTATTCGGCAACAGCGCGATCTGGCTCGATACGCACGGCGCGGCCGGCGCGCTCGCGCAAACGGCGACCAACGTCGATGCGCTGCTGTTCCGCTTCTTCGATTTCCTGCCGTTGCCGCAACTGCTGTCGATCGTCGCGATCGTGCTGATCGCGGTGTTCTTCGTGACGTCCGCCGATTCGGGCGCGTTCGTGATCGACCAGATCGCGACGCGCGGCAACGCGCATTCGCCGGTCTGGCAGCGGCTGTTCTGGGCCGCGCTGCTCGGCCTGACGGCCGCGGTGCTGCTCGTCGCGGGCGGCCTGGGCGCGCTGCAGGCGATGACGCTGATCGCCGCGCTGCCAGTCGCCATCATCATGCTCGCGCTCTGCTACGGGCTGTGGCGCGGGCTCGCGGCCGACCGCGCGCACTATTCGCAGGACGTTGCGCCTGCAACGAGCTTCTGGACCGGCCAGCACTGGCGCCATCGCCTGACGCACATCCTGCGGCAGACGACCGAGACGGAAGCGCGCCAGTTCGTCGCGGAAACGGTCGAACCCGCGCTGCGCAAGGTCGCCGACGAGTTGCGCGCGAGCGGCGTCGATGCGCACGTGCAACGCGACAGCGACGATGCGGTGCGGCTGACCGTGCCGACCGCCGAACACCGCGATTTCGTGTACGGCGTGCGCGTCACCGCGAAATCCGCGGCCGCGTTCCTGGTGCGCGAGGCCGCCGAGCCGGACGAATCGCGTGCACACGTGTACGGCATCGTCACGTTCTTCGAGGACGGGCGGCTCGGCTACGACGTCGAATACCTGCGCGGCGACGAAGTGATCGCCGACGTGCTGCGCCAGTACGAACGCTACGTGTCGCTCGCGGCAGACAAGCGCACGCATCTGCTGAGCCGTGCGCCGGGGCACGCGACGGAGTCCGAATGAGCGGGCTGCTGCACAGCCGCGCTGCCGACGTCATCGCGCTCGGCACGCTCGCCGTGCTCAACCTCGGCGGCGCCGGCGTCGCGCTGTGGCGAATCCGCGCCGCGGCGCCGCTCGGCAAGGTCTACTGGATCGTCTGCGCGGCGCTGCTGGCCGGCGGCGCCGTCGCGATGGGCGGCAACCTGTCGCCGGTGCCGAACAGCGGCGAAATGCCGCCCGGTTTCGCGCTCGGCGCCGAAGCCGTCCTGCTCGGGCTCGCGCTGGTGGCCGGTGGCTGCGCGTGGCTGATGCTGCGCGCGCGCAAACACTGACGCACGCAGGTCGCGCAGCCCCGGCTTCATCACGCGGGCACGGCCACATGCGGGGCGAACGAGCGGCCATGCCCTTCCTCATCCGCTGCTTTCACACTAGTCATGCGGACGGCGCACGGGCCGTCACGAGCCAGCACGCCGCGTCGAAACGCACTTCGGCGCCACACACGTACCGCTCGAAAGCCGCGCGCATCGCGTCCACCACACGCCGCCGCGTCGCCTCGTCCGTCTCCCGCAACGCAAGGCCGACCGGGCCCAGCCGGGCAATGTAGTCGTCCAGCTCGGACGTCGGCAGCATGCACACCCGGTCGACCGGCTCGATCGCAACGTCGGCCCAGCCGCTGTCCGACAGCACCGACGCGATCCGCTGCCGGTCGCCGAACGCGAACTGCCCCGGCGCGCCGGGCTGCCGCGCGGGCAGGTTCGGCAGCAACGGCGCAGCCGCCCGCTCGGCCGTCGTCATGAACGGGTTGTCGGCCGCGCCGCGCCATGCGACGAACCGCATCGGCGCGCCCGGTCGCGCGGCCTGCCGCAGCTTCGCGAACGCGCGTACCGGGTCGTCGAAGAACATCACGCCGAGGCGCGACACGATCAGGTCGACGCTCGCCGGTTCGAATGCGTGCGTCTGCCCGTCCGCGCACACGAACCGGACGCGCAGGCCGCTGCGTTCGGCACGCGCGCGTGCGGCGTCGATCATCCGCGCCGAAATGTCGATGCCCGTGCACTGCGCGTTCGCGCCGAGCCGCCGCGCGATCGCGAGCGTGACCGCGCCCGTGCCGCAGCCAACGTCGAGCACGCGGGTGGCCGACGACGCGGCCGCGGCATCCGCCAGCAGCGTTTCGAACGGCTCGAACATCCGGTCCAGCAGCGCCTGCGCATCGACCCATGCGCGGCCAGACGGACCGTTCCATAACGCCGATTGCGCTTCGTTGGGCCGGTTGGCTTCCATCGTCGATCCCCTTCGATTCATTGATGACGAACCGGACTGTGCTGCTTCAAGCCGGCTTGAAGTCAAGGTCGGCCGATATGCGCCCCGCCACGCCTACGTTTTCACATTTCTTACATTCTCGCTGCGTATCGTTGACGACTTTCCTACGGTGCGCCTCTCCCATGCGACGACTCCTCACGCGCGCGCTGCTCGTGCGCTGCGCTCCCCTTGCTGCCCTCGCCGCGCTGTCCGCGTGCTCGAATCACATCGATACGCCCGACGATCCAGCCAGCGCGTCGGCCAACGTCCAGGCCGCATGGGTCGAGATCGGCGACGCGAACCAGGCGATCGCGCGCGTGATCACGAACTACACGCCCGCATCGGCCGGCGATCCGTCGTGCCCGCAACTGACCGTCGACGGCAAGGTATCGCGCATGGCGCTGCGCGCGGGCGCCGCGACCGTCGCCCAGCGGCCGACCGCGAGCGACCCGGCCGATTCGAAACCGTCGAGCTTCCCGGTGTCCGTCTGCGAAACCACGCTGCCGGCCGGCGCACAGGCGGCGAGCGTCGCGGGCCGCACGCTGCCGCTGCCGAAAGCGCAGCCGCAGCGCGTCGCGATCATCGCCGACACCGGCTGCCGGATGAAGAAGGCCGACAACGCCTGGCAGGCGTGCAACGATGCCGCGGTCTGGCCGCTCGCGACGATCGCGGCCAGCGTCGCGAAGCTGTCACCCGATCTCGTGCTGCACGTCGGCGACTACCACTATCGCGAGAACGCGTGCCCGCCCGACATCGCCGGCTGCAAGGACAGCCCGTGGGGCTACGGCTGGGATACGTGGCAGGCCGACCTGTTCCGCCCGGCCGCGCCGTTGCTCGCGAAGGCGCCGTGGGTCGTCGTGCGCGGCAACCACGAGGAATGCGCGCGTGCGGGCCAGGGCTGGTTCCGCTTCCTCGACCCGCGCCCGTATTCGGCCGCGCGTTCGTGCGACGATCCGGCCAACGACATCAACGCGAACTATTCGGAGCCCTATGCGGTGTCACTCGGCGGCGGCTCGCAGGTGATCGTATTCGACACCGCGAAGGTCGGCCGCACGCCGCTCAAGACGACTGACGCGCAGTTCGGCATCTACCAGAAGCAGTTCCAGACGGTCGCGGCGCTCGCGTCGAAGGCCGGCATGACGACGACGATCTTCACGAACCATCATCCGATCCTCGCGTTCGCGCCGATCGCCGGCAGCACGCCGGCGCCGGGCAACCTCGCGCTGCAGTCGGTGATGTCGAGCCTCAACGCGCAGGCGTACTACCCGCCGGGCGTGCACGTCGCGCTGCACGGCCACGTGCACGATTTCCAGGCGATCGACTTCTCGTCCGGGCACCCGGCGACGATCGTGTCCGGCAACGGCGGCGACAACCTCGACGTCGCGCTGCCCGACCCGTTCCCGGCCGGCCTGACGCCCGCGCCGGGCGCGGTGATCGAACGGCTGTCGCACAACAACAGCTTCGGTTTCCTGATCATGGAGCGCAACGCCGCGCCGACGACGGGCTGGACGTTCCATGCGTATTCGGCGGCCGGCAAGCTGCTGGCGTCGTGCAATCAGTCGGGCAGGACGCTCGCCTGCGACAAGACGGGGTTCATCGCGCCGTGACGGACGAAGTTCGATGCGACGGCCGCGACGGGCGTGGCCGGCGGACGCTGCACACGCTTGCCGCCACCCTGCTCGCCGGCCTGACGCTCGCGGCTCATGCCGCGCCGGCCGAAACGGTCCTGCTTCCCGGCGCGCCGCCGTCGCGCGTCGTCGACACGATCGGCAACGGCACGCCGCAGGTGACGGGCAAGGTCGACGCGGCCACCGCGCGCTTCGCGCCGGACCCGACGCTCGTCGCGCTCGGCCGCCGGATCTTCTTCGACCCGCGGCTGTCCGAGCCGCGCGGCATGTCGTGCGCGGGCTGCCACGATCCGGGCCGTGCGTTCGCGCCGACGCTGTCGGCCGCATCGCTCGCGGGGCCCGGCGTGCCCGAAGGCAGCCGGCCCGGACGCTTCAGCCAGCGCAATGCGCCATCGCTGCTCTATGTGCGCTACGTACCGCGCCGCCACTTCTACCAGGACGACGATGCGCCCGCGCCGTCGCCGTTCGGCGGCCTGTTCAGCGACGGTCGCGCGGATACGCTCGCCGAACAGATCCGCGGGCCGCTGTTCGATCCGAACGAGATGAACAACCGGTCGCCGGCCGCGCTGCTGCGCAAGGTCGATGCGACCGAACTCGCGCCCGATCTCGCCGCGCGCTTCGGCGCGCCGGTGCGGCGCGATCCCGAGCAACTGGTGCGCGCGCTGGGTGCGGCCGTCGAAGCCTATCTGCAGAGCGACGAGATGGCGCCATTCACGTCGCGCTTCGACGCATTCCTGCGCACGCGCAAGCCGCTCGCGCCGGCCGAGATGCGCGGCCTCGCGCTGTTCCGGAATCCGGACAAGGGCAATTGCATGACCTGCCATACGCTGTCGGACACGTCGAGCCGACCGGAACGCTCGCTGTTCACCGATTTCGGCTACGACGCGATCGCCGTGCCGCGCAATCGTGCGCTGCCGGCGAACCGCGATCCGCGCCATTTCGACAACGGGCTGTGCGACACCGCGCGGCGGCTGCGCTGGCCCGAGCCGGCGCAATGGTGCGGCTATCTGCGCACGCCGGGGCTGCGCAACGTCGCGCTCAAGCAGACGTTCATGCACAACGGCGTGTTCACAACGCTGCGCGACGCGGTCGCGTTCTACAACACGCGTTCGACCGATCCCGGCTTCTGGTATCACGGCGCCCAAACGTTCGACGACGTGCCGGCCGCCTATCGCGGCAACATCAACGTCAATTCGACGCCGATGAACCGCCGGCCCGGCACGCCGCCCGCGCTGACCGATGCGGAAATCGACGACATCGTCGCGTTCCTCGGCACGCTGACCGACGCGCGCTATACCGGCCGGGCCGCGCCGGCCGCCGCTACGGCCCCGGCGGCCCGGGTTGCGCGCACCGCCGCGCCGGTGCGCTGACCCTGGCCGAACGGCCAGCCGACGCGCCCCCGCTTGCGGTTCGCGCAAACACTGGTTATATTTACAGTACTGTATTTATGAACAGTGAGGTGCGCGATGGAACATCTGGTCCGTATCGTCAACGACACCGATCGCCAAGTGCTGGCGTGGCTGCGTGCCCAGGTCGGCGATGCCCGCGTCGAGCGCGCGGCGCGTCAGCTCGGGCATACGCGCAAGCCCTTTCCGTCCGCCGTGTGCCGGTATCTGGGCATGAGCGCGCCGGCCACGCTGCGTCCGGCGCCCGCCCGGCCGCGCGCGGCACGCGATTTCTCGATCGGCGATCGTTACCTGTCGCTGATCCGCCAGCACCTCGCCACGCACGCGGTCGGCCGATGAAATGGCGGCGGCTTGCCGCTTCGGTACCGCGTCCGGCCGGAGCACTCGCGTATTCGGAAATCCGGCCCGCTGCCGCCGTCACGCTTACGCGGCCGCCATGGCTTCCCGTACGAGGCGGCCGAGTGTGTCGAACGCCGCCTCGTGCGCCGCATCGAATACGCGCGTGCAGGCGAGCCGGATATAGCCGTCGAAACGGTCCGAATTCGAGAAGATCGAACCGGGCGCGATCTTGACGCCATGCGCCAGCGCCGCGTCGAACAGCGCATCGGAGCGCACGCCTTCCGGCAACGCGATCCACAGCAGCATCCCGCCCAGCGGCTGGTTCATTCGCGTGCCGGCCGGGAAATGCCGCGCAATTGCGTCGATCGTCACGTCGCGCTGCACACGCAATTGTTCGCGGAACCGGTGCAGGTGCCGATCGAACGCGCCCGAGCCCACGAATTCAGCGGCGACGGCCTGCAACAGCGCGGCGTTGTGTCGGCTGTGCGCGAATTTCAGCATTCTCGCGCGCGCATGCCAGCGGCCAGCACTCATCCAGCCGAGCCGCATCCCGGGGGCCAGCACCTTGTTGAACGACGGGCAGTAGATCACCGTGCCGTCGCGGTCCCATGCCTTGACCGGCCTGACCGCCTGCGGCGCCTCGACGAGCTCGCGATAAGGCTCGTCCTCGATCACGGCCACGCCGTGGCGCGAGCACAGCGCGACGAGCTCGGCCTTGCGCGCGTCGGGCATCACGCAGCCGAGCGGGTTTTGCAGGTTCGGCACGACGACCACGGCCCGGATGTCCGGGTAGGCAGCCAGCGCCACGTCGAGCGCCTCGATCGACAGGCCCGTCGTCGGGCTTGCCGGGATTTCGAGCGCCTTCAGGCCGAGGCTTTCGAGCAACTGGATCAGGCCGAAGAAGGCCGGCGATTCGATCGCGATCGTGTCACCGGGCCGCGCGACCGCCCGTAATGCGAGATTCATCGCATCGACGCCGCCGCTCGTCGACATCACGTCGTCCGGCGTCAGCGTCACGCCGTAAGACAACGCGCGTTTGGCCATCGTCTGCCGGAATTCGGGCGAACCGCCGACGGGCCCCGCGTCGGTCAGCAACGTGGGCTTGCGCCGCAGCAGCCGGATCGCCAGCGCCTGCAGGCGCTCGGTCGGATATAGCGTGGCGTGCGCGGATGCGCCGCCCAGATTCAATGCATCGGTCGCCGCGTTCGCACGGTCGATCACGCGCGATACGCGTTCGTGCAGCCCGGTGAACGGCGGCTCGACGCTCAACGGCGGCCCGTCGCTTTCCGGCAGCGCGTCGAGCACGGCCGCTGCGCGGCGGCGCACGAAGTAACCCGAGCGCGGCTTCGCGTCGCACCAGCCCGCATCCTCGAGCCGCCGAAACGCCTGGATCGCGGTCGACAGGCTCACGCCGTGCTGTGCCATGCACGCGCGGACCGACGGCATCCGGTCGCCGGGCGCCAGCGTGCCGGCCGCGATGATGCGGCGGTAATGTTCGGCGAGCCGTTCGTAAAGCGGCTCGCCGTCCATCGGCAAAGGCGTGCGGGATGCGTCGGCGAAAATCGTCATGCAGGCCATCGTGCCCGCGGCATCCAGCGCACGCCAGATACAGATCCGGGGAAAACCCACCGATACAGCAGCCCGAAATCATCACCTGCACCGCAACAGATTTCCGTCCCCTGAATCTGTCGTGCGCACGTCCGCTTCCTTAACCTGATTGCATGCTGTCGCCTCGTCGTCGCGAGGCCGCCCAACCGGAGCAACCGGGGAAAAGAAATCACCATGCGGACGCAACACCTCCGGCTCGACGCGGGGCAAAGCCACTTTGCGTGGTTCGACAAGGGCAGCCAGTTGATCGTGCTGGACGGCGCGCTGGCGGTCACGCTGTGCCACGGCGGGCTCGATTGGTTGCCCGATGTACCGCAATACATTCGCCGCGAACTCGACGAAGGCGAATGCCTGACGCTCGAAACCGCCGGTCATGTCACGCTGTCGGCTCGCGGCAGTCGCGTGGTCAGCACGACGATCATGGAACCCTCGGGTCGAAGCGGCATGCTCTCGGTATGGCGCGGCATCCTGCGCCGGCTGTCCGGGAAAGTGCACGGCGGCCGTCACGTGAGCGAGCATTTCTGACATCGCGACTCGCCTGCCGCCGGAAACACCGGGAAGTCATCGCATCATCGCGGCGACCGACGAACGCATGATGTTCCGGGCAACCGTACCCAGCGAGCGCACCCCTGCCTCACCGCCCATTCCGCTGGCGCTCGAGCCACTCGAACAGCGCCATCCCGGCCAGCATCGCGACGACGAACCCGATCCCCTTGGCCGACCCGAAGCCGATCGACACGATCGCGGGCCCCGGACAGAACCCGGCAATCCCCCAGCCGATGCCGAACACGGCGCTTCCGGCGACGAGGCGCACGGTAATCGGCCGGGCGGCCGGCAACTGCATCGGCAGGCCGAGCCACGACCGTGTCCGGCGCTTCGCCCACGCGAACGCGAATACCGCGACGCCGATCGCGCCCACCATCACGAACGCGAGCGACGGATCCCAGCGGCCCGCCAGGTCGAGAAAACCCAGCACCTTCTGCGGATTGGCCATGCCCGATACGATGAGGCCGATGCCGAACAGCAATCCGGCCAGAAACGCGAATCCTGCCTGCATGTCAGCCTCCCGGCACGTGCAGCCGCACGAAGACGGTCGCGAACCCCGCGACCATGAAAATCGCCGTCGCGACCACCGAACGCAACGCCCCGCGCGATATGCCGCATACGCCGTGACCGCTCGTGCAGCCGCCCGCGTACCGCGTGCCGATCCCCACCAGCAGCCCGGCCGCCAGCAATTCCGGCCAACTGGCGTCGACCTGCGGCGTCAGGCCGCTCCCGGCGAAACGCATCGCGACGGGCGCGGCGATCAACCCGGCGACGAACGCGGCACGCCAGCCGCGTGCTGCGCCGCCCGCCGTCAACAAGCCGCCGACGATCCCGCTGATGCCGGCAATCCGGCCGTTGAACGCCACGAGCCACGCGGCGGCAAGCCCGATCAGCACGCCGCCGGCCAGCGACAGCCAAGGCGTGAAATGAAGCGCATCAAACTGCATCGCGCGCCTCCTTCGCGGTCGCCCCGCAAAATTGTTCGTACAGCACGCCCATCACCGCGACCACGGCCGGACTGTCGAGCGAATAGCGGATGGACTTGCCTTCTCGGCGCGTGCGGACCAGCCCGTTGTCCCGCAACACGCCGAGCTGCTGCGACAGCGTCGGTTGACGGATGTCGAGTCGCGCCTCGAGATCGCTCACGCCGCGCTCGCCCTGAGACAGTTCGCACAGCAGCAGCAGCCGGTCGGGATTCGACATCACCTTGAGGAGCGTGCACGCCGATTCGGCGGCGGTGCGCATCTGCTCGGGCCCGGGCAACCCGGCGGGAAAATCGTCGTTCATCGGAGCGGGAATACGATTAAAGAATTTATATATTGTTTTATCCCGCTGCTTGCCGAATCGGCAATCCGAGCGCCCTTCCTTCTATCTGGCCTGCTTGCCCACCATCCCGTCGGCAGCCACCGCGCATACCGCACCGGCGCGAACCACGCCGCGCGCCAGCCCTGCAACCGCCGCGATCACGCATGGCGCGGCAACGACGGCGAACGCGGTCGACGGCATTGCGTCACCCGCCATCGATGCGAAGTGAAGGAAGAGTGAAGACGCGGCCCGCCCTGAACCGGGCCGCTTCACCGCGGCGCTGCACGCGTCATGCGCCGTCGCAAGGCCCGGTACCGTCGAGCATCAGCGTGCCGACCCGCGCGGGCACGAGCGGCGTGCGCGGCGCTGGCGGCGTCCAGCCGAACAGCGCCTGCGCGGCCGCGCCGCACACGCGGCCCTGGCATGCGCCCATCCCGCAGCGCGACTGCAGCTTGGCGGCCGTCCAGCCCGGTTCGCGTGCGACCGCATCGAACCGCACGTCTTCGCAACGACACAGCAGCGTGTCGGGCCGCGCGAGCCGGCGGATCGGTTCGCGGATCGCGAAGCGCTCGCGTACCGCATCCGCGAATGCCTGCCAGTGCGCGCGACGTGCGACCAGCGCGGCCAGTTGTACGGTCTGCCCCGTCGCTGCGTATCCGGCGATCTCGCCTTCAACCATCGCCAGCTCGCTGCCGCCGACGCCCGTGCACTCGCCCGCCGCGAAACATCCGTCGCGGCTCGTGCGCTGGTGCGCGTCGACCGCCACCGCGCCGTTTTCGATCCGGCAGCCGAGATGGCGCGGCAACACGGTATTCGGCACGAGGCCGAAGCCGCACGCGAGCCGGTCGCAGTCGACGTCGAATTCGCGATCGCGTTGACGGATTCGCACGCGTTCGAGCCGCTGGTCGCCAAATGCCTCGACGACGTGCGCATCGGGCCGATACGCGGCCGTGACGAGCTTCGCGGCCTGCGCGAGCTTCGACGGCCAGCGCCACAGCCCCGCGCCGAGGCCCGCCACGTCGCCCCATGCCGCCTGTTCGAGCACGTGCGGCACGCGCGCGCCGGCCTGCCGGGCCGTCGCCGCACTCGCCAGCAGCAGCGGCCCGCTGCCCGCGATCACCGTGCGCTGCCCGCGCACGTCGAGCCCGTACTTGATCAGCGCCTGCAAGCCGCCCGCGCCGGTCACGCCCGGCAGGGTCCAGCCCGGAAACGGCAGCAGCAGCTCGCGGGCGCCGCAGCAGAGAATCAGCGTCCGGAAATCGAGCAGCAACCCGCGTTCGTCGTCTTCGAGCAGCAGCGTGCCCGGCTGCGTTTCGGCGACGATGCGCGTCGCCGCGAGATGCGTGACGTTCGGCTGCCGCAGCACGGCGAGGCGTTCGGCGGCGGCCGGCGTCGGTGCGGCCGCGGCCGGCTGCCGCCAGATCTGCCCGCCCGCGCGCGGGTTGTCGTCGACGATCGCAACGGTCGCGCCGCTTCGCGCGGCGGCCCGCGCGGCCGACAGCCCGGCCGGGCCGGCACCGACGATCGCGACGTCGACGCTCAGTCGTTCCTGTTTCATCGCGTGCGCTCCACCTGCATGCCGTCGCGGCACAGCGTCTGGCACGCCAGCCGGCGCCGGCCGTCGATCGTCATCCGGCATTCCTGGCAGATGCCCATTCCGCAAAACGGCGCGCGCGCCGCACCCGTGCACGACACGCGCGTCGTGTCGTCGCCGCTCGCCGCGACGGCGGCCGCGACGGTCGCGCCGTCGGCCACCGTCAGCGCGCGGCCGTCCAGATGAATGATCATGTCAGCCTCCGCCGGGCCGCCCCAAGGAGGCTGACAACCCACTCGCGAGGCGCCTTGCATGGAACCGGAGTAAGCGCTGAAGCGCCACCTCCGGTCGCCAGCGAACGCAGTGAGCGTGGGGGTCGTTTCATGTCAGCACTCCGGTGACGAGGGACGCGGTCAGGAAGCGTCCCGGCAAATACGGTTCGATATCGATGGGCGGCCGCTCGCCGGCCATCAGCGCGGCGACGAGCCGCGCGCTGCCCGGCGCGGTCGTCACGCCGAGCCCTTCGTGCCCGACCGCGAGCCACACGCCCGGCCGCGCCGGGTGCTCGCCGAGCAGCGGCAGGCCGTCGGGGCTCGCGCAGCGGAAGCCGGTCCATGCGCGGATGCCGTTCAGGTCGGCCAGATCCGGCAGATAACCGACCGCGCGGCGCAGCATGCGCGCGAGCACCGGCGGCTCGACCTGCGCGTCCTCGGTGTCGAACTGGCGCGACGAGCCGATCAACAGCTGGCCGGTCGGCCGCGGCTGCACGTTGAACGCGACCGAGGTGCCATCGCTGGCGTGCGCGCTCGCCGCATAGCCGAGCTCGACGAGCTGGTGCGACACGTGGCCCGGATAACGGTCGGTAATCAGCAGATGGCCCTTTTTCGGGCGCAGCGGCAGTTCGGGCAGCAGCGTGCGCGCCGCGACGCCGTTCGCGACGATCACACGCTCCGCGCGCAGCACGTCGCCGCTCGCGAGCGTCACGCTCGGGCCGTCGACCGCGACCGCCCGCTCGCGGCGCAACGTGACGCGCGGCGCGCGCTGCAGCAGCCAGTTCGCGGTGACGGGCGCATAGAGAATCGCATCGCCCGGAATCTTCAGCGCGCCGCCGAGGCCCGCGCGCAGCATCGGCTCCAGTCGCGCGAGCGCCGCCGCATCGATCAACTCGCCGGCCACGCCGTGCGCGCCGAGCGCCGCCTGCTTCGCGCGCGCCAGATCCATTTCGTGCGCATCGGCCGCGAGCCACAGCGTGCCGCAGTTGCGATACGCGCAGCCGTCGGGCATCTCGCCGCTCAACGCGCGCCACAGTTCGATCGAGTAATGGCTCAGCGCGAGCTCGGCCGCGTTGTCGTCCATCGCGACGAGGTGCCCCATGCCCGCGCCGGTCGCGCCGCCGCTCGCGTCGTCGACGACGAGCACGCGCAGCCCGCGCTGCGCGAGTTCGTGCGCGCACGCCGCGCCGACGATGCCGGCGCCGATCACGACGACGTCGGTCTTCGTTTCGCTCACGCCCCGATACCCCAGCCGAACGGATCGTCTTCCTCGATCAGCAGCGTCGCTTCCGCACTCAGGTGCGCGCTGCCGCGAATCGTCGGCACGATGCCGCCGTCGGCCAGCTCGTAACTTGCATGAAACACGCTGCCGATCACGCTCGCCTGCCGCCACACGGCGCCGGGCGCAAGCTTGCCGTCGGCCGCGAGACACGCGAGCTTCGCGCTCGTGCCGGTGCCGCACGGCGATCGGTCGTACGCGAGGCCCGGGCACAGCACGAAGCTGCGGCTGTCGTGCGCGGGATCGTCGGCGAACAACTCGATGTGATCGATCTCGCCGCCGTTCGCGCCGGTGATGCCCGCGCGTTCGAGCCCTTCGCGCACGGCCGACGCATATGCGGTGAGCGCCGCGACGTTGTCGCCGGCCACGCGCTGCCCGTGGTCGCTGACCAGGAAGAACCAGTTGCCGCCCCACGCGACGTCGCCCTTCACGGGGCCGTATCCCGGCACGTCGACCACGACGCCCTGCGCATGGCGATACGCGGGCACGTTGCGCACGCTGACCGACAGGTCGTCGTGCAGCGTCGCCTCGACGGTGCCGACCGGCGTCTCGATCCGGTGCACGCCGGGCGCGATGCGCCCCATGTGATGCAGCGTGCGCACGACGCCGATCGTGCCGTGCCCGCACATCCCGAGATAGCCGCTATTGTTGAAGAAGATCACGCCGGCCGCCGCGTCGGCCGACACCGGGTCGCACAACAGCGCGCCGACCAGCACGTCGCTGCCGCGCGGCTCGAGGATGCACGCGGTGCGGTAACGGTCGTGGGCGCGCGCGGGCACGTCGCGTCGCTCGGCCATGGTGCCGTTGCCGAGCGACGGAAAGCCGGACACGACGAGCCGAGTGGGTTCGCCGCCCGTGTGCGAATCGATGATCTGGATGCGCTTCATCATGAGCCGTCCGAAGTGGGGAAAGGAGCATAGCTTCCTCCGTCGCGCGTCCGTCCGCTTGTGGCTTTTCGATGAGGACGACGACGAAATCGGCATAGTGCGACGCGCCCTTCGCGCCCCTGCCGGCCGCTGTGCCGATTTCGTCATTTTGCTCCGCGATACGACTCAAGCGTGATGGGCGTTTGCGCGGCGATACTGGTTGCCACACCGACATACCCGTCGGCCGACCGATACGAACGTAGGAGATTTCAGTGAGCCGAAACGCCATTCAGTGGACCGGGGTTTTCCCGGCCGTCAGCACCCAGTTCAAGCCGGACTTTTCCCTCGACATCGACGCCACGCACCGCGTGGTCAAGAACCTGGTGAACGACGGCGTGTCGGGCCTCGTGGTCTGCGGCACGGTCGGCGAAAACACGTCGCTGTCGACGAGCGAAAAGCTCCAGGTGATCGAGGCCGCACGCGACGCGGCCGGCGGCAAGATTCCGGTGATCGCCGGCATCGCCGAATTCACGACCGAATTCGCGCGCAATACGGTGCGCGAAGCGCAGCGCGTCGGCGTCGACGGCGTGATGGTGATGCCCGCGCTCGTCTACTCGGCGAAGCCGCACGAAACCGCCGCGCACTTCCGCGCGGTCGCGACGAGCACCGACCTGCCGGTGATGGTCTACAACAACCCGCCGATCTACAAGAACGACGTGACGCCCGACGTGCTGATCGCGCTGCAGGATTGCGAGAACATCGTCTGCTTCAAGGATTCGTCGGGCGATACGCGCCGCTTCATCGATCTGCGCAATGCGGTCGGCGATCGCTTCGTGCTGTTCGCGGGCCTCGACGACGTCGTGGTCGAGAGCATCGCGGTCGGCGCCGAAGGCTGGGTGTCGGGCATGTCGAATGCGTTCCCGAAGGAAGGCGAGACGCTGTTCCGCCTCGCGAAGCAGAAGCGCTTCGACGAAGCGCTCGCGCTGTATCGCTGGTTCATGCCGCTGCTGCACCTCGACGCGCGCCCCGACCTCGTGCAGTGCATCAAGCTGTGCGAGGAACTGGTCGGCCGCGGCAGCGCGGTCACGCGTCCGCCGCGCCTCGCGCTGCAAGGCGACACGCTCGCGGAAGTGAAGGCCATCGTCGCGAAGGCGCTCGACACGCGCCCGGCGCTGCCCGACGTCGGTCTCTGATCGACGCCCCGCGGCGGCGCACGGGTTTGCACCGTGCGTCGCCGTCCGCGGTCCGGCATGGCTCGCGGCCCCGCTCACCCCGGCGCCAGCCCGCGCCGCGCGTGAACGGGCCGCGGCCCGCCCCGGTCGTTCGAACCGGGCGACGCCGGCCGGCAGGCGTGCGCACTGCTCCGTCGGAGCGCGCGCCACGCGCGCCTGCACCGACATTCCCCCAGGAGACACGCCCATGCCAGGCCAAGGCAATGCACACCCGTCTGTCCCGCTTTCCCGTTCCGCGCGCCCCGGCGCGGGTCACGGCAAGTTCAAGAAACAGCTGTCGCTGACCGATCTCACGTTCATCGGTCTGGGCGCCATTTTCGGTTCGGGGTGGCTGTTCGCCGCGAGTCACGTATCGACGATCGCGGGCCCGGCCGGCATCTTCTCGTGGCTGCTCGGCGGCTTCGCGGTGCTGCTGCTCGGCATCGTCTACTGCGAACTCGGCGCCGCGCTGCCGCGCGCGGGCGGCGTGGTGCGCTACCCGGTGTTCTCGCACGGCCCGCTGCTCGGCTACCTGATGGGCTTCATCACGCTGATCGCCTTTTCGAGCCTGATCGCGATCGAAGTCGTCGCCGCGCGCCAGTACGCGGCCGCGTGGTTTCCGGGCCTGACGGTCGAAGGATCGAGCGACCCGACCACCGTCGGCTGGCTCGTGCAGGCCGCGCTGCTCTGCTTCTTCTTTTACCTGAACTATTCGAGCGTGAAGACGTTCGCGAAGGCGAACAACATCATCAGCGTCTTCAAGTTCATCGTGCCGCTCGCGGTGATCGGCGTGCTGTTCACGTTCTTCAAGCCCGCGAACCTGACCGTGCACGGCTTCGCGCCGTTCGGCATGCCGGGTATCGAGATGGCCGTGTCGGCCGGCGGCATCATCTTCGCGTATCTCGGGCTCACGCCGATCGTGTCGGTCGCGAGCGAGGTGCGCAATCCGCAGCGCACGATCCCGATCGCGCTGATCCTGTCGATCCTGCTGTCGACGCTGATCTACGTGCTGCTGCAACTTGCGTTCATCGGCAGCATTCCCACCGACATGCTCGCCGCCGGCTGGCACGACGTGAGCAAGGCGTTCTCGCTGCCGTACCGCGACATCGCGCTTGCGCTCGGCGTCGGCTGGCTCGCGGTGATGGTCGTCGCCGACGCGATGATCTCGCCGAGCGGCTGCGGCAACATCTACATGAACGCGACGCCGCGCGTGGTCTACGGCTGGGCGAAGACGGGCACGTTCTTCAAGGTGTTCACGCGCGTCGACGAAGCGTCGGGTATCCCGCGCGCGGGCCTGTGGCTCACGTTCGGCCTCGCGATCTTCTGGACGCTGCCGTTCCCGTCGTGGGAAGCGCTGATCAACATCGTGTCTGCCGCGCTGGTGCTGAGCTATGCGGTCGCGCCCGTGTCGGTCGCCGCGTTGCGCCGCACCGCGCCCGAGCTGCCGCGACCGTTCCGCGCCAGCGCGTTCGGCCTCACCGGCCCCGCGTCGTTCGTGATCGCCGCGCTGATCGTCTACTGGTCGGGCTGGAGCACGGTGTCCTGGCTGCTCGGGCTGCAGATCGCGATGTTCGCCATCTATCTCGCGTGCCGCCGCTGGGTGCCGACCGCGCACCTGAGCCTCGCCGAGCAGGTGCGTTCGTCCGCGTGGCTGATCGCGTTCTATGCGGCGATGATCGTGCTGTCGTATCTCGGCGGCTTCGGCGGCACGGGCCGGCTCGCGCATCCGTACGACACGGTCGTCGTCGCGGCCGTCGCGCTCGTCATCTACTACTGGGGCGCGAATACCGGCGTGCGCGCCGACAAGCTGCAACTCGACGACGACGAGGACTGACGCGCCCGCGCACTTTTCCCGTCCTTTTCCCCTTCCATCGGCCGGGCGCACCACGCCCGGCCCTGCTTTTTCCGAGGAAAACCATGCAACTCACAGGTCAGCTCCTGATCGGCCAGTCGGCTGTCACCGGACAGAACGGCACCCTCCACGCAATCGCCGCCGCCACCGGCGAACCGCTCGACCCCGCGTTCGGCGGCGCGAGCCTGCACGATCTGGAAACGGCGTGCGCGCTCGCCGACGATGCGTTCGACACGTATCGCGAAACGTCGCTCGAAGCGCGCGCCGCGTTCCTCGACGCGATCGGCCGCCGCATCATGGCGCTCGGCGACGACCTGATCGAGCGCTGCGTCGTCGAAACGGGGCTGCCGCGTGCGCGCATCGAAGGCGAACGCGGCCGCACGGTCGGCCAGCTCGCGCTGTTCGCGTCGCTGGTGCGGGACGGCGGCTTTCTGGACGCGCGGATCGACCCGGCGCGCCCCGAGCGCAAGCCGCTGTCGCGCGTCGACCTGCGCCTGCGCAACGTCGCGGTCGGGCCGGTGGCCGTGTTCGGCGCGTCGAACTTCCCGCTCGCGTTCTCGGTGGCCGGCGGCGACACGGCGTCGGCGCTGGCGGCCGGCTGCCCGGTGATCGTCAAGGCGCATTCGGCGCATCCGGGCACGTCGGAACTCGTCGGCCGCGCGATCCAGCAGGCCGCGCGCGAATGCGGGATGCCGGCCGGCGTGTTCTCGCTGCTGTTCGACGCATCGCGCGAGATCGGCCAGGCCCTCGTCGCCGACCCGCGCATCAAGGCCGTCGGTTTCACCGGCTCGCGCCGCGGCGGCGTGGCGCTGATGCATATCGCGGCGGCGCGAGCCGAGCCGATTCCGGTCTACGCGGAAATGAGCTCGATCAATCCCGTGCTGCTGTGTCCCGCCGCGCTGGAGGCTCGTCATGACACCATCGCACCGCAGTTCGTCGCGTCGCTCACGCTCGGCGCCGGCCAGTTCTGCACGAATCCGGGCCTCGTGCTCGCGGTCGACGGCCCCGCGCTGCGCGCGTTCGAAGCCGCGGCGGCCGACGCCGTGCGTACCGTAGCCGCGCAGACGATGCTGACTCCGGCCATCCACGCGAGCTATGCGCTAGGCGTCGCGGCGCTGCGCGATCACGCGGCCGTCGGACTGCTGGCCGAAGGCGTCGGAGGCGGCCCCCATCAGGCCCGCGCGGCGCTGTTCGCCACCTCCGCCGACGCGTTCATCGCCCACCCCGAACTGCGCGACGAAGTGTTCGGCCCCGCGTCGCTGATCGTGCGCTGCCCGGACGCCGACACGCTGCATCGCGTGCTGAAATCGCTCGAAGGCCAGTTGACGATCGCCGCGCATCTCGCCGACGGCGACGCGGCGCTGTTCGCCGCGCTGCGTCCGACGCTCGAACGCAAGGCCGGCCGCATTCTCGTCAACGGCTTCGGCACGGGCGTCGAAGTCGGCCACGCGATGGTGCATGGCGGCCCGTTCCCGGCGACGTCCGACACGCGCACGACGTCCGTCGGCGCGCGCGCGATCGAGCGCTTCCTGCGCCCCGTGTCGTACCAGGACGTACCGGACGCGCTGCTGCCGGACGCGCTCCGCAGCAGCAATCCGCTGCACGTGCCGCAACGCATCGACGGCGTGCCCGCCGCGCGCGAGGTGGAGCATGTCTGAGCACACCGCCGAAGTCGTGCTGTCGCTCGACGAAGTCCACGCGCTCGCGCTGCGCGTGCTGACGCACCACGGGATGTCCGACGCGCATGCGCGGGCCATCGCCAACGTGATCACGCAGGGTCAGCGCGACGAATGCCATTCGCACGGCGTGTACCGGCTGCTCGTCTGCGTGCGCTCGCTGAAGCAAGGCAAGGTCGATCCGCAGGCCGTGCCGACGTTGCGCAAGCTGTCGTCGTCGATCGTCACGGTCGACGCGCATCGCGGCTTCTCGCTGCTGAGCTTCGAAACCGGACTGCCCGTGCTCGTCGAGATGACGAAGCAGCACGGCATCGCCGCGATGACGATCAACCGCTGCTACCACTTCTCCGCGCTGTGGCCCGAGGTCGAGGCGATCGCGGCCGAAGGGCTGGTCGGCATCGCGATGAACCCGAGCCATAGCTGGGTCGCGCCGGAAGGCGGCCGCGAACCGGTGTTCGGCACCAACCCGATCGCGTTCGCATGGCCGCGCCCGGGCGGCGAGCCGTTCGTGTTCGATTTCGCGACGAGCGCGATCGCACGCGGCGACATCGAACTGCACGCGAAACAGGGCAAGGCGATTCCGGCGCACTGGGCGATCGACGCGGACGGCCAGCCGACCACCGACCCGAAGGCCGCGCTGCAAGGCGCGATGCGCACGTTCGGCGGCCACAAGGGCTCGGCGCTCGCGGCGATGGTCGAGCTGCTCGGCGGCGCGCTGATCGGCGACATGACGAGCCGGGAATCGATGGACTTCGACGAAGGCGTCGGCGCGACGCCGTGCCACGGCGAACTCGTGATCGCGTTCGATCCGAAGGTGTTTCTCGGCGACGATCTCGACGCGGGGCTCGCGCGCGGCGAGCGGATGTTCGAATCGATCGTCGCGCAGGGCGCGCGGCTGCCGTCGCAACGGCGCTTCGACGCCCGCGCGCGCAGCATCGCGAACGGCGTGCGGATTCCGAAGCCGCTATACGACGAGATCCTGACGCTGCTCGACTGACGCGCGATCGAGCGGCGCGACGCGGCTCCGTCGTCGGGGCAACCGGCGATGAAGCCGCCGCCCGGTTGCGCCGGGGATGGCCTGCGTCGGGCCGCTACCTGCTTGGTGGGCTTGCTGGCCTTGCTGGCCTTGCTGGCCTTGCTGGCCTTGGGGGCCTTGGGGACCTTGGGGACCTTGGGGGGCCTTGGGGCCTCGGTGCACTCGGCCGCCCCACCCGCGCCGCTCGCCCGCTCCCGCCGCCGCCGCCGCGGGCCCGGCGGCTGTGGGATAATCGTGGAGTTTGCCCAGGGCGCAGCTCAAGAGGTTGTTCGCACGGGCGCGAGAGAGGCCTTTATTCCGGTGCCTCCACCCTTTTCCCGCGATATTTCTTCAGCCATCACCATGCCCACTTACCGTTCCAAAACCTCCACCGCCGGCCGCAACATGGCAGGTGCGCGCTCGCTGTGGCGCGCCACCGGCATGAAAGACGACGATTTCTCGAAACCGATCATCGCGGTCGTCAACTCGTTCACGCAATTCGTGCCCGGGCACGTGCACCTGAAGGATCTCGGCCAGCTCGTCGCGCGCGAAATCGAGGCCGCAGGCGGCGTCGCGAAGGAATTCAACACGATCGCGGTCGACGACGGCATCGCGATGGGCCACGACGGCATGCTCTATTCGCTGCCGAGCCGCGACATCATCGCCGACTCGGTCGAATACATGGTGAACGCGCACTGCGCGGACGCGATGGTGTGCATCTCGAACTGCGACAAGATCACGCCGGGGATGCTGATGGCCGCGATGCGCCTGAACATCCCGGTGATCTTCGTGTCGGGCGGCCCGATGGAAGCCGGCAAGACGCGCCTCGCGAACCCGGTCACCAAAGCCATCGAACTGAAGAAGCTCGACCTCGTCGACGCGATGGTGATCGCGGCCGACCAGTCGTATTCGGACGCCGACGTCGCCGAAGTCGAACGCTCGGCGTGCCCGACCTGCGGCTCGTGCTCGGGCATGTTCACCGCGAACTCGATGAACTGCCTGACCGAAGCGCTCGGCCTGTCGCTGCCCGGCAACGGCACGGTGGTCGCCACCCACGCCGACCGCGAACAACTGTTCAAGCGCGCCGGCCGCCGCATCGTCGAACTGACGCGCCAGCATTACGAGCAGGACGACGAACGCGTGCTGCCGCGCTCGGTCGGCTTCAAGGCATTCGAGAACGCGATGACGCTCGACATCGCGATGGGCGGCTCGACCAACACGATCCTGCACCTGCTGGCGATCGCGCGCGAAGCCGGCATCGACTTCACGATGAAGGACATCGACCGCCTGTCGCGCATCGTGCCGCAGCTGTGCAAGGTCGCGCCGAACACGAACAAGTACCACATCGAGGACGTGCACCGCGCCGGCGGCATCATGGCGATCCTCGGCGAACTGGACCGCGCCGGCAAGCTGCACACCGACGTGCCGACCGTGCACGCGCCGACGCTGAAGGATGCGCTCGACCAGTGGGACATCGTCCGCACGCAGGACGAAGCGGTCCGCACGTTCTATCAGGCCGGCCCGGCCGGGATTCCGACGCAGGTCGCGTTCAGCCAGAACACGCGCTGGCCGAGCCTCGACCTCGACCGCGCCGAAGGCTGCATCCGCTCGTACGAACATGCGTTCTCGAAGGAAGGCGGCCTCGCGGTGCTGACGGGCAACATCGCGCTCGACGGCTGCGTGGTGAAGACGGCCGGCGTCGACGAAAGCATCCTCGTGTTCGAAGGCTCGGCGCACGTGACCGAATCGCAGGACGAAGCGGTCGAGAACATCCTGAACGACAAGGTCAAGGCCGGCGATGTGGTGATCGTGCGCTACGAAGGCCCGAAGGGCGGCCCGGGCATGCAGGAAATGCTCTACCCGACCAGCTACATCAAGTCGAAGGGGCTCGGCAAGGCGTGCGCGCTGCTGACGGACGGCCGTTTCTCGGGCGGTACGTCGGGTCTGTCGATCGGCCACTGCTCGCCCGAAGCGGCAGCGGGCGGCGCGATCGGCCTCGTGCGCGACGGCGACCGGATCCGCATCGACATTCCGAACCGCACGATCGACGTACTCGTGTCGGACGAGGAACTGGCGCGCCGCCGCGACGAGCAGAACGCGAAGGGCTGGAAGCCCGCGCAGCCGCGTCCGCGCAAGGTGTCCGCGGCGCTGAAGGCGTACGCGAAGCTCGTCATGTCGGCCGACAAGGGCGCGGTGCGCGATCTGTCGCTGCTCGACGACTGACGCGTGAAGGCCGGTCGTGCGAACGGCCTGCCCCGCCCGATCGCAAAGCCGCTCTCCGGAGCGGCTTTTTTTCGTCCGAAGCCCGGCGCGCCCGCGGCGCCGGCGCGATCAGTGCCGGGGTTCGTCCGGGCCGCCGCCACCGCCGCCGTGGTTACCGCCGCCCTGCGGCCGCGCATAACCGCCGCCGCCCCCGCCGCCCTGCCGCACGGGCGGCATCGTGCGGACCTCGCCGCCCGGCGCGGGCGGCGGGCGCAGCACGGCCGGCGGCGGACCGGCGGGACGCGCATTGCCTGCTCCACCCGGCATCGGCGTCGGCGCGGGCGCCGGACTGGCCGGTCGCGCATTGCCGGGCCCGCCCGGCATCGGCGTCGGCGCGGCCGGCGGCGGCATGCGGTTCGCACCGTTCCAGCCGCCGCGCGTCGCCGACGGCCGCGTGTCATGCACGGGCGGCGGGCCGCCCGGCGCGACCTGCATCGGCGCGCCCGGTTGCGGACGCCCTTGCCCAGGCGGCATGCCTCCTGGGCCGAGCCTCGGCTCGGGACGATGCGCCCACCGATCGCGCTCGGGATACCACGGACGGTGCCGGTAATAGCGATCCCAGTACGCGCCGATCGCGAATCCGGTCACCGGCACGCCGATGATCGCGCCGTACTCGAGCAACGGCACGTAGCTGCCCTGGTACGGATAGTCGAGCAACTGCGCATCGATCCAGCCGCGCACGCCCGGCAGCGCGACGTCGCACCACGTGTAGTCGCTCAGGCAGCCGAATACGTCCAGCGCGGTGCCGGGCGGAATCTGCGCGACCACCGGATAATCGGGCGCCGGCCCCGCAAACAACTCGGCCGGCGAGTTCGTGTAAGCGCTGCTCTGCGCATCGGCCACGCCCGGCGCGGCCACGAAGCCGGCCAGGACGACACACAGACTTCGGATAATCGTGTTTCTCATGATGCTCTCCCGCGCCGCGCCGCCGCGCGCCGGTCAGTGTCGATGGCCGCCGCCCCAATGGCCACCACCCCCGCGGCCCCCGCCCCAATGCCCGCCGCCCCACGGACGATGCCAGTAGCCACCTCGCCCGCCCCAGTATCCGCCACCGCCCCAGCGGCCCCAGAAGCCGATCGTCACGGGCGGCCCGTACCAGCCGGAGTAGTACGCCGGGTAGTAATACGGATACGGCGGCGGCACGTAGGCCGGAGCGACATACACCGGCACCGCCGTGCCGGCGTCCACCTGCGCCTGCGGCACGGTCGACGGGGGTGGACCGGGCGCAGTCGGTGCGGCCGGGATCTCGCGCTGCGTCACCGTGGCGGGCACCGGCGCGTAATAAGGTGCATAACCATAAGGGCTCGTGTAGTAGCAGCCGCCAAGCGTCAATGCGGCCAGCGCGACGACGGCGGGCCTCGCGGCGGAAATCGGGTTCATCTCGTACTCCGGCAAAATCCGCGCGCCGCCGCCGGGCGCGCGCGTGACTCTAGCTTACGTCCGCTGCAGATTTCCGCGCGTATGGTCGGTTACTTTTTGTTTCCTGCTCCGGAAGGCTGCGCGGGCACGCCGCGTGCTGGCCCGTCCGCGGCGCCGGCGTTGAAGTTGGCGCAAATGCCCTCAACTTGAACGATGTCGGGCTGACCGGCGCGGACGGGCGTCCGCGACCCACCGGCAACCGCAAACCGGCGAGCTTCGGCCCGCCCTGACAGGAACGCGGCTCGCGCCGCCATCGACATGACTACGCCACGCCCCACTCCCCGGGCGGACACACCGCTCGATCCGATCATCCAGCTGCTGGCGCTCGCCGGCGAGCAGGGTTATCTGACGCACGCCGACCTCGTCGACGCACTGCCGCCCGAAAGCGACAGCCCCGACGCGCTCGAGGTCGTGCGCGCCGCGCTGGCCGACATCGGCATCGCGGTCCTCGACGAGCCGGCCGTGCCTGCACCGTTCGCCGGCGCGGCGCCGGCCGAGGTCGATCGCGACGCGCTCGACGAAGGCCGGGCCATGCTCGGCGACCTCGCGCGCGGCACGAGCGCGTCGACCGATCCGCTCGCGCTCTACATGCGGCGCATGCACGCGGTGCCGCTGCTCACGCGTGAAGGCGAAATCGTGCTCGCGCGCGAGATCGAGACGGGACGACACCAGGTACTGCATGCGATTGCCGGTTATCCGCCCGCGGTCGACGCGCTGCTCCAGCGCCATCGCGCGACGGGTACAAGCGGATCGTCCGATGAAGAGGATGGCGAAACGCCCGCGCCCGCCCGCTACGACGCGCTGCACGCAGCGGTATCGGCGTTGCGCGGCGCATTGCATGCGCAGGGCAGCCGTTCGGCCGAGTACCGCGACGCGCGCAACCACGTGGCGACCCTGCTCGGTTCGCTCGCGTGGGTGGCGCCGGCCGTCGACGACGCGAGCCGTGCCGTGCGCACGCTCGCCACCGCCCGCGACGATCCGTCGGCGGCCGACGACGCCGCGTGCTTCGACGCGGTCGCGCGGCGCGCACTCGCAGCCGCGTTGAGCGACGGCCAGCAGAAAGTGCGCGATGCCACGCGCGCGATGCTGGAGGCGAACCTGCGGCTCGTGCTGTCGATCGCGCGCAAGTACCTGAACCGCGGCGTCGACCTGTCCGACCTCGTGCAGGACGGTTGCCTCGGCCTGATGCGCGCGATCGAGAAATTCGAATACCGGCGCGGGTTCAAGTTCTCGACCTATGCGACCTGGTGGATTCGCCAGGCGATCGCGCGCGCGGTCGCGGATCGCTCGCGCACGATCCGCGTGCCGGTGCACGTCGGCGACCAGTACCAGCGCGTGCAGCGGCATGCGCTGCGCTTTCGCCAGCGCACCGGCCGGCGGGCCACGCCGGCCGAGCTCGCGGCCGAAGCCGGCCTCGACGAAGGCAAGGTGCGCGCGGTGCTCGCGCTGCCGGCCGAGCCGGTCTCGCTCGACACGCCGCTGCCCGACGCGGACACCGGCCTCGTGGAGCTGATCGAGGATCAGGCATCGGCCAGCCCGTTCGAGCAACTGGCCGACACGCGCATGCGCGAATGCGTGCGGGCGCTGCTGCGCTCGGTCACGCCGACCGAGGCCGACGTGCTGCGTCGGCGGTTCGGCCTCGGCGGCGCCGAACCCGACACCTACGACGCAATCGCGCAGGATGCGGGGATGTCGCGCGAGCGCGTGCGGCAGATCGAGAAACGGGCGCTCGCCGCGCTGCGTACGGCCGCCGAGGCCGAGAACGCGCAGTCGTTTCTCGACGCGTAACCGCCTCGCGCAGCGCACGGTCATGCCCCATTCCGGCACGACCGTGCGCTGCGCGCCTGTGTTACGTTTGCCATTGACGCGCATCAAGTTTCCTTGATCGCGCGTCGCGACAATGGTTGACAGCCGACCGGCGCATCGTTCGCCGCGTCCATTCCGTTTGAGCTTTCCGGGTCCCTTGCCATGCAGTCGACCGACAGCCAGACGTACGAGGAAAACCGGCCTGTCGCGGCCTGCCTGCGCGAGGCCGCGCAGTGGCTCGTCGACCAGGGCGCGAACCCTTACCGGGCCGCCGCGTACCGCGCGGCAGCCGATACGGTCGACGCGCTCGACCGCGACATCCGTACCGTGTTCGATACCGGCGGCGTCGAGGCGCTCGGCGCGCTGCCCGGCATCGGCGCGGGCGTCGCGCAGGCGATCGCCGAGCTGCTGGTGACGGGGCGCTGGCGCCAGCTCGACCGCTTGCGCGGCGACGCGGAACGCGCGTCGGCCTTCGAAGCGGTGCCGGGCATCGGCCACGCGCTCGCGCTGCGCATTCACGATGCGCTGCACATCGACACGCTGGAGGAACTCGAGCGCGCGGCCCGCAACGGCCAGCTCGAAACGATCGCGGGCGTCGGCCCGCGACGCGCGGCCGGCATCCGCGCCGCGCTCGACGACGTGCTGAGCCGCCGCCGGCGCTGGCAAGGTCACATGCAACACGCGGGCCGCGGCACGGAACCGCCCGTCGAACTGCTGCTTTACATCGATCGCCAGTACCGCAACAAGGCGGCGGCCGGCGTGCTGCCGACGCTCGCGCACCGGCGCCTGAACGCGGACGGTTACGTGCCGCCACCCGTGATGCACATGACCAAGGGCGGTTGGCATTTCACGGTGCTGAGCCAGCATGCGGCCATGCGCACGCCGGAAGCCGAGCGCCCGACCGACTGGGTTTCGCTCTACTTCTACGACGCCGTGCAATGCGAGCATCAGCGCACCGTGTTCACCGAAACGGACGGCGCGCTCGCCGGCAAGCGGATCGTGCGCGGGCGCGAGATGGAGTGCCGCGTGTATTACGCGGGGTGAATCAGGCGTCGGCGGTTTCGCTGACGTCGAAGGCGGTACGGGCGGCATCGCCTTCTCACGATTCGGCGCGTCGCCGCCGTTAGGTCGCACGTCGCCGCCCTCCTGCCGAACCGCTACCGTATCGCCCGCCTCGCGCCCGCTCGCCGCCTACGCACCTTCCGCCTTCGCGCGGCGCGCCGGATGACGATGCGCGGCAATGCGCAGCAGCTTCTGGAACGACGGGCATTCGAGATGGTTCGCGGCCGGGCACACGGCCGCATGCCGCAGCGCATCGCGCACCGCGCCGAGACGGCGGATCGTGCGGTCGAGCTCGTCGGCCTTCCCGTCGAGCTTCGCACGATCGATCGCGGGCCGCCCGTCCGCGCCGACCATCGCGAGGATATCGTCGAGCGAGAAACCGGCCTCGCGGCCGAGCGCGATCAACGCCAGGCGTTCCAATACCGACGCGTCGTATTGCCGCCGCAGCCCGTGCCGGCCGATCGGAACGATCAGCCCCTTTTCCTCGTAATAGCGCAGTGTCGACGCGGGCAATCCCGTGCGCCGCGCGACGTCCGCAATGTCCAGTCGGCTCATGCTTGACCTCAAGTGAACTTGAAGCTGCAAGATAGTCGCCCGAGTCCATGAAGACAAGCCCGGACCATCATGAAACCGCCGAACCCGCGTCGTATTCCGCTGTACTGCATCGCCATCGCCGCGCGTTGTGGAGGGGCGCGATGAGCACGCCCGACGTCCTGCTCGAACTGCCGTTGATCGGCGCGGGCGCCACGCTCGTGATGGATCTGTGGACGCTGTTCCGGCGGCGCGCGTTCGGCATTCCGTCGCTCGACTACGCGCTGGTCGGCCGCTGGCTCGGCCACATGACGCACGGCCGGTTCCGGCATGCGTCGATCGTCGCCGCCGCACCCGTGCGCGGCGAACGCGCGCTCGGCTGGATCGCGCATTACGCGATCGGCATCGCGTTCGCGGCACTGCCCGTGCTGATCGCCGGCCCCGCGTGGATCAGCGCGCCGACGCTGCTTCCCGCGCTCGTCGCCGGGCTCGCGAGCGTGGTCGCGCCGTTCTTCGTGATGCAGCCGGCGTTCGGCTTCGGTATCGCGGCGTCGCGTACGCCGCAACCGGGCGTCGCGCGCCGGCGCAGCGTCGTCACGCATCTGTCGTATGGGGTGGGGCTCTATCTCGCGGCGTACACGCTCGCGGCGCTGGCCGGATGACCAGCGTGCCGGCGTACGCTCAGCCGCCCGCGCGACGCGCCCTCACTGTCGTTCTACGCGTGGCCGAGACTGCATAAAGCATTCTCGCTGCCCTGTACATCCGACCGGGCGCCCACGTCACTCGCCGCCGCAGTCGATCAGGTTGCGGCGCACGCGACCGAGCAACCGCACCAGCGTATCGCGCTCGTCGGGCGTGAAGCCGCGCAGCCCGTCGTCGGCGACCGTATCGCCCACCTCCAGCATCTGCGGAAAGATCTCGCGCGACTTGTCGGTGAGCCGGATCACGAACGCGCGGCGGTCGTCGTCGTTCGCGATGCGTTCGATCCAGCCATAGCTTTCCATCCGATCGAGCAGCCGCGTGAGCGAGATCGGCGTGATCTCGAGCCATTCGGCGAGGCGTGCCTGGTTCATCTCGCCCTTCCACGTCAGGTACGCGAGCACGCGGCTTTGCGCCCGCGTCAGCCCGATGCGCTTCGCGCGCCGGTCGAACAGGCGTCCGTTCAGCCGGGCCACGTCGGCGATCAGGTAACCGATCCGGTTCTCGTAGGTCTTGTCCATGCGGCGATTATAGGGTCAACCCGGAACCGGCCCACGGCTCGCGCCCCGGACATAAGCGGATATATAATAAGCACACTTATAATTTGCGCCACACCGGATCGCCGACCACGCCGACCACCCCACGGAGACACCCGCTTGAACCCCGCCGTCGACGCCCCCGCCGCGCCTGCCCTGAACCGGCCGATGCTGACCTTGTCGATCATGCTCGCCACGCTGATCCAGACCCTCGACAGCACGATCGCGAACGTCGCGCTGCCGCACATGCAGGGCACGTTGTCCGCGTCGCAGGACGAGATCACGTGGGTGCTGACCTCCTACATCGTCGCCGCGGCGATCGCGACGCCGCTCACGGGCTGGCTGTCCGACCGGTTGAGCGTGAAGCGGCTGCTGATCGTGTCGATCGCGGGCTTCACGGTGGCGTCGGCGCTGTGCGGTCTGTCGGAGACGCTCGTGCAGATCGTCGGCGCGCGATTGCTGCAAGGCGTGTTCGGCGCCGCGCTGGTGCCGCTGTCGCAGTCGATCCTGCTCGACATCAACCCGCGCGAGAAACAGGGCCAGGCGATGGCGATCTGGGGGATGGGCGTGATGGTCGGCCCGATCCTCGGCCCGACGCTCGGCGGCTGGCTCACCGACAGCTACAACTGGCGCTGGGTGTTCTTCATCAACGTGCCGATCGGCGCGCTCGCGCTGGCCGGCATGATGACCTTCCTGCCCGGGCGCCCGCCGCGCCCGCACGTGAAATTCGACGCATTCGGCTTCGCGACGCTTGCGCTCGCGATCGGCGCATTCCAGGCGATGCTCGACCGCGGCGAACAGCTCGACTGGTTCGGTTCATACGAGATCCGCATCGAGGCGCTCGTCGCGGTGCTCGGCTTCGCGTTCTTCCTCGTGCATACGGCGACCGTCGGCAAGGCGTCGTTCTTCAAGTCGGAACTGCTGCGTGACCCGAACTTCGCGACCGGCACGCTGTTCATCTTCGTGGTCGGCGCGGTGCTGTACGCGACCCGCGCGCTGCTGCCGCCGATGCTGCAGAACCTGATGGGCTACCCGGTCGCGACGACGGGCCTCGTCACCGCGCCGAGCGGCGCCGGCACGATGATCGCGATGCTGTTCGTCGGGCGATTGTTGAAGTACGTGGACGCGCGGGCGCTGCTGTTCGCCGGGCTGGCGATTTCCGCGCTCGCGCTGTGGCAGATGATGCAGTACACGATCGTGCTGTCCGAGGCGGACATCGTGTGGCCCGGCGTGATCCAGGGCTTCGGACTCGGGCTCGTGTTCGTGCCGCTGAGCGCGCTGTCGTTCTCGACGCTGCCGCCCGAGTTGCGCGCGGACGGCACGGCCACCTACAGCCTGATGCGCAACATCGGCAGCAGTATCGGCATCTCGATCGTGCAGACGCTGATGACGCGCAATACGCAGGTCGCGCATGCCGACCTCGCGACCCACGTCACGCCGTTCGACCCGGCCGTGCAGGCGCTGGCCGGCAGCCGCGTCGACATCGCGCTGCTCGACCGCACGATCAACCAGCAGGCGGCGATGATCGCGTACCTGAACGACTTCAAGCTGATGTTCGTCGCGACGCTGCTGATGATCCCGCTGTTGCTGCTGATCCGCCCGCCGCAGAAAACGGCGAGCGTCGACGTCGCGCATGCGGCGATGGATTGACGGGCGCATGCGCCCGCCCCAGGCCCCGTCAGGCCTTCATCGAGCCAGTGCGCACGTAGCGCTCGTGCCACGACAGCGCCTCGGCGAGCAGATGCGGGGTGTGCTTGCCGAAACTCTCGCGCGACGCGCGCTCGAAATAGTCCTCGAGCATCGGCCGGTAGTCCGGGTGCGCGCAGGTCGCGATGATCTTGCGCGCGCGCTGCTTCGGCGACAGGCCGCGCAGGTCGGCCAGCCCCTGCTCGGTGACGACCACCGCGACGTCGTGCTCGGTATGGTCGACGTGGCTCGCCATCGGCACGATGCGCGAGATCGCGCCGCCCTTCGCGGTACTCGCCGACATGAAGCACGACAGATAGCCGTTGCGCGCGAAGTCGCCCGAGCCGCCGATGCCGTTCTGGATCTTCGTGCCCATCACGTGCGTCGAGTTCACGTTGCCGTAGATGTCGGCCTCGATCATCCCGTTCATCGCGATGCAGCCGAGCCGGCGCACGAGTTCCGGATGGTTGCTGATCTCCTGCGGGCGCAGCACGATCTTCTCGCGGAACGTCGCGATCTCGTCGGCGAAACGCTGCACGGCGGCCGGACTCAGCGACAGCGCGGTGGCCGACGCGAAGCTCAGCGTGCCGTCGTCGAGCAGGTCGAGCATGCCGTCCTGGATCACCTCGGTGTAGGCCGTCAGGTTCGAGAAGCCGGCCGAGCTGAGTTCCGCGAGCACCGCGTTCGTGATGTTGCCGACGCCCGACTGCAGCGGCAGCAGGTTTTCCGGCAGGCGGCCGCGCTTCACTTCGTGGCGCAGGAAGTCGATCAACTGCAGCGCGATCTGCTTGGACGTCGCATCCGGCGCGGAGAATGCATTGCTGCGATCGGGCGCGTCGGTCTCGACGATCGCGACGATCTTGTCGGCCGGGCAACGCAGATACGGCTCGCCGATCCGGTCGTCGCTCTTCGTCAGCGGGATCGGCTTGCGGTGCGGCGGCAGCGCGGTGCCGTAGTAAATGTCGTGCATCCCGTCGAGGCCGAGCGGCTGGCGCGCATTCACTTCGAGGATCACGTGCTTCGCGCGCTCGAGCCAGGTCTTGTTGTTGCCGATCGACGCGGACGGGATCAGCAGCCCGTCCTCGCGGATGCCCGCGACTTCGACGATCGCGACGTCGAGATCGCCGTACAGCCCGAACCACGCGTATTGCGCGACGTGGCTCAGGTGGACGTCCTGGTAATCGACTTCACCGCCGTTGATCTTGTCGCGCAGCGTCGGGTCGGACTGGTACGGCAGCCGCATCGAGATGCCGTCGGTGCGGGCGAGCGCGCCGTCGAGTTCGGGTGCGGTCGACGCGCCCGTCAGCACGTTGATCCGGAAGTCCTCGCCGCGCGCGTGCGCCGCGTCGATGTGGGCGGCAAGCGCGGCCGGCACGGCCTTCGGATAGCCCGACCCGGTGAAGCCGCTCATGGCGACGGTCATGCCGGGGCGGATCAGCGCGGCGGCTTCGTCGGCGGTGCGGACGAGCGAACTCAGGGCGGGAGCGAGGATGCGTGAAGAAGACATGGCTGGTTATCTGACGCTTTGGTCTGTCGTTGACGTCGCGGGGGGTGTCTCCTGAGCGACGCGAAGCCCTTGAGGCCGCGAGGGGCGGCCCGGCACCACGGGCACGGTCGGAGTATCGCAGAGGCCATCGCCGCGAAATGTCCGCCGGATGCAAAAGATCCTTGCCGGATTTGCCGGGTATCGAACGAGCGTTCTGTGACAGGCGATCCGCCCGCGCCGGATGCGCGCGAAAGGTGCGCGAAAGCATCGGGCGAATCGCCGGTTCGCGATCGCCGGCCGTCGCATATCGATCGGCCGATTTGAATCGACATTGACGACCTTTGGCTCGGTAATCGCCGATACCCGTCCGGCGCGGCCGATTGTCGCCCGATGCGGTTTTTCCGGCGCTGACGGAGATCAAGCTCGCATGGGCTGCGCCACACCCGCCGGGCGGCGCGAAAAACACCGCCTCGTCGGCCCGCGAGGGCCGTCCGGCCTTGACAGGCGCGCGACGCGAACCACACTGGAAGCGGGCCCGGCCGCCGGGTTGGCCGCCTCGTTCGCAGGTGCGTTTTTGAACCGGCCGATGCCTGCAAGACGCGGTAACACTCCCGCATGTCAGGACATTGATCGAATAAAAAGCACCAAATTACAATTCCGTATATATTTCGCCGATGGACCAAAGAAAAACCGCCAAACGCCCCGAGCCGCCCCCGCCACGCACCTGGGATGCGCGGCTCGCGCGCTCGCTTGTCCGGCCGCTCGTCGATACGCCGGTCACGCCGAATCACCTCACCACCCTTCGTCTGCTGATCGGCCTCGCCGGCGCCTGGTGCCTCGCGCACGGCGGCTTCGGCTGGAGCAATGCAGGCGCGTTCCTGATCGTGCTGTCGAACTTCGTCGATCACACCGACGGCGAACTCGCGCGCATCAGCGGCAAGTCCAGCAAGATCGGTCATTTTTACGACCTCGCGGCCGATGCGCTCGTCACGGTCGCGCTATTCGTCAGCATGGGCGTCGGCATCGTCGCCCAGGGCGGCCAGATGGCCGCGTCGCCGGTGCTGCTCGGCGCGGTCGCCGGCGCGGCCGTCGCGCTGATCTTCTTCCTGCGCATGCGGATCGAATCGATCGCCGGCAAGGCCGGCACGAAGCAGGCGTTCGCCGGCGGCTTCGAGACCGAAGACGTGCTGTACCTGCTGCCGATCGTGACGCTCGTCGACGGCGTCGAGCCGTTCCTGCTCGCGGCGTCGATCGGCGCCCCGCTGTTCGCCGCCTGGGTCGTGATCGACTGGTGGCGCATCGTGCGGCGCGGCAACCTCCCGCAGAACCCGGCCGCGCAGAACCCAACCGAAATCCAGGCTTCCAAATGACTCCTAGCACGCGCGACGATTCCGTGCTGAGCCCGGCACGCCCCGCGCCCACGCCCGTGCGCGCGGCCGTGGCCGATCCCGATCGCACCGTGGCCGACCGCGTCGGCCAGCTCGACCTCGACCGCCTGCGCGGCGACTACACGCGCCAGGGTTCGTTCCTCTACCTCGACACCTTCCTGCCGGCCGACGCGCACGCGAAGCTCGCGAACGCCGCCCGCGCGATGCAGGCCGGCCTGAACCGCAACTACCTGCCCGGCCACAAGCAGGGCGGCAGCGTGAGCCGCCATACGATCGACGAGCAGGCGCCGTACATCGCCGAGCTGTATCGCTCGAAGGCGCTGATCGGCTTCCTCGAGAAAATCACGGGCGACAAGCTGATGCTGTCGCCGGACGACGATCCGCACGCGTACGCACTGTATTACTACACGAAGCCCGGCGACCACATCGGCTGGCACTACGACACGTCGTACTACGATGGCCGCCGCTACACGCTGCTGATCGGCGTGATCGACGAATCGTCGTGCCGGCTCGACTACGAGCTGCATACGCGCAACCCGGACGTGCCTGACCAACCGGGCTCCGTGCAGATCGCCGACGGCGGCATCGTGCTGTTCGACGGCGACAAGCTGCGCCACCGCATCACGCCGCTCGGCCAGAACGAGATGCGCGTGTCGCTCACGTTCGAATACGTGACGAACCCCGGCATGCGGCCGTGGAAACGCTTCATCTCGAACATGAAGGACGCGATCGCGTATTTCGGTTTCCGCCAGGTGTTCAAGCAACTGGCCACGCGACGCACGAGCGGGTCATGACACGCGCGGGCCTCATCCTGCTGTCCCTCGGGACCGCACTCTTCGTCGCACTGCTGGCCTGGCAGGGCGTCGGCGCGGTGGCGTCCACGCTGCTCGCGGCCGGCTGGGGCCTCGCGCTCGTCGCGGCGTTCCACGTCGTGCCGCTCGCGATCGACGCGGTCGCGATCTCCGTGATGTTCCGCCGCGGGCAGCCGGGCGCCGAGTTCGGCAACGCGCTGCGCGCGCGCTGGGTCGGCGAATCGGTGAACAGCCTGCTGCCCGCCGGGCAGATCGGCGGCCCCGTGCTGATGGTGCGCTACCTCGCGCAGCGCGGCACGCGGATGGCCGACGCGGCCGCCGCCATGACCGTCGGCACGACGATGCAGGCGCTCGCGCAGATGGCGTTCGCGCTGATCGGCATCGCCGCGTTCAGCCTGTATGCGACGCACGAGTCGGTCGCGTACCTGCGCACGCCCGCGCTGATCGCCACCGGCGTGCTCGGCGCCCTCGCCGTCGCGTTCTACGCGGCGCAGCGGCGCGGGCTGTTCGGCCGCGGCCTGCGTCTCGCGTCGAAGCTGCTCGGCCCGCGCGACTGGTCGTCGCTGGCCACGCGCGCCGACGCGATCGACGACGCGGTCGGCGCGCTGTACCGCGATCGCGCGAAAGTCGCGAAGACCTTCGCATTCAGCCTCGTCGGCTGGATCGTCGGCACCGCGGAAGTGTGGCTCGCGCTGCACTTCCTCGGACACCCGGTCAGCTGGCTCGACGCGCTGCTGCTCGAAAGCGTCGGCCAGGCGATTCGCGGGGCGGCCTTCGCGATCCCGGGCTCGCTCGGCGCGCAGGAAGGCGGCTATCTGCTGCTCGCGCCGCTGGTCGGCCTGCCGCCCGACGCGGCGCTCGCGCTGTCGCTCGCGAAGCGCGCGCGCGAACTCGCGCTCGGCCTGCCCGGCCTGCTCTATCTGCATTTCAGTGAAAGAAACTGGCAGCGGCGCCGTGCGCCGCAGCCGCTCGCCGACTGATCGTTCAGATCGCCGGCTTTTTGGTTGGAGAACCCATGCGAGCCATCATTCTTGCGGCAGGCCTAGGCTTGCGCCTGCAACAACCGCCCGAGGCGCAGTTCCCGAAGTGCCTGCTGCGCTTCGACGACGTGTCGCTGCTCGAGCGCCATCTGCGCGTGCTCGACGCCGCGGGCGTCGACGAAATCGTGCTCGGGCTCGGCTTCCAGCACGAGAAAGTCGAGCAGGAGCTGAAGCGCCTCGGCCGTACCGCCGAGATCGTGATCAACGACCGCTACGACCTCGGCAGCGTGCTGACCGTGCATACCGTCGCCGATGCGATGACGCGCGGCGGCGACGTGCTGCTGATGGACGCGGACGTGCTGTACGACGAGAACATCCTGCACGCGCTGGTGGCCGATGCCGACAAGACGGTCGACCGCCTGCTGATCGACCGCGACTTCGAGGCCGGCGACGAGCCCGTCAAGCTGTGCCTGAAGAACGGCGTGCCGGTCGAGCTGCGCAAGCAGCTCGCGGTCGACCTCGACTACGACACGATCGGCGAATCGGTCGGCTTCTTCCGCTTCACCGAAGGCACCGCGCGCCGCCTCGCGACGATCGTCGCGGGCTACGTCGACAGCGGCCGCGCGAACATGCCGCACGAGGAAGCCGTGCGCGACCTGCTGCTCGAAGGCGGCCATTCGTTCGACGTCGCCGACGTCACCGGCTCGCCGTGGATCGAGATCGACTTCCCGAACGACGTCGCACGCGCGACGCAAGACATCCTTCCCCTGATTCAACGCACCACTGCCGGAGCCGCACGATGAACGCACGCGAACCCAACTTCACCGAATCGCGCAGCGCGCGCCTGCGCCGCATGCTCGTCAGCAGCGATCTCGAATTCCTGATGGAAGCGCACAACGGCCTGTCCGCGCGGATCGTCCGCGAGGCCGGCTTCAAGGGCATCTGGGCGTCGGGCCTCGCGATCTCCGCGCAGTTCGGCGTGCGCGACAACAACGAAGCGAGCTGGACCCAGGTCGTCGACGTGCTCGAGTTCATGGCCGACGCGAGCGACCTGCCGATCCTGCTCGACGGCGACACCGGCTACGGCAACTTCAACAACGTGCGCCGCCTCGTGAAGAAGCTCGAACAGCGCGGCATCGCGGGCGTGTGCATCGAGGACAAGCAGTTCCCGAAAACCAACAGCTTCATCGGCGGCGAGCGCCAGCCGCTCGCGGAAATCGACGAGTTCTGCGGCAAGATCAAGGCCGGCAAGGATTCGCAGACCGATCCCGACTTCTCGATCGTCGCGCGCGTCGAGGCGCTGATCGCGGGCTGGGGGATGGACGAGGCGCTGCGCCGCGCGAACGCGTACGCGGAAGCCGGCGCCGACGCGATCCTGATCCACAGCAAGCTGTCGCGCCCGGACGAGATCCTGCAGTTCGCGCGCGAATGGAGCGGCAAGGCGCCGCTCGTGATCGTGCCGACCAAGTACTACAGCACGCCGACCGACGTGTTCCGCCAGGCCGGCATCAGCACCGTGATCTGGGCGAATCACCTGATCCGCGCGTCGGCATCCGCGATGCAGGCGACCGCGCGCGAGATCCACGAAAGCGAAACGCTGATCAACGTCGAGGACCGCGTTGCATCGGTCAACGAGATCTTCCGCCTGCAGGACGCCGACGAGTACTCGGCCGCCGAGCGTATCTACCTGTCGTCGTCGTCGCGCGCGTCGAATGCCGCGATCGTGCTCGCCGCGAGCCGCGGCAAGGGCCTCGAAGCCGTGACCGAAGACAAGCCGAAGGTCATGCTGCCGGTCGCCGGCAAGCCGCTGCTGCGCTGGCTCGTCGACGGCTTCAAGACGCACGGCGTGAACGACATCACCGTGGTTGGCGGCTATCGCGCCGATGCGATCGATACGTCGGGCATCAAGCTCGTCGTCAACGAGCGCTACGCGCAGACCGGCGAGCTCGCGTCGCTCGCATGCGCGGCCGAACGCCTGACCGGTGACACCGTGATCTCGTACGGCGACCTGCTGTTCCGCAGCTACATCGTGCGCGACCTCGCGGAGAGCGAGGCCGAGTTCAGCGTGGTGGTCGATTCGTCGCTCACCGAGACCAATCAGAGCGTGCGTGACTTCGCCCTCTGCTCGGCGGCCGACGACCGCGGCCTGTTCGGCCAGAAGACCTATCTGCAACGCGTGTCGAGCGACGTCGCGGCGGGCACGCCGCACGGCCGCTGGATCGGTCTGCTGAACGTGCGCGGCGCCGGCGTCGATCGCCTGAAGGCGATGCTCGCGACGCTGCAGACGCGTCCTGACTTCGACACGCTCGACATCCCGTCGCTGCTGAACGAGCTGATCGCCGCCGGCGAGAAGATCGAGGTGCAGTACGTGCACGGCCACTGGCGCGGCGTCAACGACCTGGAAGACTTCCGTCGCGCGGGCGACTTCGCGCACGGCCAGACGCCGCTGTCCGAACCGGGCGCCGGCAACGGGGGCGCGCAATGATCGAAGCGGCCCAGTTCGTCGAGGCCGCGCGTGAACGCGGCTTCGACTGGTACGCGGGCGTGCCCTGCTCGTACCTGACGCCGTTCATCAATTACGTGCTGCAGGACCCGACGCTGCACTACGTGTCGGCCGCGAACGAAGGCGACGCGGTCGCGCTGATCGCGGGCGCGACGCTCGGCGGCAAGCGCGGGATCGCGATGATGCAGAACTCCGGGCTCGGCAACGCGGTGAGCCCGCTCACGTCGCTCACGTGGACGTTCCGCCTGCCGCAGTTGCTGATCGTCACGTGGCGCGGCCAGCCGGGCGTGGCCGACGAGCCGCAGCACGCGCTGATGGGCCCGATCACGCCGGCGATGCTCGATACGATGGAGATTCCGTGGGAGACGTTCCCGACCGACCCCGAACAGGTCGGCCCGGCACTCGACCGCGCGATCGCGCACATGGACGCGACGGGCCGCCCGTATGCGCTCGTGATGCAGAAAGGCAGCGTCGCACCGTATGAACTGAAGGCGAACCCGGCCGCGAAGCCGCGCGCGCACGTCGCCGCCCAATCGTCGTCGCGCGCCGCATCGGCCGACGCATGGCCCACCCGTCACGACGCGCTGCAGCGCGTGATCGCGCATACGCCGGTCGATTCGACCGTCGTGCTCGCATCGACCGGTTTCTGCGGCCGCGAACTCTACGCGCTCGACGATCGCCCGAATCAGCTTTACATGGTCGGTTCGATGGGCTGCGTGACGCCGCTCGCGCTCGGCCTCGCGCTTGCGCGCCCCGACCTGCGCGTGGTCGCCGTCGACGGCGACGGCGCCGCGCTGATGCGCATGGGCGTGTTCGCGACGCTCGGCACCTATGGCCCGGCCAACCTCACGCACGTGCTGCTCGACAACGGCGCACACGAATCGACGGGCGGCCAGGCAACGGTGTCGCAGCATGTGTCGTTCGCGGGTGTCGCGGCCGCCTGCGGTTACGCGTCGGCGGTCGAAGGCGATACGCTCGACGTGCTCGATGCGACGCTGGCCGCGTCGGGCGATGGCGCGCAATTCGTTCGCGTGGCGATCCGCACGGGCGTGCCCGACGGCCTGCCCCGCCCGACCGTCACGCCGGTCGAGGTCAAGACGCGTCTGATGCGGCACATCGGCGCCGAGCAGGCCGAAGCCCACGTTGAAGGAGCCCATTGATGCTGCTGCTGAATCCCGGCCCGGTCACGCTCACCGAACGCGTGCGCCGCAGCCTGCTGCAACCCGATCTGTGCCATCGCGAAGGCGAATTCTTCGACCTGCAGGATGAAGCGCGCGCGCGCCTCGTCGCCGCGTACGAGCTCGATCCGGCCGAATGGGCCGCCGTGCTGATGACGGGTTCGGGCACGGCCGCCGTCGAGAGCATGATCGCGGCGCTCGTGCCGCAGGACGGCAAGCTGCTCGTGATCGAGAACGGCGTGTACGGCGAGCGGATCACGCAGATCGCCACGCAGTACGGCATCGCGCATGACGTGTTGAAGCATGAGTGGATGCAGGCGCCGGATCTCGCGCAGATCGCCGCGAAGCTCGATGCGGGTGGGTACTCGCATGTCGCCGTGATCCATCATGAAACGACGACGGGCCGGCTGAACGATCTCGATGCGATCGCCGAAGTCTGTCGCGCGCGCGGCGTGAAGATGCTAGTCGATGGCGTCAGCAGCTTCGGCGCGGAAGCGATCGATTTTGCAGGCGGCGTCATCGATGCGGTTGCCGCGACCGCGAACAAGTGCCTGCACGGCGTGCCGGGCGCGGCGTTCGTGATCGTGCGCCGCAGCGCGCTCGTGAAGGCCGCGAGCCGGACTTACTACCTCGATCTCGGCCGGCTTGCGAAGCTGCAAGATCAGCGGAATACGCCGTTTACGCCGTCGGTGCATGCGTATTACGCGCTCGTCGAGGCGCTGCGTGAGTTCGATGAGGCCGGCGGCTGGCGCGCGCGGCATGCGCATTACAAGGCGCTTGCCGATCAGGCGCAGGCCGGGCTTGCGGCGCGCGGGATGCCGCTGGTGCTGCCGGAAGGTGCGTCGTCGGTCGTGCTGCGTGCGTATCGGCTGCCGCCGGGTGTGACATACGAAGCGCTGCACGACGGGCTGAAGGCACGTGGCTTCGTGATTTATGCGGGGCAAGGCGGGCTGTCGAAGGAACTGTTCCGGATCTCGACGATGGGCGCGATTCAGGCGGCCGATGTCGAGCGGTTGCTGGAAGGGTTTACGGCGCTGACGCGGTAAGCGTTGTCCGTAACTTCGTCGACGAAAGGCCCGCAAGGGCCTTTTTTGTTGTCATTTGCACATTCTTGGGGCGTGGAACACGTTGTCGGCATTCGGCCAGACGCTGCCATCCGACGACCCTGCCTCAAAGGAGTCGCTCATACTTCCGATAGGCTCGAAGTCGGCGCCCTGCAACTGAGATGTAGAACGATATGGTTGAAGGCTGGCACGGAGACGATTACATCGTCCTATTTGTAGACGAAGAGGCATCGGCCACGGCGAGCGCCTGCGGATTCAACACGGCGCTTCCCGGCTTCTCACTTCTGGGGCTCCGAGGTTGGCAAGATTTCATCGTCGAAGATGAGGCCGGGGCGACTTTCACGATCCCCTGTGTTCCGCTGGATACACGTTACCTTGCATCGTTCAATCTTCCGGTTCCGGATGACCTCGAGCCTGATCCGCGACTCGCTGGAAAGGTCAAATGGCTGGTAAAGCCACTGATTTTCGGTGGACGCGCAGACGCCGAGGAGAACGTGTCATGGATCACGCATCAGCAGCACGGAGAACTCGTGCGATGGTGGAACGAGCAGTACAGGTTCGCCAAGACCTCGCAGACTTAACGAAGCCAACGCCTCGGATCGGCCACTAAGAGCCATTCGACCGAAGTGTTAGGATGAACGACATTTCACGGTGACGTGAGCGCGCCGCGTGCCTCGGCAACAAAATCCAACCAGTTCGAAACGAATTCGAGAACCGCATGTCCTTTTATCGAAAACTGGCGTTATACAGTGACCAGGAGATTCCAGCTAATGAAGAAATGGATGATCGCCTTCTACGGTTGATCGGGCGACCGCAGCCAAGGATTGGGTATATCCCTGCGACAAGTGATCTCGAGCGCGCTTACTTCCAGCGTAAAGCTGACTACTATGCTGGGATCGGTGCGAATTTGGCTGTGTACGTAGACCCTAGTCAAGAGACATCGGAAGCAGAATGGAAAACTCTGTTGTCATGTGATGCGATCCATCTCTCAGGCGGAAATACGTTCTCGTTCTTATCGTGGCTACAGCGACAAAACGTACTGCCGATCCTGACCCGATACGTATCGGAAGGAGGCGTGCTGGTCGGTGTAAGCGCGGGTGCTATCTTGATGACACCAAGCGTGGATTCGGCGTTACTGTGCGGCGACGTTCGGGATGAGCCGTTAATCGATCATGCGGGACTTGGCCTTGTCGATTTCCATTTTTGGCCACACTTCAATTCTGACAGTGTTACCCGAGATCAGTTGAGATTGTCTTCTACAATCCCGCATCTCTATGCATATCCTGACGGTGCAGGGATTGTCATCGATGGCAACGAAGTCGAGCTATTCGGACAGGTTCATCGATACGATTTCGGAGAAATTCGTCCTACGTCGCATGAGGATTGAAGTTGCCCCTTCTCTCGCATCAATTGTGCGGATGGACCGTGTTCGGTTTTTGAATGTTTGCTTCGTAGAAAAGCGACTGTCCCTTGTGGGTCGGTAAGCGACTCTCACGCATATCAATGAAAACAACATCTCCGATCACGACAATGAGAATCCTTCGCTTCGCCCCGCTGCTGGCGCTCGCCGCCGCCCCCATGGTTCACGCCGCCGACAGCCAGTCTTGCAGCGACGAAACCGTCACCGCCGTCGCCCGCTGGGCCGGCATCGCGAGCGCACGCATCGCCACGCGCGACGCGGACCGGCTCGTCGTTGCGTCGGCGTGCAAGGCCATGCCGAACGCACCGGAAACGACGATCGCGGCCGTCGCGTTCGATTCGCTGCCGAAGAGCAAGAACCCGAACGAAAGCAAAAAGCTGCAGGTCGTCGCGCTCGTCGAGGGCGGCAAGGTCGTGGCGGCCGATCGGTCGGTGGTTGAAGAGGATGCGGCGACGGAGATTGGCGAGAACAGCTATCGGATCGACACGGCGCCCTACCGGTTGGCGCCCGACGTGCGCGCGTTCGGCGTCGTGTTTACCAGCAGCGCACGCGGACCGAGTTGCCCAGATGCCAACGCCGGTGAAGAGTTGACGCTGTGGGTGCGCGAAGGCGACCGTATCCGCCCGGTGTTCGGTACGAATCTGTACGGCTGGGTCAGCGTCGAAGGCGACGCCTGCGGCCCCGGTGCCGGCGATGCGCGCAGCGAAGAGGCCCGCATGGCCATCGCAGTCGAGAAAACGTCGAGCCATGGCTTCGCCGATCTATCGATCACGGCACACATCACGAAGACGCAGCGCAAGAACGGCGATTACTCGGATACGGGCAAGCGCACGGTGCGCACGATCGTCCGCTACGACGGCAAGTCCTATGGAATCGACATGTTCCGGAACTTCTGGTATTCGCCGGCCGCGATGAAACTTTTCAAGTAACGCCATGGGCACGACGTCACTCCGCCCGCCTACTCCGCCACCTTCGGCCCGATCGCATCGGTCGGCGCCGGCATCCGCAACGCGTCGTCCCGCACGCGTCGCGCCTCGCGCGCCGTATAGCGATCCTTCAGCCGCAAGAACGGTTTTTCGACGAGGAAATAGCTGGCGGTCGCGGCCATCAATGCCCACACGATACCGAGCGGGAACCCATGCGGCACAGGCAATCGCGGGTTCGCAAAAGGCTGCTGCCACAGATACAGGCTGAACGAGATCGTGCCGACGAACACCACCGGCCTGGCGCGCAACCAGCGCGCGCACCAGAACTCGCCGCGAAAATTCAGCACGACGATCACGATCGCGATCAGCGCGGCTTCGAGCGTCACGCCATATGTCGCATTCCAGAAGCCGCCGAGCCGGTGTTCGGCGAGCGGCATGCCGAGCAGCACGACGAAGACGAGCGCCGTCACGATGCGCGCCTCGTTCCGCCACGAAGCGATCCACGCTTCGAGACGTTCGCGGTTGAGCGACGCATAGCAGCCGATCAGGATCGGATCGACACCCGTATGCAGCATCATCCCGAGTTGTCCGCGCAGCGCGGGCGCGACGAAATACGTGGTCGCACGCACCAGCGGCACGATCAGGATCAGTGCGGCCAGCCAGCGCGTGCCGGCGCGGCGGATGCCGAACACGAACAGCAGCGGCCAGAACCAGTAGAACTGCTCCTCGAGCGCGAGCGACCAGAAATGGCCGAGGTACCACGCGCCGTCCGGATGCAGCGCGTTGTCGCCGGTCAGCCCGAACCACGCCGAGTAATTCCACAGGTGTAGCGCAGCATAAAGCCACTGCCGGCGATCGACGTCGAACCCGCCGGCGAACGCCACGATCGCGACGGCCGCGAGATAGACGTAGCAGGCCGGCCAGATCCGCAGCGCGCGGCGCACGTAGAACGACGTCAGCGCGATGCCGCCCGTGCGCGCGAACTCGGCGCGCAGCACGTTGGTGATCAGGAAACCGCTCAGCACGAAGAAGATCAGCACGCCGAGCCGGCCGTCGGCGATCAGCCGCAACGGCGCGTACCAGCCGGTATAGCCGCCGGGCAGCACATGCTCGGCATGACCGACGACGACCATCGCGACCGCGACGGCGCGCAACCCGGTCAACTGCGTGACGCGATGGTTCATCGGCTGGTTTCCGTTGGCACGGTGAAGGAGCGGGAACGGGCCGGCGCCCAATCAGCCTGCCGACCTGCCGCCGGATTTTGTATGAAAAATATCGGAATGAAATTGCTTCAAAAATCCACGTGATACGTACCGTCGACGAGGCGACGCCGCGCCACGACGCACCAACGTCCGCCGCGACGAATGGGCATAATGACAAACCTTGTCCGGCGGCGGCCGGTCCGATGCCCACGCAACGATTTTTGCGGCGCAGCAATCTCCGCGGCACCGTACCGGCCCGCACACCGGCCCGCGCCTCGTCGGCGCCCTGTCGCCCCTCATCCGGAGTCTGCCTGTGTATCCACCGATCGAACCTTACGCCCACGGCCACCTCGACACCGGCGACGGCCACCGCCTCTACTGGGAGCGCTGCGGCAATCCGGCCGGCAAGCCCGCCGTGTTCCTGCACGGCGGCCCCGGCGCCGGCTGCGGCCCCGACCATCGCCGTCTGTTCGATCCCGAGCGCTACGACATCCTGCTGTTCGACCAGCGCGGCTGCGGACGCTCGACGCCGCATGCGAGCCTCGCGAACAACACGACGTGGGATCTGGTCGCCGATATCGAACGCCTGCGCGAAATGGTCGGCGCCGAGCAATGGCTGGTGTTCGGCGGCTCGTGGGGCAGCGCGCTGGCGATCGCGTACGCGGAGACGCACCCGGAACGCGTGAGCGCGCTGATCGTGCGCGGCATTTTCACGATGCGTCGTGCGGAACTGCTGTGGTACTACCAGGAAGGCGCGTCATGGCTGTTCCCCGATCACTGGGAAGACTTCCTCGCACCGATTCCGGAAGCGGAGCGCGGCGACCTGATGGCCGCCTACCATCGCCGACTGACCGGCGACGACGAAGCCGCGAAGCTCGAAGCCGCGCGCGCGTGGAGCATCTGGGAGGGCCGCACGATCACGCTGCTGCCCGATCCCGCGCTCGCCGCGCACTTTGCGGACGGCCATTACGCGCTCGCGTTCGCGCGGATCGAAAACCACTACTTCGTGAACAAGGGTTTCGTCGAGGAAGGCCAGTTGCTGCGCGACGCGCATCGCCTCGCCGGCATCCCGGGCGTGATCGTGCAGGGCCGCTACGACATCGCGACGCCGGCGCGCACCGCATGGGAGTTGTCGAAGGCGTGGCCGGATGCGACGTTCGACATCGTGCCGGGCGCCGGGCACGCGTACAACGAGCCGGGGATTCTGGAGGCGCTGGTCGCGGCGACGGACCGGTTCGCGAGCTGACGGCTCGGTATCAGCGAGTCGTTTCCCGGCGCGTCGACTCCGCTGACGCGTCGGGATGGAGGCCTTGCTCCCAGTCACTCCGTTTCGGCGGCTTCGTCACGCGAATCGACACCAGCGCAACGCAGAACGTGAGGGCCGCGTACTGCGTGATCGGACTCCACGGAATCGCCACACGCGAATATTCGTGCGGCATGTAGCGAATCAGCGACGTCGCCACCGGCACGTAGCTCAACAGCATGGACAGCATCGCGATGACGGACGTCATCAACGACATGCCGCAATACCATGCGCGCTGCCCGCGCGGCGCAACGGCGGTGCCGAGGAGCAGCGTTGCCGCGGCCGCAATCAGCAAATCCATCGGCGGCGTATTCGGCAACACGTAGCCGAACGTGCCGGTGCGCATCGTCGCGTACGCGATCGCCCAGTAATGCAGCGTGGACGACGCAACCAGCAGGCCGACGGACGCGAAGCGCCGAGCGGTCGGCGCTGTCGTGGCGTGCGGCAGGCTCAGAAAGTCATTGCTCGTCCGGTTGTATATCAGCGCGAACGTCGCAAGACCCAGCGGCAGCGCAATGACCACCGTGATCCACGACGACAGCATCAGCATCGCGGCACTCAACGCGATCCAGACCGCCACGTTGAGCGTTCGCCCCCAGCGGCGACGCAATGCAAGCGCGACGTGACCGATGAGGCCTGCAAGCATCGCCGCGAACGACACCCCCTGCAGCGCCCAAAGCTGCGACGACCACGACGAAAGCGCGGCCAGCGACCGGTCGTGCAGGATGAACCTGGCGAACGGGACGAAGGCCAGCAAGGCCGTGACGTTTTGCAGGATGCCGTGATACGCGATCACGCGAATCGTCGTATAGCGGCGAGTACCAGGAATGGCGGCGTCGGTCGTGGACATCGGACAGGCAGGAATGAGCGGATCGGACCCGCAGCATACTCCTCGATCCGCCCCCTTCGCAGCCGCCTATGGCATCACAGGGCGGCTTCGACGATCGTCCGGCCGCTGATCGCCCGCTCGACGAGCTGTTCGTCGCCGACCTTTCGGATCGCGTCGTCGAGCAGCCCTTCCGGTTCCTCGGTCGCGACCTTCAGCAGGCCCGATAGCCCGCGCGCATCGAGCACCACGAGCGTTTCCATCGAATCCGCACGGCTCACGAGCACGCGGCGGAATGCCGGGCCCGCGCCGAAGCTCGCGCAAAGCTCGATCGTCTCGTTGCCGAGCGTGTAGTCGAAGTTCTTGATCATGTCCGCCGCCGTTGCATGAAAATGGCGACGCGCGACGGCGCGGCGCCGTGACGTCGACGCACCCGCGCGTGCCGCCGGCGCGCCGGACCAGAGGCCGGACCGTTCGCCGACATCGCCATGGTAGGCGTGCAGAATTAACGAAGACTTAAAGCGGGCGAGCCCCGTCCTGCGGTACCGTCAAGCCGCATCGAGCGGCTCGACCGTCACGCCGACCTTCAGCTCCTGATCCGCGCCGCCGCCGCGGATCACGCCGCGCAGCGGCGTCACGTCGGCATAATCGCGGCCGACCGACAGCATCACGTAGTCGTCGCCGGGCGCTCGATCGTTGGTCGGATCGAGTTGCAGCCAGCCGCCGTCCTCGGGCCACGCCGGGTCGTACACGTCGACCCACGCATGCGACGCGTCGGCGCCGATCAATCGCGGCTGGCCGGGCGGCGGCTGCGTGAGCAGGTAGCCGCTGACGTAACGCGCGGCCAGCCCGAGCGAGCGCAGCGCGCCGATCATCACGTGCGCGAAATCCTGGCAGACGCCCTTGCGCAGCCGCAATGCGTCGAGCGCCGACGTCGTGATGTCGGTGCTGTTCGGCGTGTATGCGAAATCGGCATGCACGCGCCGCATCAGGTCCCACGCCGCCTGCACGAGCGGGCGTTGCGGCGTGAAGCTCGCGGCCGCGTACGCGGCGAGTTCGGGGTCGCACGCCACGTGCGGCGACGTGAACACGAACTCGCTCGCCGGGTCGTATGGCTGCCCCGCGCGGAACCGCAGGCGGTCGCGCACGGCCTCCCATGCGGTGGCATGCGCGGCGTCCGGGTTCGCGATCGCGGGCGGCGGCGCGCCGCGCGCGCCGAGCGACCATACGGGCGGCGTCACGCGCACGGTGCTGCGGCTGCGCACCAGCAGCGTGTCGTGCGGCAGGTTCAGCGCGAACGACGCGCGCGCATTGCCGAACGCGTCGACTTCGGTACAGACCGATTCCGGTGCGGGTTCGATGTCGAGCGAGAACGACAGCACCTGCTGGCGCGGGGTCGCGAGCGGTTGCAGGCGTGCCTGGTGCTGCGCGGATTCGACGCGCGCCGCGTACCGGTATTCGGTGTCGTGCGTGACACGCAGCAACCGGCCCGGCGCGACGGGGGCCGGTGCGGCAGCCGGGGCTGCCTGCCGTGCGGCGCCGGAACCGGGCGGCGTCCTGGCCGCGCCTTTCGTCGTCACCATAGCGTCCTGCCCGCCTCGCGCACGTGGCTGAAATAGCGCTCGCCGATCCGGTTCGACAGTTCCCAGACGGCCTTCACCGCCGTGTCGAGCGCGGCGAGCAGCTTGTCGTGCCGGCCGTCTTCGGCGGTCTCGCACAGCTCGTGCAGCGACCACGCGGGGATGTCCGGAACCGTCTCGGCCAGCTCGGACAGCGCGTAGCCTTCGCCGCGCTCGACCTTCGTCAGCCGGCCGCGCAGCGCCTGCACGACCCAGCCGAGCGAGCGCGGGTTGTCGGTATCGAGCACGACGAGCGACAGCAGCGGCGCGACGTCGAAGCCGCGCTGGAATCGCGAGCGGAACGTGATCGTGCTGTCGAACAGTTCGAGCACGAGTTCGAAGCCGTCCTGACGATGCACCGCGCCTTCGTCGAACGCGAACTTCAGCACGCTGCATAGGAAGTCGAGCCGGTCGATCTGCCGGCCGATCGACAGCAATCGCCAGCCGTCGTCGCGCGTCATGTTGTCGGTCTGCGCTCCGGTGATCGCGCCGAGCAGCAGGCCGAGGCGCTCCAGCAACTGCAGCGCGTCGTTGCCGACCTGCTCCTCCGCTTCCTGCTGCCCTGCGCTGTCGGCGAACAGTTGGGTCGCGTCGTCGATCAGCCGCCACTGATCGCTCGACAGCCGTTCGCGGATCGCGGCAGCCGCGCCGCGCATGCCGAACAGGCACGACGCGATCCCCGACGTGCGGTCGGCGCCGCGCGTCAGCGACGTCGCCAGCTCATGCTGGAACGCGCGCGGCGCATCGACGGCGTGCGGCGCGTCGGCCGCGATCAGCCCGGTGTCGCGGCACAACGTGTCGATCAGTTCCAGATGCGCGGGGCTGTCGACGTCGTCCTCGCCGCGCAGACGTTCGAGCGCGGCGCGCGCCAGGCGCATCAGGTTGGTCGCGCGCTCGGTGTAGCGGCCGAGCCAGAACAGGTTCTCGGCCGCCCGGCTCGCGATCGCGCGGGGCCGTTCGACGAGGTCGTCGGGGCCGAGGTGCGTCTGCAGCAGCGTCGTCGAATCGACGATGCCCTCGGTCATCACCCACGTGTCGACGGTGCTGCCGCCGCGCGGCATCGGCGCATTGAACAGCGTGTCGCGCGTGCCGACCCGCGACAGCCCGCCCGGCAGGAGCCGCCAGCGCTGCGCGCCGTCGGCGAGCGCGAACACGCGCAACAGCAGCGGCTTCGGCACGATGCGCGCGCTGTCGTTGCCGTCGGGCGCGTCGGGCCGCGGCCACGTCGGCGCCTGCGACAGCGGCAGGTCGGCCTGCACCGTGTAATGTTCGGGCTGCGCGAGAATCCGCGCGCGCCATTCCGCCAGTTGCGCCTGCGTGAGCCGCGCGCCGATCACCGGCTCGAATGCACCGCCTTCCTGCACGTCGGGTGGATAGGTTGCCTTGACGATGCCGCGCGCGACCTGCGGCAGCGCATCGTCGCATGCGGCCGCTTCGCCGCACCACCACGAATGCACGGCCGGCAGCGTCAGCGTTTCGCCGAGCAGCGCTTCCGCGAGACGCGGCATGAAGCCGAGCATCGCCGGCGACTCGAGGAAGCCCGAGCCCGGCGCGTTCGCGAGCAGCACGTTGCCCGCACGCACGGCCTGCAACAGCCCCGGCACGCCGAGCATCGAATCGGGCCGCAGTTCGAGCGGATCGAGCCATGCATCGTCGACACGCCGCAGGATGCCGTGCACCGGTTCGAGCCCGCTCAGCGTCTTCAGGAATACGCGGTTGTCGCGCGCGGTCAGGTCGCCGCCTTCGACCAGCGTGAGGCCGAGATAACGTGCGAGATACGCGTGTTCGAAATAGGTCGCGCTGTGCGGCCCCGGCGTCAGCAGCACGATCCGCGAATTCTTCGCGGCGGGGCTGAGCGACTGCATGCTCTGCAGCAGCGCACGGTACGCGGACGCCAGCCGCTGCACGCGCAGCCCGCGAAACCCGCGCGGAAAGAGCCGCGACACGATCAGCCGGTTCTCGAGCAGGTAGCCGAGCCCGGCCGGGCCCTGCGTGTGCTGCGCGACGATCCGCCATTGGCCGTCGGGGCCGCGCGCGAGATCGAACGCGACGACGTGCAGCCAGGTATCGCCCGGCACGCGCGCGCCGCGCATCGCGCGCAGATAGCCCGGGTGGCCGGTGACGAGCGCGGGCGGCAGCAGCCCGCGCGCCAGGATCGTCTGCGGCCCGTACAGGTCGGCCAGCGTCGCATTGAGCAGCCGCACGCGCTGCAGTACGCCGCGCTCGATCCCGACCCAGTCCTCGGGCGTGACGATCAGCGGCAGCAGGTCGAGCGACCATGGGCCGACCGCGCCGTCGCCGGCGCGCTGCTCGTGCAACTGGTAGAACAGGCCGTTCTCGCGCATGCGCCGGTGCAGCGCGTCGGCGCGGCGGTCGAGGTCGGCCACGCCGTCGCTGCCGACCGACGTGAAGAAGCTGCGCCACGCGGGCGCCAGCGCAGGCGCGGTCAGGCCGGCCGCGCTGCCGCGCAGTTCGTCGTAGCGGCCGGCGGCGGCCGGCGCCGCGAGCGCGGCGGCCAGTTCGGCGGCGTCCGGCTGCGCGCCGGTATCGAAAAGCGTGGGCATCGCGTCGAGGGCGGCGGGATGGTCGAGGTCAATGGGCGGCACGATGTCGTTCCGTCGTCAAGGTGCGGCCGCGCATGCGCGCCGCCATTCAGGCGGCAAGCCGCGGCGCGCGGCCGTATTCTGCCCGCATCCTAGCATTCCGGCGGGGCCGCGACCGGCCGGTGCGCCGGGCGTTCGCGAACCGCGCATCGTCGTCCGCCCTGTCATCGATCGATCACGGCCGCCGCAAGTCGAGCGTGAACGGGAATTCGCGGCTCGGCGAGGCCGCCGCGACGTCCATCCTGCCCGGCGTGTGCCCGATCTCGACGAAGCGCGCGAGCCGGCGGCTCTCGGCTTCGTACGCGTTGACCGGGAACGTCGCGTAGTTGCGCCCGCCCGGATGCGCGACGTGATACCGGCAGCCGCCGAGCGAGCGTTGCAGCCACGTATCGACGATGTCGAACGTGAGCGGCGCGTGCACGCCGATGGTCGGATGCAGCGCCGACGGCGGCGACCACGCCTTGTAGCGCACGCCGGCGACGTACTCGCCGACGGTGCCGGTCGGCTGCAGCGGCAACGCGCGGCCGTTGACGGTCACGACGTGCCGGTTGTCGTTCAGCCCCGTCACGCGCACTTCGAGCCGTTCGACCGACGAATCGACGTAGCGCACCGTGCCGCCGGGCGCACCCTCCTCGCCCATCACGTGCCACGGTTCCAGCGCGCCGCGCAGCGACAGCTCCATCCCATTCACCGCGATCTGCCCGAACAGCGGGAAGCGGAATTCGAAGTGCGGCGCGAACCACGCCGGATCGAACGCGAAACCGGCGTCGCCCAGCTCGGCCAGCACGTCGTCGAAATCCATCTGAAGAAATTCCGGCAGCATGAACCGGTCGTGCAGCGCGGTGCCCCAGCGCGTGAGCGGCGTCGTGTACGGCGCGGCCCAGAAGCGCGCGACCAGCGCGCGCAGCAGCAGTTGCTGCACGATGCTCATCCGGGCGTGCGGCGGCATCTCGAACGCGCGCAGTTCGAGCAGGCCGAGCCGCCCGGTGGACGAATCGGGCGAATACAGCTTGTCGATGCAGAACTCGCTGCGGTGCGTGTTGCCCGTCACGTCGATCAGCAGGTTGCGCAGCACGCGGTCGACGAGCCACGGCGGCATGTCCTGCCCGAACAGCAGCTTGTTGCGCTGGATTTCCGCGAACGCGATGTCGAGCTCGTAGAGCTGATCGTTGCGTGCTTCGTCGACCCGCGGCGCCTGGCTCGTCGGCCCGATGAACAGCCCCGAGAACAGGTAGGACAGCGACGGATGGTTGTGCCAGTACGCGATCAGGCTCGCAAGGAGATCGGGGCGGCGCAGGAACGGGCTGTCGGCCGGCGTCGCGCCGCCGAGCACGAAGTGGTTGCCGCCGCCCGTGCCGACGTGCCGCCCGTCGACCATGAACTTCTCGCTGCACAACCGCGATTGCCACGCGGCGTCGTACAGGAATTCAGTGTGGTCGACGAGTTCGTCGAAACTCGCGGCCGGGTGGATGTTCACTTCGATCACGCCGGGATCGGGCGTCACCTGCAGCAGCTTCAGCCGCGCGTCGCGCGGCGGCGGATAGCCTTCGAGCACGAGCTTCACGCCGAGCGCGTGCGCGGTCAGCTCGATCGCGCCGAGCAGGTCGAGATAATCCTCGAGCGCGGCGAGCGGCGGCATGAACAGGTACAGGATGCCGTTGCGCACTTCGACGCACAGCGCGGTGCGCGTGATCCATGCGGCCGATTCGAAGCGCTCGGGCCGGCGATGCGGGTCCGCGGCGCCCGGTCGGCCGTGCGCGGCCGCGCCGTCGTCGCGCCACTGCATCACGGTCTGCGCGGACGCTTCGCGATGCACGCCGGCCAGATAGCGCGGCGCGTCGGCCGGGCCCGCGTAGCGCGCGCGAATGGCGGCGGCGTCCGGCAGCACGTCGCGCGGCGCGAACGGATCGCGCTCGACGAGGTACGGATAGTCGGCGCGCGCCGCCCACGGCAGCGAATCGAGCGGCAGCCGATAGCCCATCGGCGAATCGCCCGGCACGAGATACATCCGCTCGTCGCGGAAGAACCACGGGCCGGTCTGCCAGCGCGGCCCGTCGAGGCTTGGCTCCCCGTCCGTGCGCTTCACCGGCAGCACGTAGCCGACGACGCTGTCGAGCTGCTGCTCGAACACCTTGCGCAGTCGCGCGCGTTCGAGCTCGTCGTCCAGGCGCGCGTCGAACGGATCGACGTTGACGGGCAGCCGGCGCTCGCGCCACAGGTAGTACCAGACGTCCTCGTAGCCGGGCTGGATGAATTCGCCGGTCAGGTTCAACCGCGCGGCGAGCGCATCGATGAAGCGCTTCGCGTCGCCGGTGGTGTACGACGACGGCTCGCGCTCGTCGGCGAACAGCGACGGATCGTGCCACACGGGCTGGCCGTCCGCGCGCCAGAAGATCGACAGCGCCCAGCGCGGCAACTGCTCGCCCGGGTACCACTTGCCCTGCCCGAAATGCAGGAAGCCGCCGTCGCCGTATTCGGCGCGCAGCCGCTGCACGAGTTCGGTCGCGTAGCCGCGCTTGGTCGGGCCGAGCGCATCGGTATTCCACTCGGCGCCGTCGCGATCGTCGATCGACACGAAGGTCGGCTCGCCGCCCTGCGTGAGCCGCACGTCGCCGGCGGCCAGCGCGCCGTCGACCCGCGTGCCGAGCGCGAGCACGGCTTCCCACTGCGATTCGGTATACGGCTTCGTCACGCGCGGCGATTCGTACACGCGCGTCACGCTCATCTCGTGCTCGAACGACACCTCGCACTCGTCGATCAGCCCTTCGACCGGCGCGGCGCTCGTCGGCTGCGGCGTGCACGCGAGCGGAATGTGCCCTTCCCCGGCGAGCAGGCCCGACGTCGGATCGAAGCCGATCCAGCCGGCGCCCGGCAGGTAGACCTCGCACCAGGCATGCAGGTCGGTGAAATCGACCGACGTGCCGCTCGGGCCGTCGAGCGATTTCACGTCAGGCGTGAGCTGGATCAGGTAGCCCGACACGAAGCGCGCGGCGATGCCGAGATGGCGGCACAGCTGCACGAGCAGCCACGCGCTGTCGCGGCACGAGCCGGACGCGAGTTCGAGCGTTTGCGCGGGCGTCTGCACGCCGGGCTCCATCCGCACGAGATAGCCGATGTCGTGCTGAAGCTGCTGGTTCAGCGCGACGAGGAAGTTCACGGTGCCGGCCGGCGTGCGGTCGACGCCGTCGAGATACGCGCGAAACAGCGGCGCGGCGCTCGTCTGCGGATCGCATGCGAGATACGGCGCGAGTTCGGTCTTCAACGCGTCGTCATAGCTGAACGGGTATTGCTCCGCGCTCGCTTCGAGAAAGAAGTCGAACGGGTTGTACACCGACATCTCGGCGACGAGATCGATCGTGATCTCGAAGTGCTCGGTGCGCTCCGGAAACACGAGCCGCGCGAGATAGTTCGAGAACGGATCCTGCTGCCAGTTGATGAAGTGCTGCGCGGGCTCGACCGTCATCGAATACGCGAGGATCGGCGTCCGGCAATGCGGCGCGGGCCGCAGCCGCACGACCTGCGGGCCGAGGTTGACGAGCCGGTCGTAGCGATAGCGGGTGGTGTGATGCAGCGCGACGTGGATGGACATGGGAGCTCGAGTCGGGTTGGGCCGGCCGCGCACGCCGCGTCGATTGCGACGCGGCGGCCCGGCATGGCGGATGCGGCGAAGGCGCGCCGCGGGTCAGACGAGTTCCGGCGTCTGCACGACGCTGATCTCGACGCCGACGGCCGTCGCGCCAAGCCCCGTCACCGGCTGCGCGTCGCGATGGTCGAGACCGACCGCGATGCGCACGTAGCGTTCGTCCGGGCAACGGTTCATGAACGGGTCGAAACCGACCCAGCCAAGGCCTTCGACGTATGCCTCGGCCCATGCATGGCCGGCCGGCTGCTGCGTCAGCACCGTGGGCTGCGGCTGCGCGCCGAGCGCCGCGTGCGGCCGCCCCTGCGACTGCGACTGCGATTGACCTTGCGACTGCGATTGCGCGGCATGCGATGCACCGAGCACCTGCTGCATCCCGTCGCCGCTCTGCAGCGCGAGCGCTTCCTCGTCCTCGACGTCGGCCCCATTCTGCTTCGCGTCGGCGATGCGCTGCATCGCGCTGTCGGCCAGCACGTAACCCGAGATGTAGCGCGCGGGGATCTTCAGCACGCGAGCGGCCGCGATGAACGCGTGCGCATGGTCGCGGCTCGTGCCCTCGCCGCTTTGCAGCGCGGTTTCCGCATCGACGGGCGCGTCGGCGGCCAGGTTCGGCGCATACGCGATGCGGCCGTGCACTTCCGTCATCAGCCAGTGCAATGCGTCGAGGCCGTACGGCTCGATCGGCAGCGCCTGCGCAAGTGCGCGCACGGTATCGCCCGCCTTCGTGAGCGCGGTCTCGCGCTCGAAGATCCACGGCGGCGCATAGCCTTCGGGATTGCCGACGATACCCGCCCGGTCCTGCGTCTCGACGACGCCGGCCGCCACGACGACGATCTCGGCCTTCTCGCCGCGATCGTGGCGCACGAGGTCGATCCGGTTGCCGAGCCCGTCGGCGTAAGACAGCGTCGGCTCGACGCCGTCGATCGTGACCTGCCATGCGCGCACCGTCTGCCCGGGGCCCGACTGCGGGCGCAGCCGCAACCGTTGCAGTGCATGGGTGGCCTGATCGTCGAACTGATAACGCGAAATGTGTCGGATGGCGAGTCGCATGGCAAGTCTCAGTCGAAGTTGTAAGCCTGGGCGATTTCGAGCCCGAGGCTGTTGTTGCGGCCGATGAAGTCGGTCAGGAACTCGTGCAGGCCGCTCTTGAAAATCCGCTCGACCGACGTATCGGACAGCATTTGCAGGATCTTCGTGGCCGTGTCGTGACACGGGTGTGTCACGCCGTAATCCTTCGCGAGCAGGTTCAGGCTCGACACGACGCGCCCGTAGCAATAGCGCAGCGAACGCGGCATGCGGCCGTTCAGGATCAGGTAGTCGGCGATGTTCAGCGGTTTGTACTGCACGTCGTACACCCAGCGGTACGAGCGATGCGCGGCCACGCAGCGCAGGATCGTCTCCCATTGGTAGTTGTCGAGGATCGTGCCGACGTGCGATACCGACGGCAGCAGCAGGTGGTATTTCACGTCGATGATCCGCGCGGTGTTGTCCGCGCGTTCGATGAATGCGCCGATCTGCGCGAAATCGAAGATCTCGTTGCGCAGCATCGTGCTGTAGAAGCTGCCGAGGATCAGCGCGGTTTCGCGCTTCACTTCGTCGAGCACGGCCGGCAGTTCGCTTTCCGGCACTGGCTGCGCCAGTGCGCGGCGCAGCGCGAGCCACGCGCCGTTCACGCTTTCCCACGCCTCTCGCGTCAATGCCGTGCGCACCATCCGCGCGTTCGAGCGCGCGGCCTCGATGCACGACAGCACGCTCGACGGGTTGTCGCGGTCGCGCAGCAGGTAGTCGGTCACGGTATCGGCCGCATACGCGTCGTATTTCTGCCGGTAGCCGTCGTCCGCGCCCGAGCTGACGAGCACCGACGACCATTCGGCCGGCGCGTCGGCCGTGCGCGTGAGCGCCATCCGCAGCCCGGCATCGACGATGCGCGCGATGTTTTCCGCGCGCTCGATATAGCGGTACATCCAGTAGAGACCGCTTGCAGTACGTCCCAGAAGCATCTCGTGTCCACTCCGTCTTCGTTCGGTTCGCGCGCCGGCGCCGGCGCGCGCGGTCGTGCCCGGCTCAGTCGGCCAGCACCCAGGTGTCCTTGGTGCCGCCGCCCTGGCTCGAGTTGACGACGAGCGATCCTTCCTTCAGCGCGACGCGCGTGAGCCCGCCCGGCGTGATGCGGATCCGGTCCGACACCAGCACGAACGGCCGCAGGTCGACGTGGCGCGGCGCGAGGCCGGCGTCGGTCAGGATTGGCGTCGTGGACAGCGCGAGCGTCGGTTGCGCGATGTAGTTCGCGGGACGGGCGCGCAGCTTCGCGGAAAACGCGTCGAGTTCGGCCTTCGACGCGCACGGCCCGACCAGCATCCCGTAGCCGCCCGAGCCGTGCACTTCCTTCACGACCAGTTCGTCGAGATGCGCGAGCACGTACTTGAGGCTGTCGGCCTCGCCGCAGCGCCAGGTCGGCACGTTCTCCAGCAGCGCCTTGCGGCCCGTGTAGAACTCGACGATCTCGGGCATGTACGAGTAGATCGCCTTGTCGTCGGCGATGCCGGTGCCCGGTGCGTTCGCGATCGTGATGTTGCCGGCGCGGTACACGTCCATGATGCCGGCCACGCCGAGCACCGAATCGGGGCGGAACGTGAGCGGATCGAGGAACGCGTCGTCGACGCGGCGGTACAGCACGTCGATCTGCCGGAAGCCTTCCGTCGTGCGCATCGCGACGCGGCCGTCGACCACCTGCAGGTCGCTGCCCTCGACGAGGTGCACGCCCATTTGATCGGCGAGGAACGAATGTTCGTAGTACGCGGAATTGTGGATGCCGGGCGTGAGCACCGCGATGGTCGGGTTGTCGGCGTTGCCGCCCGGCGGGCACACGGCCGCGAGCGACTGGCGCAGCATCTGCGGATAGGTTTCGACCGGACGCACCTTGACCTGCTGGAACAGCTCGGGGAAGAGCTGCATCATCGTTTCGCGGTTTTCCAGCATGTACGACACGCCGGACGGCGTGCGTGCGTTGTCCTCCAGCACGTAGAACTCGTTTTCGCCGGTGCGCACGATGTCGACGCCGATGATGTGCGTGTAAACGTTTCCGGGCGGCCGGAAGTCGATCATCTCGGGGATGAACGCCTCATTGTGCGCGATCAGGTGTTTCGGCACGATGCCCGCGCGCACGATTTCCTGGCGGTGGTAGATGTCGTCGAGGAACGCGTTCAGCGCCATCACGCGCTGCTCGATGCCGAGCGACAGCCGGCTCCATTCCGCCCCCGAGATGATGCGCGGGACGATGTCGAATGGAATGAGCCGCTCGGCGGCCTCCGCGTCGCCGTAGACGGCGAACGTGATGCCCGTCCTGCGGAACACGCCTTCCGCGTCGTGGGCCTTCTGGGCGAGGCTCGCAGGGTCCTGCGTGTCGAGCCATTGTTTCAGGCGCGCGTAAGGCGCCCTCACCATGTCGCCGGATTGCAGCATTTCATCGAATGGCTTCATCGATCTTCTCTCCATCGATCGTTTTCCCCGGCATTGCGCATGCCGGACCGGCGTACTGATTGCTTTGCAAGGAACGTGCCTTGCTCGATCCCTTCGATATCCCCCTGTTTCGCGCCGCCCAGGCACGCCTGCGCGGCATCGCGCACCACAACGGTGCAACGGCGGAGGCGACGGGCGCTCGCGGTGCGTCGCGAGCGCGCACGGCCGATGCTGCGCCGCATCCGACGAACATAGTTCCCCCGCGTGTCACGAATGTGCAATCTGCACTGCACCAAAAACGGCGAGCCGGGCCCCCGGAACGACCGTGAACGGGCGGGCCGGCACGCACACGGCGCAGCCGGCCCTTGGGAAAGCGCCGTCCCGGCGGCCGGGACAGTCCGACGCGGTGAACCGTCCGGTTAACTGGTCCGGCCCCTCAACGCTATGCAGCCGTAATCCCGCCGACAACGCCCATGCATATTTCGACTGACACCGATCGAAAAAAAACATCGGCCCGAGCGGCGCGATGCGGGGTACGCTAGAACGTTGGTGCAGCAGACGGCGCCGCCTTTCAGGCGCCCGACTATAAAAAGCGAAGATCGAAATGGAAGCAAAGTGGCTGGAAGATTTCCTGAGCCTGGCGGATACCAAGAGCTTTTCCCGGGCCGCGCGTCACCGGCACCTGACGCAGTCGGCGTTCAGCAGACGAATCGCCGCCCTCGAAACCTGGATGGACGCGAAGCTGGTCGACCGGAGCATCAACCCGGTCGCGCTGACGCCCGCCGGCCAGATGTTCCGCGGGCTCGCCGCGGACATCCTGCGCAGCATGTATGCGGCGCGCAATCTCGTGAACGGCTACGACCAGTTCGCGGCGAGCGACCAGGTCGTGCGCTTCGCCGTCGCGCACACGCTCGTGTTCACGCTGTTTCCCGAATGGCTCAAGCAGCTCAATAGCGAGGTCGGCCACGTGACCGCCCGCGTCAATGCGGTGAACGTGCCGGAAGGCGTGCAGCAACTGGTCGAAGGCGAATGCGACCTGCTGCTCGGCTATCACCACCCGCAGTTGCCGATCGTGCTCGACCCGAACCATTTTCCGTTCGTCAGCCTCGGCGTCGAGCGGATCCTGCCGGTGTCGTCGCCCGACGCGCGCGGCAAGCCGGTGTTCCAGCTGCCCGGCACGGCCGACGCGCCGCTGCCGCTGCTCGCGTATTCGTCGGGCGCATTTCTCGGCAACATCGTCGAGATGCTGCTGCTGAACGCGACCGAGCCGTATGTGCTGCACCGGTGTTTCGAGACGCACATGTCCGAGGCGCTGAAAGGCATGGTCGTGGCCGGGCACGGCATCGGCTGGCTGCCTGAAAGCTGTGTCGCGAAGGAGCTCGCGGACGGCACGCTCGTGTGCGCGGGCAGCGGCGACTGGATCACCGAGCTCGAAATCCGCCTGTATCGATCGGCGCGCAAGCGCGGGCTCGCGGCCGAACAGCTGTGGGCCTACATCATGAACCGGCCGCGCACGGCGCTCGACGGTGCGATCGGTATTGAAGAGGCGGCCGCGCCGCCGATGCGCGGCGCGCGGCGAAGCGCGGGCGGCAGCCGCTGACCGCGCATTCGCGCCGTGAACGTCCACGGCGCGAATGCGCGTGGTTTCAATAGCATTCGATAATCCTGCCCGACTCCATAAAATCCCTCGCCGACCTGTAATCGATCTGGAGAAAACGCAAACGTTTGCGATTCACGTCGTATTTTTTACTGTTTTCCGTATTAAGTAAGAATATTCAGCCTTATTTTCAGGCAGAAATACCTTGTTACACAAGTTTCCAATTACCTGTAACCACTGGAATCATAGAAAATATCGCACCCTCATTTCTCAATCCGTGACCTGTATCCCGACATTCATAGATTCTCCTTGAATACAGACGCAATAGTTTCTTTTATCAGTCGTTATTCTTCGGCATGAAAGTCGATACCTCCGACGTGATTCAAAGCGTGCTCGATCATCGCTACCGGCGAGCAAATTCCATGATCGGAATTATCGACTTTATTCATAATTAATAAATCCTCACCAATCCGCCTTAATCCTATTTAGATAGGATCTTTTCACCTCGTCCCATTCGGGCCACACGCGGTTGTTGGTTCAAAAACCATCGTGTATCAATAGCGTGTCGCAAAAAGAACGTTGGCAAATTCGACTCGACGTCGATGCGCGTCATCGCGTCTGGACGGGAGATTGCAATGTCACCCTCGCTTCGACAGCAGGCTCGCCCTTTCTTCGGCATCGTGCTTTCCACGCTGTGCATGAACGCCCTGGCCCAGACACCGGCGGCCGCGTCGCCGGCGTCCGGGCCGGGGGCAAACCGGTACGTGATTTCGTATATCTGCGGCGATGCGCGGATCGACGGCACCGCGCCGCTTCCGCCTGACGGGCGCCCGTACAACCTGGGCGTGTCGTTCCTGTCGGGGAGCACCGGACAGCCGCTCTCCAACGTGCAGGTGCGCCTGCGCCGGCATGGGCGCGTGCTCGTCGAATTCAATGCACCGGGGTCGCGCTGCCTGTTCAGCGTGCCGGATGCGAGCTACCGCGTCGAAGGGACCTATCAGGGCGCAACCCAGTTCGCGATCGTCGAGACGGGCACGCTCACGACGCAGTTGCGATGGTGAGCGTCGCGCCGATCGCGTCATTCGTCCAACGTATCGAATCAAGGAGTCTTGCATGTCCCGTGCAGAACGACCGGACGACTCGCCCGCCCGTGAGCCGAAACCCTCGTGGGGTCCGGGAAAGAATGCGGCGCTCAGCGTCGCCGCATTTGCCGCGATCTTCGGCGCCTTCGCGTATGTCGAGCGAGACACGAGGGTCGGCCATGCGAGCGTGACGCACGATGTCGCCGGCGTGATCGAAAACGCCGTCGGCAAGTACCGCGAGTTCATCGTGGCGGCGACGGGCGGCGCGTCCGGCAAGGCAGCGCCCGCGGGCTCGACGGCGCCAGCCGGCTCGATAGAGGCCGTCGCGCAGGCCGGGCCGGTTCCGCCGTCTGCCTCGGCGACGCCGGCCATGTCGGCCGCAGCCGCACCGCCCGCACCGCCGCCAACGACGAGGGCCCGTGCCGACGTGAAACCCGCACCGCCCGCGCACGTGGCGGCGACGACGCTCGCCGCCGAGCCGCATGCCGCCTCGACCGTCAGACGCACGGCGCGCCCGGGCGACGCGCACCGGACGTCACGTTCGCAGGCGCTGGCGCGGACGAGAAAACGCCCCGCCCCCTTGCCGAAACAGCAACCGCAGTCGTATCTCGCCGGCACGTCGCACATGGAAAACGCCCGCGTCACGCACGACGAGCTGGAAGGCGCCCGCGCGCTGGCCAAGGCACGCTGGTGCGCACAGATCGACGAATGGATCTGTGTGGAGCAAAACGCGAGTCGCGCGCTTGCCATCGACCCGACGAACAGCGAATCGCGCGCGCTGCTTGGACAGGCGATCCGCAATCGCCTGTGAGCCGGTCGAATGCCGCCGGGCCTCGCCGCCCGGCGGGACGACGGCCGGTGACGCGCGCCGTCGGGCGTGCAACGGATGTGAACGTTTCACAGTGAGGAGACATCGTGGCTAACAATCGTCAACAACAATGCACCACCGTCGTTCCGCCGACCCGGCGGATCCTCCTGCATGCGCCGCTGCTGTGCCTGCTCGTCGCGTCCGGCCCATGCCTTGCCGCCGAAGGCGACGCGAAGCCGCAGGTCGCCCTGGGTTCGGGTACGCAGCCTCCTCCAGCGCCGACGCCGATCGCGCGGGCCTCGGATGCGTCGATGCGGATAGCCCATGGAGCCGCTCCGGCGATGCCGACCACGGTCGTGGTGGACCCCGATGCGCCGCAGCCGAGCGCACCATCATCGGATGCACCCATGCTGCTTGCGCAGGCATTCGTCGACACCGCGCCGCCGGATGCGCCGGCGCCACGTGCGCGCACGTCGGATGCCCCACAGCAACTCGCCCAAGCCGCGCCCCCCGCCTCGCCGGATACGCGCGCTACGCCGACGCTCATCGCGCAGGCATCCGGCACGCCGATGCCGAATTCGCCCGCGCCCGTGACCCAGCCATCCGGCGCCGAGCCGCCGTCGTCCCGGCAACCGAATTCGCAGTCGCCGGGCGCGCAGCTCCCCGGCGAGCCGATCCAGCGATCGCAAGGGCCCGACGTCGAGGCGCCGAATGCGCAGGCGCCGAATCTGCGCACCGCCGACGTCGCGACGGTGCGCAACGACGTGTTCGGTCTTGCCGCGAGCGGCGGCGCGGTCAAGGCGCTCGAAGAAGCGAAGGCCCGGCCCGATGCGTTCTCCGCCGTCGACATCGCGCAACTGGAAGAACTGTCGATTCGCCAGCAAGTGCGCGGCGGACGCGACAAGTCGCGTTCGATGACGAGTTCGGACCGCTTCGACGGCATCGACAACGCCCTGCGCGAGGCGAACGACCTCGACAAGCGGATCCCGCCCACGCCCGAGTACACCCCGGTCCGCACCGCACTCGCGGGCGACCGGGTCGTCGCCCTTGCGGCGCGCGGCGACATGAAGCAGGCCGTCGCGACGTTCGAGACGATTCCGTCCAACGCGGAGATCTCGATCGACGCGCTCGCGGCCGTCGGCGATGCGTACCTGTACCTGAGCGAACCGGCCAAGGCGAACGCCGTCTACGCGCGGGCGCTGCAGCAGGCCACCGCGTCGCCGACCGATCGCGCGACCCGCGGCTTCCAGTACGGCGCCCGCACGCAGCCGATCGAGCTGCGCGAAGGGCTGTTCTGGTCGTACGTCGACCAGGCGCGCGCGCCGGAAGCGAAGCAGGTGCTCGACGACATGGAGAAATCGCTGCCGCCGGTCAAGCAGGTGACCAACGTCGGCCCGGGAGAAAGCGACTATCTGCGCTACTACCGGCTGCGCGCGCAGTACCTGATCTTCACGGGACACGTCGATCAGGGAATCGCCGCGCTCGAAGCGCTCGAGCAACAGGTGCCCTTCAACGCGGAAATCCGCGCCGCGCATGCCGACGCCGTGTCGGGCCAGTCGCATCCGCGCCAGGCGATCTCGATGTATCGCGCGTCGCTGACCGATCATCCGGACAGCGTCGAAATGCTCGCGGGCCTCGGCCGCGCATCGCTCGTGGCGGACGACTACGCGAGCGCGAAGACCGTCGACCAGACGCTCGGCGACACGTTCCCGGACAGCGGCGCCGTGCGCGGCTTCAAGCGCGACTACAAGGCTTACCGCAGCCCGGTGTTCACGACCGACCTGAGCTTCGAGCACGGCAACAGCGCGCTGGCCGACAACAGCTTCACGTCGGACAGCTATGTGTATTCGCAACCGTTCGGCGACAACTGGCGCGTGTTCTCGCACACGTTCTACGGCTTCGCGCAGACCGACGGCGGGAACCTCAGCCGCACGCGCACGGGCATCGGCGGCGACTACCGGCACGGGCCGCTCACGGTGCTGGGCGAAGTCACGCGCTCGCTGGGCTCGGACGGCCGAACCGGCGGCCGCGGGACGATCGCATACGCGCTGAACGACTACTGGACCGTCAGCGCGGGGCTCGACACCAACGACAACTCGCTGCCGTGGAAGGCGTATGCCACGCACATCTGGGGCCGCTCCGCGAACGTCGAGGTCGTGTATCGCCAGAACGACCGGCGCGAAGTCAGGCTGAACTACGGCGTGAGCCGCTACAGCGATTCGAACTTCCACCAGGAGATCTCGGCGACCGCCACCCAGCGCGTATACACGGCCGCGAACCAGCTCGTCAACGTCTCGCTGAATCTGGGCACGGACAGCAACACGCGTCAGGACGCGCCCTACTTCAGCCCCGGTCGCGACTACGCGGCCGCCGCGACCGTCATGCATCAGCTGACGCTGTGGAAGAAGGGCGACATGGGGCTGCGACAGCGCGTGTCGGTGTCGGGCGGCGTGTACAACGAGCGCGGCTTCGGCTCCAGCCCGCTGTGGAGCGCGCGCCTCGAGCACGCGTGGACGTTCAAGCACGACATCACGCTGAGTTACGGCGTCGAGGTCAGCAGTCACGCATACGACGGCCAGCGCGAGCGCTCCGAAACCGGCTTCCTGTCGCTCAACCTGCCGTTTTAGCAAGGAGCTCTGAATGCAATCCAGACGGACCTTCATGTGCGGATGCCTCGGCACGTTCGCCGCCTGTTCGCTGTTCCCGAGCGTGACCGGCGCCAAGATGATCGACTTGCTGCCGCCGTCCGATCCGGCCGACGGCAAGACGTTTCGCGTGATCTGCATGCACGACGTGCGCGACAACCTGATGGCGTCGTTTTCGTCGCCGTCGGCCATCATCGATCCGTTCGCGGTCGACACCGGCACGCTCACCGCGATCTTCTCGTGGCTGCAGACCAACAATTACCACACCATCACGGTCAAGCAGATCGAGGAATCGCGGCGCGGCGGCAAGCCGCTGCCGCCGCGCTCGGTGCTGCTCACGTTCGACGACGGCTTCCGCAGCCACTACACGAAGGTGCTGCCGCTGCTGGAGCGTTTCAAGTATCCGGCCGTGATGGGCCTCGTCACCGCGTGGATCGACACGCCGCCGGATACGCCGATCCGCATCAGCGACAAGGTTCAGGTGCCGCGCGACTACTTCCTGTCGTGGGACGAGGTGAAGAAGCTCGGGCAGTCGGAATTCGTCGAGCTCGGCTGCCACACCCACAACCTCCATCACGGCGCGGTCGCGAATCCGCAAGGCAACGAGCTGCCGGCGACCACGTCGCATCTCTACCTGCAAGACCAGAAACGCTATGAGACCGACGCGGAATTCCATGCACGCGTGCACGACGACCTGCAGACGTGCGTCCGGCAGATTCGCGAACGCACCGGCATCGTCGCGCGCTCGATGGTGTGGCCGTACGGCGCGGAAAACCAGCCCGTGCGCCAGATCTCGACGTCGCTCGGCATGGACGTCCAGTTCAGCCTCGACGCCGGCCCGAATACGCCTGACGTGCCGCTCGACCGGCTGAGACGGATCCTGATGATGTACGACGTCGACATCGGCGGGTTCGAGCGCTCGATGCGCGAGCCGGCGTCGAACCGCGGCGACGTCGACGTGCCCGAGCGCACCGTGCAGGTCGACCTCGACCAGGTCTACGATCCCGATCCCGCGCGGCAGGAAACGAATCTCGGCAAGCTGATCGAGCGCATCTACCGGATGCAGCCGAAATCGGTGTACCTGCAAGCGTATGCGGACCCGAAGGGCACGGGCGTGGCCGAAGCGGTGTATTTCCCGAACCGGCACCTGCCGATGCGTTCCGACCTGTTCTCGCGCGCCGCATGGCAACTCAATACGCGCGCCAACGTGCAGGTGTACGCATGGATGCCGGTGCTCGCGTTCCGGCCGCCGGCCGACAAGCAGCGCGGCCTCGAGGCCGTCACCGCATACGGCGGTGCGCCGGCCCGCGAGAACGGCACGCGCGTGTTCCGGCTGAGCCCGTTCGATCCCGATGCGCGACTGATGATCCAGCAGATCTACGAGGATCTCAGCAAGCACGCGTCGTTCAGCGGCATCCTGTTCAGCGACGATGCGGTGCTCGACGACTACGAGGACGCGAGCCGGCATGCGCTGCGCGTGTATTCGCAATGGGGGCTGCCGGCCGACGTCGGCAAGATCCGCGAGAACCCCGATCTGATGAAGCGCTGGACGCGCCAGAAGACGCGCTACCTGATCGACCTGACCCGGCAGCTCGAACAGATCGTGCTGGCCCATCAGAACGTCGGCGACGTGCTGACCGCGCGCAACATCTTCGCGATGCCGGTGCTCAAGCCCGAATCGGAAGCGTGGTATGCGCAGAACTACGACGATTTCCTCGCCGCCTACGACTACGTCGCGCTGATGGCGATGCCGTACATGGAACAGGCGAAGGACCCGGAAGGCTGGCTCGACCAGCTCGTGAAGGCGGTACGCACGAAGCAGCGCGGGCTGCAGCGCACCGTGTTCGAACTGCAGTCGTACGACTGGCACGGGCGGAAGGCGGTGCCCGCCAGCACGCTGCTCGCGCAGATGCGGAGGCTGCGCGGCGAGGGGGCCGTGAATTTCGGCTACTACCCCGACAACTTCCTGAACGGCCAGCCGGAGCTCGACGCGATGCGGGACGTGATGTCGCTGAAGTCGCGCCTCGACCCCACCTCGATCAACGCGCTGATGCAGATGCAGCACACGCAGGGAACCAAGACGCCATGACCTCCCACAGCCTCATCCAGCGCCTGCAGGATTTCGTCTTCTACTATCCGTTCTTCATGTCGTATCTGTGGATGATCGGTGGCGTCGTGCACTACTTCCTGCTCGAGGAAGGCCGCGAGCTGTCGACGCGCACGATCGCGTCGAGCGGCATCCCGAAGGTCTCGATCGTCGTGCCCTGCTTCAACGAAGCCGCGAACGCGCGCAGCGTGATCACCCATCTGAACGGGATGCAGTATCCGAACTACGACATCATCGCGGTCAACGACGGCAGCAAGGATCGCACGGGCGAGATCCTCAACGCGCTGGCCGTCGAGATCCCGCGGCTGCTCGTGATCCATCACGCGCGCAACGAAGGCAAGGCGGTCGGGCTCACGACCGCGGCGGCCGTGTCGAACGCGGAGTACCTGCTGTGCATCGACGGCGACGCGCTGCTCGCGCACGACGCGATCGGCTGGATGCTCGAGCACTTCCTGACCGACCCGGGCGTCGGCGCGGTGACCGGCAACCCGCGCATCCGCACGCGCACGTCGCTGCTCGGCCGCATGCAGGTGGGCGAATTCTCGTCGATCGTCGGGCTGATCAAGCGCACGCAGCAGGTGTACGGCCGCATCTTCACGGTGTCGGGCGTGATCACGATGTTCCGCAAGACCGCGCTCGCCGACGTCGGCTACTGGAGCTCCGACATGCTGACCGAGGACATCGACATCAGCTGGAAGCTGCAATGCCGCGACTGGCGCATCGTGTACGAGCCGCACGCGCTCAGCTGGATCCTGATGCCCGAGACGATCAAGGGGCTCTACCGGCAGCGGCTGCGCTGGTCGAAGGGCGGCATCCAGGTGCTGCTCAAGTATGCGGGCACGCTGATGCGGCCGACGCAGATGATGATGTGGCCGCTGTTCGCCGAGTACCTGATCGGCATCGCATGGGCGTACTCGATGACGTTCATCCTGCTGCTCGCGCTGATCGACGTCGTCTACCCGCTTCCGCCGAACTGGCATGTGTCCGTGGTGCCGCACTGGCACGGGATGCTGCTGGTCGCGACCTGCATCCTGCAGCTGATCATCGGCAGCATGATCGATCGTCGTTACGACGAAAAACTCCTGATGTACTTCCTTGACACCATCTGGTACCCCGTCGCGTTCTGGCTGATCAGCATGATCACCACCGTCGTCGCCCTGCCCGCCGTCGTACTGCGGGGCCGCGGCAAGCGCGCCGTTTGGGTCAGTCCCGACCGAGGCATTCAACATGAAGAACGCGCCGATTATTGATCTCTCCCTGCGTGCACCGCGCGACATGATCGCCGAACGCGGCAGCATCGTCGGGCCCGTGCTCGTCGCGTGGTTCCGCCTCGTGCGGCCCGCGCTGGTCGGGGGCGTATGGGCATCGATCTGCATTTATACGTACCGCTACCTGTTGCCGTTCAACGAGGCCGAGATGCCGATCGAACAGATCGTGTTCTACGTGACGAGCATCGCGCTGATCGCCGGCACGATCGTCATGTGGCTGATCGCGGGGCGCGTCGTGCATCCCTTCGCCTATCGGTTACGCGTATCGAAGATGCTGCGGCGCTCGGCCAGCGTGAAGGTGCGCTCGGTGCCGCCGACCGCGTTCGCGAGCGCGCGCCGGCGCGGCGCGCGGCGCACGACGCGCATTCTCGTCGCGTCGCACGATGCGAACGGGTCGATCTCGGGCATCGAGTGGATCGCACACGCGGAGCCGCAACCCCGCGAATAGCTCGCCGAAGACGTGTCGCGCCGGGCGCGACACCTGCCGCGCGACGCGGCACCGCTTCTGACAATGTGCTGGCGCGCGTCGCGCGCCTGCCGGCAACTTCCTGGAGACGAGGTGAATCATGTGCGGAATCGTCGGAGCAAGCGGCCTGAACAATCAGGTGCCGCAACTGGTCAATGCGCTGAGCCGGCTCGAATATCGCGGCTACGATTCGTGCGGCATCGCCGTGCAGGGCGACGGCCGCCTGCGCAGCGAACGTACGCTGCGACGCGTGACGGACCTGCAGGATCGCGTGCTGACGCTCGGCCTCGAAGCGCGAACCTGCATCGCACATACGCGCTGGGCGACGCACGGCGCGCCGTCTGAAATGAACGCGCACCCGATCATGTCGGGCGACACGATCGCCGTCGTGCACAACGGGATCATCGAGAACCACGACACGCTGCGTGCCGAACTGAAGCAACGCGGCTATACGTTTCGCGGACAGACCGACACCGAGGTCATCGCGCATCTGATCCACAGCCTCTATCGCGACGACTTGTTCGACGCGGTGGTGCGCGCCGTCAAACGGCTGCACGGCGCATACGCGATCGCGGTGCTCGGCGCGCGCGAGCCGCAGCGCCTCGTCGCCGCGCGCGCCGGCTCGCCGCTCGTGATCGGCATCGGCGCCGAGCAGAACTACCTCGCGTCCGATTGCGCGGCGCTCGGCGACCTGACCGACCGCTTCGTGTACCTGGAGGACGGCGACGTCGCGCTGATCACGCCGGATCGCATCGCCGTGGTCGATGCGGGCGGGCAGGAAGCGCGGCGCCCGTTGTGCGAGGTGAAGGCGCGCGCGGACGACGCCGCGCTCGGCCCGTACCAGCACTTCATGCAGAAGGAAATCTTCGAGCAGCCGAAGGCGATCGACAGCACGCTCGACGGCATCGACGCGATCTCGCCGGCGCTGTTCGACGCGACGGACGGCACGCGCGCGCTGCTGTCGCGGGTCAGAAGCGTGCTGCTGCTCGGCTGCGGCACCAGCTACTACGCGGGGCTGACCGCGAAGTACTGGCTCGAAAGCATCGCGGGCGTGCCGGCCCAGGTCGAAATCGCCAGCGAATACCGCTACCGCGACACGGTGGCCGATCCGCGCACGCTCGTCGTCGGCATCTCGCAGTCGGGCGAAACGGCCGACACCATCGGCGCGATCGAGCAGGCGCGCGCGATGGGCCAGGATTTGTCGATGGCGATCTGCAACGTCGCGACCAGTACGATCGCGCGCAACGCGCCGCTGCGGTTCCTGACGCGAGCCGGAGCCGAACTCGGCGTCGCGTCCACCAAGGCGTTCACGACGCAGCTCGTCGCGCTGTTCGTGCTGACACTGACGCTCGCGCAACTGCGCGGCCGGCTCGATGCCGCGCAAGTCGCGACGCACCTGAAGCAATTGCGCGCGCTGCCGGACCGCATCGGCCATGCGCTCGCGCTGGAAACGCAGATCATGGGCTGGGCCACGAAATTCGCGCGCACCGAGAACGCGCTGTTCCTCGGCCGCGGCATCCATTTCCCGATCGCGCTGGAAGGCGCGCTGAAGCTCAAGGAAGTGTCGTACATCCACGCGGAAGGCTATGCGGCCGGCGAGCTGAAGCACGGGCCGCTCGCGCTCGTCACGAGCGCGATGCCGGTCGTCACGATCGCGCCGGACGACCGCCTGTTCCAGAAGCTGAAGTCCAACATGGCCGAGGTGCGTGCGCGCGGCGGCCGGCTCTACGTGCTGGCCGGCAATCAGCTCGAAATCGACGCCGACCGCGACACGCACCTGATCCGCGTGCGCGAATCGGGCGACCTGCTGTCGCCGATCGTCAACGTGATCCCGCTGCAACTGCTCGCGTATCACGTCGGCTGCGCGCGCGGCGCCGATGTCGACAAGCCGCGCAACCTCGCGAAATCGGTGACCGTCGAATGATCCGGCGACCACGCCCGGTACGGGCGCTCACGCGGCTGGCCGCGGCCGTGCTCTGCGGCGCGGGCGGCATCGGCGCGGCGTCGCCGGCCTTGGCCGGCGCGCCGGCCGTGCATACGGTCACCGTGTCGAGCGCCCCGTCGCCGCGAGACAGCGGCGACCCGCGGCGCTTCATGCACGGCATCGGCGTGGCCGACGCCGGCGACGGCAAACGCTGGGTGTTCTTCAGCAGCTCGGGCATCGTGCCGCGCGGTGCGCTGCGCAGCGGCAACTGGCCGCACAACGTGTACGTCGGCGAATGGCGGCCCGGCGAGCCGCGCCTGCTGCACGTGCGCACGTTCATCAGCCGCCCCGAGGCGCAGGAACCCGTGTCGATCGCGCAGAACGCGCGCGGCGACATCTTCGTCACGTTCGAGGACGGCTGGAACGCGCCGCAGGAAGTCAGCCAGCGCTATGGCGTCTACCGACGCGACCTGAAGCCGATCAAGCCCTACCCGAACGACGTCGAATCGGGCGGCCATTCGGGGCACGTCGCGACGGTCGCCGACCGCTTCGTCGTGTTCTATTCGGCCGACTGGGTCAACGGCGGCGGGGTCGACAACCTCGGCAGCGGCAACGGCGTGTACCTGAAAACCTACGACGCGGCCGGGCGCGTGCTGAACCACGTCGCGGTCGCGCCGCACCGCCGCGAGTGGTGGCCCGTGATCGCGGGCTCGCCGCGCAACGCGCTGCTGGTATGGCAGAAGTTCATCGAAGGCAGCACGGACGCGACGCTCGAATATGCGATGTTCGACCCGGTCACCGCGAAGCTGCAAACGTTCGGATCGCTGAACGGCGCGATCCAGTACTACGTGTATTCGGCCGCCTATGTGCCGGAGATCGACCGTTTCATCGTCGTCACGACGACGGCGGACGATCGCGGCGTCGCGATGCTGATCGCACCGGACGGCCGCCGCACGGCGACGCTCGATTGCCTGCCCGCATCGGTGCGCGAATCGGACATCGGCGTGTCCGGCACGCACGCGTACGTGCCGACCCGCGACGGGCGGCTGCTGACGCTCGCGCTCGCGCCGGCGGACATCGCGGTGAGCGGCGTACAGCGCTCGCCGATTCCGTGGGGCTCGACCGGCATCGCCGGTTTTCCGGCACGCGGCACGGCGATGCATTTCGTGTCGCTGACGCCGTCGGGGATGCGCGAAGCCGATGTCGAACCGAAGCAGGACACGCCGATGCCGAGGAAAGACGTGTCGTGCTCGAATCATTGACGGTGGGCCGGTAACGCCATGTCGTCGTGAACGCGGGCGGGCCGCGTGTCGCCGGCGTGCGCTTCGTCTTCCGCGTCCCGAACTGCGCTGCGCCCCCGCTTCGCCAACCCGGTAGTCGGACGCGCCGTCGCGGGCCTGCCGACCACGACCGCCGTGCCTTTCCTCTGCCGAATTCGCCAGCGCCGCCCGTACCGGATAGACTGTCGCCCGATTCCTTCCATCGGCCGCGGCGTCCCGCCTCCTGCCGCCGCCGGAACGCCCCTTCCCGGAGAACGAATGCTGAAGCGCCAGTGGTTTTCGCTCGTGCTGCTGACGGTTTGCCTGCTCGGGCAACGCGCGTCGGCCCAGTCCACGCTCGAACTCGACACCGACGGCACGGCCCGCACCCTCACCCGCCAGACGCTGCTCGCGCGCGCCGATGCGACCGACATCCACGTGCCGCGTGACATCGCATACGGCCGGCCGATGACGTTCCGCGCTGTGCCGTTCGCCGCGCTGCTCGGCGACACGCCGCTGCCGGCCGACGGCGTGCTCGAAACGCGCGCGGCCGACGGGTTCGCCGCGCAACTGCCGCTCGATCTCGTGCGCCGCCGCGCGCCGGCCGGCGCGACCCCGTGGCTCGCGATCGAGGACCCGGCTCATCCGTGGCCGAAGCTGCCCGGCAAGCAGGTCGGCGCGGGGCCGTTCTATCTCGTCTGGCTGGGGCCGGACGCGTCGTCGGTGCGCGGCGAGCAGTGGCCGTACCAGATCGTGCGCATCACGATCGAATCGTCGCCGCTCGCGCGCTGGCCGTCGCTCGCGGTCGACGCCGCATTGCCGGCGAACGATCCGGCCCGCGCGGGCCAGCGGCTGTTCGTCACGCAATGCCTCGCGTGTCATCGCATCGACGGCGCCGGCAGCAGCCGCGCCGGCCCCGACCTGAACACGCCGATGAACCCGGTCGACTACTTCCAGCCCGCCGCGCTGCGCCGCTACATCCGCAACCCGGCGTCGGTGCGCGACTGGCCGGGCCGCAGCATGCCGGCGTTTCCGCCCGATCAGCTGAGCGACCGCGAACTCGACCAGATCGTCGCGTATCTCGCGTATATGGCGCGGCGCAAGGCGGCAAAGTAACGCGCGTGGCCGCCGCCCGGCCGCACGCGTCGCGCTTACGCTTCCCGCGCGCTCTGCAGCACCGCGCGCAACAGCACGTCGGCGCCGGCCGTCGCCCATTCCGGCGTAATCGCTTCGGCCTCGTTGTGGCTCAGCCCGTCGACGCACGGCACGAAGATCATCCCGGTCGGCGCGACCCGCGCGACATAGCACGCGTCGTGGCCCGCGCCGGACACGATGTCCATGTGCGACAGCCCGAGCGAGCGCGCCGCATCACGCACCGTGTCGATGCAGCGCGGCGCGAACGGCACCGGCGCATACGTGAAGATCTGCTCGATCCGCGCGCCGAGGCCGGCTTCGTCGGCCACACGTGCGAGTTCCGCGCGCAGCGCCGCGTCCAGTTCGTCGAGTACCGCATCGTCGGGGTGACGGAATTCGACCGTGAAGAAGCAGCCGCCCGGCACCGTGTTGCGCGAATTCGGCCGGGCCTCGATCATCCCGACCGTTGCGCGCGCATCCGGTGCGTAACGGCGGCCGAGCAGTTCGATGAACGAGATCATCCGCGCCGCGCCGACCAGCGCGTCGCGCCGGAACGCCATCGGCGTCGTACCGGCGTGCGCGTCGACACCGGTAAGCGTCACCTCGTACCAGCGCTGCCCCTGCCCGGCCGTCACGACGCCGATCGTCTTGCCGGCGCGCTCCAGAATCGCGCCCTGCTCGATATGCAGTTCGTATGCCGCGTGCACCGGATAGCCGCCGACCGGCTCCGCGCCCGCGTAGCCGATCCGTTCGAGTTCCTCGCCGATCGTCCGGCCCGCGCCGTCGGTGCGCGACAGCCCGTATTCGAGCGTATAGACGCCCGAGAACACGCCGGCCGACACCATCGCCGGCGCGAAGCGCGAGCCTTCCTCGTTGGTCCAGATCACGACGTCGATCGGGCGCTCGGTCTCGATGCCCGCGTCGTTCAGCGCGCGCACGACCTCGAGCCCGCCGAGCACGCCGTAGATGCCGTCGTAGCGGCCGCCGGTCGGCTGCGAATCGGCGTGCGAGCCCGTCATCACCGGCGCGGCGTCGGGGCGGCGGCCCGCGCGGCGCGCGAACACGTTGCCCATCCGGTCGACGCGCACCGTGCAGCCGGCGTCGCGCGCCCACTGCACGAACAGGTCGCGCGACTCGCGGTCGAGATCGGTCAGCGCGAGACGGCAGACGCCGCCCTTCGGCGTCGCGCCGATCTGCGCCATCCGTTCGAGCGACGCCCACAGGCGCTCGCCGTCGACGCGCGGCATGCTCGCCATATCGGTATCGTCACGCATCGCCGTTCTCCTGCGCGTGTTGCAGCGCATAGCGGAAATCGCAGCGCTTGCCGCCCTGCATGATCGTGCTCGTGCGCGTGAGCGCGATGTCCGGCGCATAGCCCTGGATGAAATAGCTGTCGCGCGCGCAGCTCAGCAGATGCCCGATCTCGCCGAGCCCCATCGCGTGATACATCTCCGCATAACTGCAGCGATGCACGTCGTAGTCGTAGTGCGCGTCGTCGGCGCGCCGCACCTCGACGTCGAGCGCATCGTCCTTCTCCCACAGCACCTGCAGCGCGACGAACGACTTCACGCTCGTGCCGTCCGGCTCCTGCGCGGCGAACGTGCGGCCCGCGTCGACGGCCGCGCCGCGTACGGCTTCCGCGATCACGGCCTGTGCGCGCTCGGCGCCGAATTCGCGCTTCATGATCTCGTAGATCGGCTTGATGATTTCCGCTTCGATGCGGCGCCGCGCGAGGATCCCGAGGCGCGTGTCCTCGGGTGCGGCGGCGGATGTCGGGTTCGCTTGTGTCATGGGAATCGTCTCGGTCGTTGTGTCGTCGTGTCGTCACTGGGCCGCGGTGCGCGAGCCGCCGAGCACGTCGACGACGGCCCACTTGTCGCCGCGCACCCGGTAGATCGTGAAGGCCGGGTCCTTCAGGTTGCCTTCGGCGTCGAACGCGATGCGCCCGGTCCCGCCGGGCCGCTCGATGGCACGAACGGCCGCGACCAGCTTCGCCGGCTGCGTCGTGCCGGCCTTCTGCGCGGCCGCGATCAGCGTGGCGGCCGCGTCGTACGCGAACGGCGCGTGTAGCTCGATCGGCGCGTGAAAGCGTGCCTGGTATTGCGTGTCGAACGCCTTGCCGCCCGGCATCCGGTCGAGCGGCAGGCCCGGTTCGAGCGCCGTCACGCCGTCGCCGTCCTTGCCGGCGAGCGACAGGAAGGTCTGACTGACGAAGCCGCCCGCACCGAGCAGCGGCGCGTTCACGCCGAGCTGACGCATCCGGCGCGCGATCGGCGCGGCCTGCGCGTCGAGGCCGCCGAAGAACACGAGATCCGAGCGCTTGCCCTTGATCGCGGTCAGCACGCCGCTGAAGTCGGTCGTCTTGTCGTTCACGTACTGACGATCGACGATCGCGCCGCCGTTCGCCTGCACGCCCTTGATGAACTGGTCGGCCAGCCCCGCGCCGAACGACGTGCGATCGTCGATCACCGCGATGCGCTTCGCCTTCAGCGTCTTCACCGCGTACGCACCGGTGAAGTGGCCACCGGCATCGTCGTGCCCCATGATGCGGAACGCGGTCGCGTAGCCCTGCTGCGTGTATTGATGGCCGGTGGACGCCGGCGCGATCTGCGGGATGCCCGCATCGCGGTACACGCGCGACGCCGGCACGCTGCAGCCCGTGTTCCAGTGACCGACGACGCCGATCACGTGCTGGTCGACGAGTTGCTGTGCGACCGCGACGGCCGTGCGCGGGTCGGACTGGTCGTCGGCCGCGATGAGCTTGTAGACGACCGGCTTGCCGCCGATGGTTGGATGTTTCGCGTTCGCGTCGTCGATCGCGAGTTGCGCGCCGTTCTGCAGATCCTTGCCGATCCGCGCGGACGGGCCGGTGAGCGGCGCGGCGAGACCGATCAGGACGGTCTGGGGCGCGGACTGCGCGGACGCGGGAGCGGCGGCGACCAGGGCGGCCGTCGAGAAGGCGAAGCTGGCGGAGAGGAAAGCGATTTTCATGTGAGGAGATTGGTCGGCTGGATCTTAAACATGAAAAATATTAAATATTCGGCATCCAAACCCCAAATACCCAATTGTTGGATGCTTATACCGTTCCCGCCACATTAACGTATCACCCTGTAAATAATGGATATTTTTGTGTTGCCGCTCGCCATGACTTTTCGATAAAATTCGATACATGAAAAATATCGAACAATTGCCGCACGATCCCCCACTGCGCGCGGTGCGTGCGTTCGAAGCGTTCGCGCGTCTCGGCTCGGTCACCGCGGCGGCAGGCGAACTCGACATCACGCCGTCGGCGGTCAGCCATCAGCTGCAACTGCTCGAGGCGTTCATCCAGACGCCGCTGACGGTACGCGAAGGCCGGCTGCTCGCGCTCACCGACGAAGGCCGCGACTACTACCGGTCGATCAGCGCGGCGTTCTCGGTGCTGCGCAGCGCGACGCGCTTCGTGCGCGACCGTTCGTCGCTGCGCCAGATCACCGTCAGCCTGATTCCGCTGCTCGGCATCGGCTGGTTCATCCCGCGGCTGCATGCGTTCCTCGCCGACAACACCGATGTCGACGTCACGGTGCTGTACGCGCACCACCGCAACTACCGAAGCGACGCGTCGGACCTGTCGATCCGCTTCGGCACCGGCGACTGGCCCGGCTATCGCTGCGAGCGGCTGCTGCCGGGTGCGATGGTGCCGATGTGCAGCCCGTCGTTCCTGAAGCGTCACGGGCCGTTCCGCACGCCGGCCGATCTCTCGCGCGCGCCGCTCGTGCACGACGAGGATCGCAGCACGTGGGTCAACTGGCTGCAGGGCGCCGGCGTGCGGCACGTGTCGCACGCGGTGGGGCCGATGTTCGAGGATGGCCAGCTCACGCTGAGCGCCGCCCGCGCGGATCTCGGGGCCGCGTTGCTGCGCGCGCCGCTGGTCCAGCGCGAACTGGCGAACGGCGAGCTCGTGCAGTTGTTCGATCACGCGCTCGACGACGGGCGCGATTACTACCTGTGCACGCGCGAGGACGCGGACATGCCGGACGGAGCGCGGCGGCTGGCGGCGTGGTTGCGGAAGATGGCGGGGATTTGAGCGGGGGTTTGCCCCGCCAACCGAACCGCAAAGCGGCATGCGCTTCAGATAGGTGCAACCTTGCATTTACGCGGTCGCATACCAATGATGGATGCGTCATGCGCACGATCCCGATCGATCTGTCGGACGACCAGCACGCCGTGTTGAGCATCATCGCAGGGGCCAAGAACCGCTCCCGCGCCGAAATCATCGGCGACGCAATCGATGCCTATATCGCGCGACACGAACACACACTCGTCAACAATGTGTTCGGTCTATGGAAGGGGCGCGAGATCGTCAGCCAAGAGGACCTGGGCCCGGCATGGTGAAGACATGTACAGCCCATCTCCTGCCCACCCGATGCATCCCTCCCCGCCCCGCCAATCAAGGGCCGGAAGCAGATAGAAAATCCCGATGCCCCGGATTGAAACAAGCAATTTCACAAGTTCAGGGTGAACCCGGATACTGGCAACACTCCACTCACCCCTGACGAAAAGGAATTGTCCAGATGCCGATCATCAACACCCAAATCAAGCCGTTCAAGGCAACCGCTTACCACAACGGCGAATTCGTGCCCGTCTCGGAAGAGAACTTCAAGGGCAAGTGGTCCGTCGTCGTGTTCTACCCGGCCGACTTCACGTTCGTCTGCCCGACCGAACTGGGCGACCTCGCCGACCGTTACGCGGAATTCCAGAAGCTGGGTGTCGAAATCTATGGCGTGTCGACCGACACGCACTTCACGCACAAGGCATGGCACGACACGTCGGACACGATCGGCAAGATCAAGTACCCGATGATCGGCGACCCGACGCTCACGTTGTCGCGCAACTTCGACGTACTGATCGAGGAAGAAGGGATGGCGCTGCGCGGCACGTTCGTGATCAACCCGGAAGGCGAGATCAAGCTGTGCGAAATCCACGACAACGGCATCGGCCGCGACGCGGGCGAACTGCTGCGCAAGGTCCAGGCCGCGCAATACATCGCCGCTCACCCGGGTGAAGTGTGCCCGGCCAAGTGGACGCCGGGTGCGGAAACGCTGACCCCGTCGCTCGACCTGATCGGCAAGATCTAAGGGTCGCCGCGCGCCTCGCACGGGGCGCGCGACATGCATCACCCCGGGCCGCCTCGCACGGCCCGCGCCCTCCTCCGGCACGACGTGCCCGACCAGAATCATCAATACGGAATCCGAAACGCCATGCTCGACGCCAATCTCAAGAACCAACTCAAAGCGTACCTCGAAAAGATCACGCGCCCGATCGAACTCGTCGCCTCGCTCGACGACAGCGCGAAATCGCAGGAACTGCTGGCGCTGCTGACCGAGATTGCGTCGCTGACGGATCGCGTGACCGTAGCCGAACGCCGCGACGACGCCGAGCGCAAACCGTCGTTCTCGATCGGCGAGCCCGGCAAGCCGGCCGGCATCCGCTTCGCCGGCATCCCGATGGGCCATGAATTCACGTCGCTCGTGCTCGCGCTGCTGCAGACGGGCGGCCATCCGATCAAGCTCGACGACGACGTGATCGAGCAGATTCGCGCGCTCGACGGCGACTACGCGTTCGAAACGTATTTCTCGCTGTCGTGCCAGAACTGCCCGGAAGTCGTGCAGGCACTGAACGTGATGTCGCTGATCAACCCGCGCATCCGCCACGTCGCGATCGACGGCGCGCTGTTCCAGAACGAAGTCGAGTCGCGCCAGATCATGGCCGTGCCGACGATGTTCCTCAACGGTGCATCGTTCGGCCAGGGCCGCAGCAGCGTAAAGGAAATCCTCGCGAAGCTCGACACGGGTGCGAGCGAACGCGCGGCGAAGTCGCTCGAGAACAAGCCGGTGTTCGACACGCTGATCGTCGGCGGCGGCCCGGCAGGCGCGGCCGCGGCGATCTACTCGGCACGCAAGGGCATCGCGACGGGTGTCGTCGCCGAGCGTTTCGGCGGCCAGGTGCTGGACACGATGGCGATCGAGAACTTCGTATCGGTGCAGGAAACCGAAGGGCCGAAGTTCGCGACCGCACTCGAACAGCACGTGAAGCAGTACGACGTCGACATCATGGACGTGCAGCGCGCCGACGCGCTGATTCCGGGCGACGTGCACGAGATCCGCCTCGCGAACGGCGCGGTGCTGAAAGCGAAGACGATCGTCCTCGCGACCGGCGCACGCTGGCGCGAAATCAACGTGCCGGGCGAGCGCGAATACCGCAACCGCGGGGTCGCGTACTGCCCGCACTGCGACGGGCCGCTGTTCAAGGGCAAGCGCGTCGCGGTGGTCGGCGGCGGCAACTCGGGTGTCGAGGCGGCGATCGACCTCGCCGGCATCGTCAAGGCAGTCACGCTGATCGAATTCGGCACGCAACTGCGCGCGGACGAAGTGCTGCAGCGCAAGCTGCGCAGCCTGCCGAACGTGACGATCGTCACGCAGGCGCAGACGACCGAGCTGACCGGCGACGGCAGCAAGCTGAACGGGCTCGTGTACAAGGATCTGCGTTCGGGCGACACGCAGCGCATCGATCTCGAAGGCGTGTTCGTGCAGATCGGCCTCGTGCCGAACACCGAATGGCTGAAAGGCACGGTCGAACTGTCGAAGCATGGCGAGATCGTCGTCGATGCGCGCGGCGCGACGTCGGTGCCGGGCGTGTTCGCCGCCGGCGACGTGACGACGGTGCCGTTCAAGCAGATCGTGATCGCGGTCGGCGAAGGCGCGAAGGCGTCGCTCGGTGCGTTCGACCACCTGATCCGGCAGGACGTGGCGCCGGTGGCAACCGCTCAACCGCAGGCCGAAGAAGCGGTCGCCGCCTGACGGACGTCAGCCCGACGACATCGAAGTTTGTCTCTCTTGGCCCCGCATGCTTTGGTCGGCGTGCGGGGCGTTTTTTATGCCGGCGGCGTTCGCGATTACTTGGTCGCGGTCGAGCCGCCGTCCGCTGGCGCAGGCGCCGTCGATTTGAAACTGCTCGACTGCCTGACCAGTTGCTCGGTCATCGCGGCCGCCACGGGATTCGCGCCGGACGACGAACCGCCCTGCCGGTACGAACCCGTGTTCGCCGGCATCGACGACACCGTCGACATCGACGGCGGCGGCAACGCCGGATCGAGCTTCGCCGACTCCCTGACGAGCGCGGCCGTCTCCGGCGTTTCGGATTTCGTCGCGGCCGGCGACGCCGCGGCGGCGTGGCGTTCGAGGCCGTCGCGCTTGCGCGGCGCGCGTTGCGTGACCTGTGCGGCGGGAGCCGACTGAGCGGGTTTCGCGGCCGGGGCCGGGGCCGATGGGGTCGAATCCTGTGCATCCACCGTCACGACGTTGACCTTCGGCGGCGGTGCGGCCGGCTTCGTCACCGGTTGCGGCTTGTCGCTGACGACCGGCACGGGTGCAGGCGCGGCGTCGACGCGCGCGGTTGCGGCCGGCGCGGGCGGGGGTGCGGTGGATGCGGTTGGTGCGGGAGGCGGCACGGCGGCCGCCTGTTTCGGCGCTGTCGCAGCAGCCGGCGCCGGCGGCACGATCGCGCCCTGCACCGCGTGATCGTTGCCCGCGGGCGCCGCGGCAACAGGTGCGGCCGAATCGGCGATGCCGGCGTCTTCGATCGCACGGTGGTCCGCGCGCAGGAGCATCACGTACGCGGTGCCGGCCGCGGCTACCAGGAGCCCGCCGGCGATCAACATGGTTTTACGGGTACTCGTCATGCTTGCTCACCGACATATCGATGTGAACAGGCCATCATACGCGGCCAATGCGCGTTGATCTCGCACGAATACATTTGGTTGCATTGATGACGGCGCGGGGCCGCCGACGCCGCGCGAGGCCGCGCCGCCTATCGTCAGACGAGAAGAAACCGCTCGCCCTCGCCGGTCAGATGCAGAAAATCGCGACCGCGATCCCGCCGAACAGCAGCCACTTGACGATGTAATACACGGTACGATTCCACGCCTTGAGCCGCTTGCCGGCGCGGCGAATCGCATACAGGTACCGGAACGCGCGATTGAGCCCGCCCGTACGATCGCCCGTTTCGTTCGGCGATGCGGCCGCGCGCATCAGCAGTTGCCCGACCGCATCGTTGACGCGCTGCGCCCAGCGATATTTCATCGGGCGCGCGACGTCGCAGAACAGGATCACGCGATCGTGCGCGGTGCGGTTTTCGGCCCAGTGCAGGTACGTCTCGTCGAACATCACGGCGTCGCCGTCGCGCCACGCATACGATTCGCCGTCGACGACGATCCGGCACGCATCGTCGTTCGGCGTATCGAGCCCCAGGTGATAGCGCAGCGAGCCCGCATACGGATCGCGATGCAGCCCGAGTTGCCCGTCCGGCGGCAACTGCGCGAACATCGCCGCCTTGATCGACGGAATCCGCGACAGGATCTCGACCGAGCCCGGACACAGCGCCTGCGCGGACGGATGGGGCGCGTCGTACCACTTCAGGTAGAACCGCTTCCAGCCGCGGCGAAAAAACGAATTGAAGCCGATGTCGTCGTACTCGCCCGACGCCTTGATCCGGCTCGCGTCGCGCAATGCGAGCGCTTCGCGGCGAAACGTGCGCCATTCGCGTTGCAGTACCGCGAGCTCCGGAAAGAGATCGGTGTCGAGAAACGGCGTGGTCGGCACCGACGAGAACGCATACGAAAAGCAGTTCAGCGGTGCGGTAAAGGTCGAGTGGTCGGATAGTTGCCTGAACAACCGGTGCCGAACCTTGCCGCGCCGATGCGTGTAGACGACACACGCAATAAACACGATCAACAGGACCCAGCGCATCGATATTTCTCCCGTAAGCCGTTTGCGAGAATTCTAGGTACGGGAAAAATTTCTTGCTCTGACGGTGAGATCGCGTGGTGTAGGTCTCGCAACGCGACGAGATGGCCGATCGATCCGTGCCAAAACGCCGAAAAGCCCGTAGATACGGGCTTTTCGGGCAATCTGCATGCATGCGCGGCAGGCTACCGACGCACACGCCGGCGGCGATTATTCCGGAAACGGCAAATCAGTTTGTCCGTCCGCGCGCATCCCGAACGTGTTGAGCGTCATCGCGACGAGCGCGTAATAGCCGAGCAGCGCGACGAGATTCACGACGGTCTCGTGCCCGAAGCGCGCCTGCGCACGCGCGAACGTGGCATCGCTCACGCGCTTCGTGTCGTACAACTCCGTCGCGAACGCATGGATCAGCGCGTCGTCGTCCGATTCGAATGCGGGCGCGACCCCAAGGCGGATCGCATCGGCCGTCGCGGCCGGCACGCCGGCATCGAGCGCGATCGGGTGATGGATGTGCCACTCGGCCTGCGAGCGCCAGCGCGCGGCCGTCACGAGAATCGCGAGTTCCGACAGACGCAGCGGCAGCCCGGTGCGATAGCGACAGAACGCGCCAAGCTTCTGTGCGTGCTGGGCCAGTTCAGGGCTCGCGATCCAGCCGAGGAACGGCCCGTTCAGGTTGCCGCGCGGGCCGCTGAGAATATCGGCGAGCACGGCCTTCTGTTCGTCGGTGGCCGATGCGGGATCGAAAGGAGGCAGTCTGTCTGTCATGGCGAGGAATCGTTGAAGTCGGGGCTCACGCGCCGGCCGACGCGAGCGCCGCGCCGATCGCGCCCGACAGCCGCTCGACGATCGTGTCGATCTGCTGCGCGGTGCACACGAACGGCGGCGCGATCAGGATGTGATCGCCGTGCACGCCGTCGATCGTGCCACCCATCGGATATACCATCAACCCCCGCTGCATCGCTTCGCGCTTGACCGCCACATGCAGCTTCAACGCGGGGTCGAACGTCGCCTTGGTATCGCGATCGCGCACGAGTTCGACGCCGACGAACAGTCCGCGGCCGCGCACGTCGCCGACATGCGGATGCGTGCCGTAATGCTCGCGCAACGACGCTCGCAACTGCTCGCCGCGCGCCTTCACGTTGTCGAGCAGCTTGTCTTCCGCGATCACGCGCTGCACTTCAAGCGCGGCCGCGCATGCGGTCGCGTGGCCGAGGTACGTGTGACCGTGCTGAAAGAAGCCCGAGCCGTCGACGATCGTGCGATAGATGCGGTCGCTCACCAGCGTCGCCCCGATCGGCTGATAGCCGGCGCCGAGCCCTTTCGCGATCGTCAGCAGATCGGGCGCGACGTCGTCTTCATCGCATGCGTACAGGTAGCCCGTGCGCCCCATCCCCGACATGATCTCGTCGAGGATCAGCAGCACGCCGTACTTGTCGCACACCGCGCGAATTTTCTTCAGGTACGTGCGCACCGGCGGCACCGCGCCGGCCGTCGCGCCGACCACCGTTTCCGCGACGAACGCCGCGACGTTTTCCGCGCCGAGTTCGACGATCTTCCGTTCGAGCTCGTCGGCCAGACGCTGCGCGTACGCTTCGTCGGTTTCGCCCGCCTGCTGGTCACGGTATGCATAGCACGGGCTCACGTGGTGCGCTTCGATCAGCAGCGGCAGGAACGGCTCGCGCCGCCATGCGTTGCCGCCGATCGCGAGCGCGCCGAGCGTATTGCCGTGATAGCTCTGGCGCCGGGCGATGAAATGACGGCGCTGCGGCTCGCCCTTCTCGACGAAATACTGGCGCGCGAGCTTCAGCGCGGCCTCGATCGCCTCGGAGCCGCCCGACACGAAATACACGTGGTCGAGCCCGGCCGGCGCGCCGTCGACGAGCCGGTCGGCCAGTTTCTCGGCCACCTCGGTCGTGAAGAACGACGTATGCGCGTAAGGCAATTGCTGCGCCTGCCGCTTGATCGCGTCGATCACGCGCTGGTTGCTGTGGCCGAGACACGAGACGGCCGCGCCGCCGCAAGCGTCGATATAGCGTTTACCGGTCGAATCGATGATCTCGATGCCGTCGCCTGCGACGGCAACGGGCAAGGTGGCGCGCGGGGCGCGATGGAAAACGGTCGTCATGCGTTGCCTCAAGGATCAGGACGCGCTGGGCGCGTGCGCGGACGGCACGATGTGCGTCGCGAAGCGCTGCGTGCCGTGTTGATGAACGGTGAAGTCGATCGCGGTGTCATGAATCTCGAACACCGCGGTCGCGAGCGTGTTCTCGTCGTCGGGATCGGCCGGATCGTCGCGATAGATCGGCAGCCCTTCCGGCGCGCGATCGCCGAGCACGCGCAGCAGCGCGGCTGCGTCGATCGTGTCGATGCCGGGCGTCAACGCGTCGACGCGTCGCTGACGGTCGCCCGACGACTGCGTGATGATCTGCGCTTCCGCGTCGCAACCGGCATGCACGAGATGGTTCGCGTGCCCACTGAGATGCGCGACGTCGATAACCGAACAGCGCGCGACGCTCGCCTCGATGCTGAGCACTCGCGCATCGCCGGTCGCAGCGATCGTGTGATGAAAGCCGCTCGCGCGCGCATGCGAACGCAGCACGTCGGCCGCCGCATCGAGCGACGTCGCATCGAGCACCGCGCGCGCGAGGATCATCCGCGGCACGCCAACCGCCGGCGTGCGAATCCGCAGGTTGTTGATCGCCTGCGCGATGCCCGCGCGGTTCGCGGCGAACGTATGCCCGGGCAGCGAGCCCGGGTAATAGAAGCTGATGAAGCCGGGCTTCCCCTGCGGCTGCACGTCGACGAGCAGGCAGCGTTCGCGCAGATACGGATCGCCGTCCTCGTTGTGCGCGATCCAGCGCGTGCCGTTCGCCTCGCGCGCGGCGAGCGTCGTGCAGCCGTCCGGCGCGTTGTGGATCAGTTCGCCGCGGCAATTCCACAGGAAGATATCTTCGGCCGGCCAGCCGATACCCGCCGCGATCCCGTCCAGTTCCGCGACGAGATCGGGGTACGCGGCGAGCGCGGCCTGCCGCAATGCGTCGACGAACGGATGGCCGCGCCAGCGGCGCACGGCCTGCCATGCGCTGCTCTGTTGCATGTACGCGTCGAACACCGGGCGGGCAAGCTCGCCGAGGCGCACGCCGATGTCGAACGGCGTGCCGGCGATGACGGGGGAAAGGGAAAGCGGCATGTCGGTGGATTCGGTTCCGTTCAGGACACGTGTTTCAGGAATTCCTTCAGACGCGGCGTCGGCGGCCGGTCGATCAGGTCGACCGGATGGCCGTCCTCGGCAATGCCGCCCTGATCCATGAACAGCAGCCGCGTGCCGACCCGCTTCGCGAAACCGATCTCGTGCGTGACGACGATCATCGTCATCCCTTCGGTCGCGAGATCCTGCATCACTTTCAGCACTTCGTGACGCAATTCCGGATCGAGCGCCGACGTCGGCTCGTCGAACAGCATCAGCCGCGGCCGGATCGCAAGCGCACGCGCGATCGCGACACGCTGCTGCTGGCCGCCCGACAGCTCCGACGGATAATGATTCGCGCGCGATTCGAGGCCGACCTTGTCGAGCAGCGCCATCGCCTGGTCGCGCGCGTCGGCGCGCGACGCGCCGCGCACCTGCATCGGCCCGAACATCACGTTCTCGAGCGCGGTCATTTGCGGGAACAGGTTGAACTGCTGGAACACCATGCCGGCTTCGAGCCGGATGTTGCGGATCGTCGTCGCGTTGCCGCGCACGCTCTGGCCGTCGACCAGCAGCTCGCCGCCGGTGATTTTCTCAAGCGCGTTGATACAGCGCAGCATCGTCGATTTGCCCGAGCCCGACGGGCCGACCACGACGACCACCTCGCCCGCGTCGATCTTCAGATCGATGTTCTTCAACACCGGCACGTGGCCGAAGCTCTTCGACACGTTCTGGAATTCGATCATGCTCATAAGATTTTCATCCGCTTTTCGACGATCCGAAGCGTCAGCGTCATCGCGCCGGTCAGTATCAGGTAGATGACGGCCACCGCGCTCCAAATCTCGACCGCCTGGAAATTGCCCGCGATGATTTCCTGCCCCTTGCGCGTCAGCTCGCCCACGCCGATCACGATGAACAGCGACGTATCCTTCAGGCTCACGATGCATTGGTTGCCGAGCGGCGGAATCAGCCGCCGGAACGCCAGCGGCCCGACGATCTTCAGCAGCACGCGCGGCATCGACAGCCCCATCGCGAGCCCCGCTTCCGTCAGCCCCTTCGGGATCGACAGCAGCGCGCCGCGCACCACTTCCGCGAGATACGCGCCGGAATTCACCGTGATCGCGATGATCGCGGCCGTCAGGCCGTCGATGCGGATATGCGCGAGCAGCGGCAGCGCGAAATACAGGAACATCACCTGCACGACGATCGGCGTGCCGCGAATCAACTCAATATAGATCTGGGCGAGCACGTTCATCACCTTCGGTCCGTATGCGCGGAACATCCCCGCGATCATCCCGACGATGAAACCGCCCACCAGCCCCACCAATGCGATGAACACCGTCAACCGGACCCCGTCCATCAGGTCCGGCAACGCCGCCCAGATCGCCGACCAATCGAAATTCACTTGTCGCTCCCCGTTCGATTCAAGACCGGCGCGGCCGCTCGGCCGCGCCATGGCGCATGGTCACGCTCACATCTTCGGCGGCTCGGCGCCGAACCACTTCTTGTAGATCTGCGCGTAGCGGCCGTCGGCCTTGATCTTCACGAGCGACGCATTGACCTTCGGCACGAGCGGGCTGCCCTTCGGGAAGCCGATCCCGTACTTGTCGCCGCTGACCGGCTGCCCCGCGACCTTCACCTTGCCCTTGCCTTCGTTGTTCACGAAGAACAGCACGTTCGGCGTGTCGTGCATCGCCGCGTCGACGCGGCCGGCTTCGAGCGCGAGGTACGCCTGGTCGATGTTCGGGAACTGGCGGACTTCCTTCGGCTTCAGGTGCGCCTTGATCCAGTCGATCGTCGCGGTGCCCGTCTTCGCGGCGACCACCTTGCCGTTCAGGTCGTCGATCGACTTGATCGACGTATTGCCGGTTTGCACCATCGCGGCGAGGCCGCTGTCGTAGTAGGGCGCGGAGAAGTCGATCGCCTTCTTGCGCTCTTCCTTGATCGTCATCCCGGACAGCGCGACGTCGATGTTCTGCGTCTGCAGCGCGGGGATCAGGCCCGCGAAATCCATCGGCTGGATCGTGTATTTCCAGCCCTGGTCCTTCGCGATCTCGGCCCACAGGTCGAGATCGAAGCCGACGTACTTGTCGCCCTGCTTGAACTCGAACGGCATGAACGACGTATCGGTCCCGACGACGAGCGTCTTGGTGTCCGCGTGGGCGAGGCTGGCGCCGAGCGCGGCGACGACCGCGACGGCTTTCAGGAAGGAACGGCGACTCATGGTTTCTCTCCGCATGATTGAGCGATGTAACCGGCCACCGGGCCGGCGGAACGACGACAGCAAGCCGCACCGCAACATGCGATGTTGAATTAGACCTTAGTGCAACAAGTGTTGTCAATGGCGATACTACGACAACAAAAAAGTCCGCAACAAATAAATGCGTCGAGACAAACCCGAGCCGCGCGGCGCGGATAGATCGGAGGAAAGCGGCGGACGGCGGTTGAAATGCACGGTCCGGGGGGGCGGGCGGCGGAGGCAGGCTCCAGGCAGCGGGCTGAAGGGAGGGTTGCAGCAGCGGGTGCGCGCCGGCACGAGGGCCATCCCGTGCAACGCGGGCGGCAGGATGACGGCCGTGCCATCGCCGCCCCCGCACATCGGTTTGCGCGGACGGCCGGCGATTCAACCAGGCTGCTTGTCGGGACGGCCGTGCCGCCAGGCCGGCAACCGCCGGCGCGGCTCAACGCAGGTTGCGGGATGCGCGCGGCATCGCCGAACGGCGGCGCACCGCTCCCGCGTCGTTCACGCCGCAACCCCGCTCGCCTGATGCGACACGAGCCGCGCATACGCACCCTGTCGCGCCATCAGTTCCGCGTGGCGGCCGGACTCGATCACCGCGCCCTGCTCGATCACGAGGATCAGGTCGGCATTGCGCACGGTCGACAGGCGGTGCGCGATGATGATCGACGTGCGCTGCGTCATCAGATCCTCCAGCGCCGCGCGGATCTGCTGTTCGCTGATCGTGTCCAGGTGCGACGTCGCCTCGTCGAGGATCAGCACCGGCGCATCCTTCAGGAACGCGCGCGCGATCGCCACACGCTGGCGCTGGCCGCCCGACAACTGCACGCCGCGCTCGCCGACGCGCGTCGCGAGCCCGTCCGGCAGCCGCGCGACGAAGTCGCCGAGCGCCGCATGGTCGATCGCGCGCCGAACATCCGCGTCGGACGCGTCGTTCGCGGCGAGCCGGATGTTTGCCTCGAGCGTGTCGTTGAACAGGTAGGTATCCTGCGCGACGAGCGCGATGTGCTGCCGCAGGTCGTCGAGCCGCAGGTCGCGCAGGTCGATGCCACCGAGCGTCACGCGGCCCTGCTGCGGATCCCAGAAGCGCAGCAGCAGGCTCGCGATCGTCGACTTGCCGGCGCCCGACGCGCCGACCAGCGCGACCGTGCTGCCGGCCGGCACCTCGAAGCTCACGCGGTCGAGCGCGGGCACGCTGCGCCCCGGATACGTGAACGACGCCGCGTCGAACCGCACCGCCGAATCGCCCGGCATCGCGTGCGCGCCGTCCGTCACCGTCACGGGCTCCTTCTCCAGCGCGCGCAAGCGGCGCGTCGACGCGATCGTGTCGGCAAGCTGGCGCGCGACCTGGCCGATCTCGGCCACCGGCATGAACGCCGCCACCGCGATCAGCACCAGCAGCGGCAACGATTCGCGCGGGAACCCGCCGCGTGCGCACAACCACGCGCCGAGCGCCGCGACGGCCAGCCCGCCGAGCCCGCTCGCGACTTCCAGCGCGGCGCTTTGCGTCGACAGATCGTCGAGCAGCTTCGCGCGCTGCCGGCGATACGCATCGACTTCGGCGACGAACGCCGCGCGCCGGCGATCGATCGCCTGGAACGCGGTCAGTTCCGCGAGCCCCTGGATCGTTTCGGTCAGGTGTGCGCCGAGCTGGCCGAGCGCCTCGCGCGCGCCGGTGCCGAGCCGGTCGACGTCGCGCCGGGCCAGCACGGGCGCGAGCCCGGCCCACAGCAGGAACGGCAGCAGCACGAGCGCGAGCGGCCATGCGACCGACGCGAGCAGCATCAGCACGCCGGCCGGCACGAGCACCGCGACGAACGCAGGCGCGAGCGTATGCGCGTAGAAATATTCGACGGTCTCGACGTCCTGCGTCGCGAGCGCCACGAGATCGCCGGAACGGCGGCGCAGCAGCCCGGCCGGCGCGAGCCGTTCGAGCGTCGCGAACAGCGCGATGCGCATTTCCGCGAGCAGCCGGTACGCCATGTCGTGCGCGAGCCACGATTCGAGCCAGTGCAGCACGGCCGCGACCGGCGCGATCACGAGCAGCGCGGCCACCAGCCCGGTGCCGACATGGCCGGTCGGCACCGCGCCGACCACCATTGCGCCGATCACGCCGACGCCGATGAACGCGAGCACGCGGCCGATCCCGAACAGCACGGTCAGCGCAACCTTGCCCCGCCACGGCCGCACGAAGCGCAGCAGCGTCTGCAACGTTTCCCGCCAGCCGATCGTCGCCGCGTCGTCGTTCAGCGGCCGCACCTGTGGGCCCGACGACGCGCGCGCGGTCGCGCCAGCCGCCGCCGTCGCGCCGACGGATTCGGCGACCGCTTCCAGCTGCGGGCCCATCAGCCGGCGGTACGGGCCGTCGCGCGCGATCAGCGCGGCATGCGTCCCTTCGTCGACGACCTGCCCCTGGTCGAGCACCAGGATGCGATCGGCGCCGATCACGCTGGACAGCCGGTGCGCGAGCACGAGCGTCGTCCGTCCGCGCGTGAGCCGGTCGAGCGCCTGCTGGATCAGCGCTTCGTTCTCCGCATCGACCGACGACAGCGCCTCGTCGAGCAGCAGGATCGGCGCGTCGCGCAGCAGCGCGCGGGCAATCGCGATGCGCTGGCGCTGGCCGCCCGACAGCATCAGCCCGCGTTCGCCGATGCGCGTCGCGTAGCCGTCGGGCAGCGCCGAGATGAAGTCGTGCGCATTGGCCGCGCGCGCGGCCGCGATCATGTCCGCATCGCTCGCGTCAGGGCGGCCGAGCCGCAGGTTGTCGGCGACGCTGCCGTCGAACAGCGTCGCATCCTGCGCGACGACTGCGATCATGTCGCGCACCTGGTCGGCATCGAGCGTGCGCACGTCGTGGCCGCCGATCCGGACCGCCCCGCCCTGCGCGTCGTGCTGGCGCAGCAGCAGGCGCACGATGGTCGACTTGCCGGCCCCGCTCGGCCCGACGATCGCGACCGTCTCGCCCTCGCGCACCGAGAAACGCAGCGCCGCATGGGCGTCCACGCGGCGCCCCGGATACGCGAAGCTGACGTCGTCGAATGCGATCTCCGGCCGCAGGCCCGCCACGCGCGGCGTGTCGACGGCACGCGCATGGCCGCCCGCATCGAGCAGCGCATGGATCGCATTCGCCGCCGACTGGCCGATCATCCCCTGATGCAGCACCGCGCGCAGGTCGCGCAGCGGCCGGAAGATCTCGCTGCCGGCCATCAGCACGATCAGCAGCGCTTCGAGGCTCATGTCGCCGTGCTGCACGCGCCACGCGCCCACCGCGATCGCCGCGGCCGCGCCGAGGCCGGTGCCGAGATCCGTGAAGAGCCGCGTCAGCAGCCCGAGCGCGAGCACCCAGAACGTGCTGTCCGACAGCGCGCGCGCCTTCGCGGCCAGCTTCGCGCCGAACGCGGTGCTCTGCCCGAACGCCTTCAGCGTCGGCAGGCCCTGCACCGCGTCGAGAAACTCCTCGCCGAACGCCTTGAACGCGGCCGAGCGCGCGAGCGCCGCGCGCTTGTCGGCGCGATGCACGAGCTGCGGCAGCGCGAGCGTGACGAGCGCCGCGACGAGCAGGATCGCGGCCGTCGGCACGTCCCACCACGCGAGCACCGCGAAGATCATCAGCGGCGCGCACGCGGCGATCACGAGCTGCGGCAGATAGACGCCGAAGAAGGTCTGCAATTGCTCGACGCCGTCGACGACGGCCAGCATCACGCCACCCGTGCGTTCGCCGCTGAACCATGCGGGGCCGAGCGCGGCGATCCGGTCGAACAGCCGCGCGCGCAGCGTCGCCTGCACGCGGCCCGCCGTATGCTGCGCGAGCACCGTGCGGCGATGGTCGAGCCATGCACGCAGCAGCACGCAAGCCGCCGTTGCGGCGACGGCCTCGCTGATGCCGCGCGCCGGCGCGCCGGAAAACACCAGCGCCAGCACGCGGCCGAGAAACACGAAGCGCAGGATGCCGACCCCCATCGCGAGCAGCCCGAGCGCGACGGCCGCCGCCACCCGCCAGCGCAGTCCCGCCATCATGGCCCATAGTCGTCGGTCGAAATACATGCAGCCCTCCGGTCGTGTTTCGTTGCGTTTTTCTGGACCGGATCGAGGCTACCCGCGCCGCCCCCGCGCGGCAAAAGATGATTTTTCAACGGGTGTTGAGTCAACTACAATACCCCGCATGTCGCACCTCCCTCCCCTCAGCGCACTGCGTGCTTTCGAGGCGGCCGTCCGCCTCGGCGGGTTCGCGCGCGCGGCGGCCGAGCTGAACGTGTCGACCAGCGCGGTGAGCCACCAGATCCGTTCGCTCGAGGAATCGCTCGGCGCCCGGCTGCTCGAACGCAGCACGGGGCTCGGCGGCATCAGCCTCACGCCGGCCGGCGCGCGTCTGCTGCCGGCCGTCGGCGATGCGCTGTCGCGTCTCACCGACGCGTGCGCCGACATTCGCGGCACCGCGCAACGGCTCACCGTGTCCGCCAACGCGCCGTTTTCGTCGATGTGGCTCGCGCGCCGGCTGGCGGAATTCTCGTCGCTGCATCCCGACACCCCGCTGCATGCGGTCGTGCTCGACGACGAGCCGGATTTCGCGCGCAGCAGTGTCGACCTGGCGATCGTGCACGTGCCCGCGCACCGGCTGCGGGCCGACGACGACGTGCTGATGCGGGAAACCGTGTTTCCGGTGTGCAGCCCCGAACTGTTTCCGTACGCATCGGAGCACGTATGCCGCTCGCGGCTGCTGCAGGAAATGCACGAGGACAGCCCCGAGATCGACTGGCGCAACTGGGCCGTGCATTTCGGCTTGCCGGACGACTTCGACACGAAGATCGTCCGCTACAGCAGCTTCAGCCAGGTGATCGGCGCGGCCGTCGGCGGCGCGGGCATCGCGCTCGGCCGCGTGCCGCTGATCGAACCCGAACTGCGCAGCGGGCGCCTGGTGCCGCTGGTGCCGGGCCTCGCGCGCGAGGCGTCATGGCGCTTCGTGCTGCGCCGCCATCCGTCGACGCGGCACCGGTTGCTCGATCCGTTGATCGCGTTCCTGCGCAGCGAAGCCGGCGCGCCGCCGTTCGTCGCGAAAAAGGTTGCGCCCGCATCCAACGACAGTCACGCACGGGGCGCGGGCGGCGCCTGACGGCGCGAGCATGCAACGCCGGCTGCACGTTTTGCGCATGAACGGCCGCTTACGGCGTCGCGAAGAACAACCCGACGACGCACGCCATGCCGCCGAACCACACGAGCGAACGCAGCGACGCCCAGTTCAACAGATACATCAGCGCATAGACGACGCGGATCGCGACGAACGCAATCGCGAGCTGGTCGACGCGATGCACGTTCGCGCCGTTGTGCCACGCCACCACCAGCGCGACCGCGAACAGCACGAGCGCTTCCCACGCATTCTGATGCGCGGCCTGCGCGCGTGCGCGCCAGCCTTCGAGCTTCGCCAGATAGTCGCGCGGCATACGGTTGTCGTAACCCTTGCGGGCCTTGGCGAGAAACGTCATCGGGAACGGCAACAGCGCCACGATGAACAGGCACAGCTGGGACGTCGTCATCAAAGTCTCCTCCGTTATGATTACATTGATCAATGACAAGATCGCCGAGAGCTTAGCACTGCATCGTGCTGTCCGCGCATCGGTTTTCTAGACGGGAGGCTCGGCCCACGACGACGCCACAATTTCCACCAAATCACCGATAAATACGTTAATTAAAACTGGTCGAACACTCATAACATAGCGCTCGACACTGGCTTGACGCGCCGCCGCGCCCGGCCAGCCGGTTTCCCCCGCGCCGCCGCGCGCCGAACGACATCCGACCCGAGCCCTTGCCATGCCCCGTCCCATCGTCGCCCACATCCGCCCCGACGCCGTTCGCCACAACCTCGACTTCATCCGCCGCACCGCCGCGCAATCGCGCGTGTGGGCCGTGATCAAGGCCAATGCGTACGGCCACGGCATCGAACGGATCTACCCGGGCCTCGCGGCCGCCGACGGCATCGCGCTGCTCGATCTCGACGAAGCCGTGCGCGTGCGCGAACTCGGCTGGGACAAGCCCGTGCTGCTGCTCGAAGGGATCTTCGAGCCGGCCGACGTCGAGCTGGCCGATCGCCATCGGCTGACGGTCGCCGTGCACTGCGACGAACAGCTCGACCTGCTGATCGCCGCGAAGCCGCAGCAGCCGATCGACATCCAGCTGAAGATGAATTCCGGCATGAACCGGCTCGGCTACCGGCCGGCCGCGTTCCGCGCCGCGTGGGAGCGCGCGGCGAGCGCGCCGTCGATCGGCAAGATCACGCTGATGATGCATTTCGCGAACGCCGACGAAGGCGAAGTCGACTGGCAGCTCGATCAGTTCGACGCGACCACGGCCGGGATTCCGGGCGAGCGCTCGGTGTCGAATTCGGCGGCCGTGCTGTGGCATCCGCGCGCGCACCGCGATTGGGTGCGGCCCGGCACGATCCTGTACGGCGCGTCGCCGACCGGCGCGGCGCGGGATATCGCCGACACGCCGCTGGCGGCCGCGATGACGCTGACCAGCAAGATCATCGGCGTGCAGACGCTCGCGCCCGGGGAAACGGTCGGCTACGGCCGCCGCTTCACGGCCGACCGACCGATGCGGATCGGCGTCGTCGCGTGCGGCTACGCGGACGGCTATCCGCGCCACGCGCCGACCGGCACGCCGATCGCGGTGGACGGCGTGATGACGCGCGTCGTCGGCCGCGTGTCGATGGACATGCTGACCGTCGACCTGACGCCGTGCCCGAACGCGGGCATCGGCGCGAGCGTCGAGCTGTGGGGCGACCAGGTGAAAGTGGACGATGTCGCCGAAGCCAGCGGCACGATCGGCTACGAGCTGATGTGCGCGCTCGCGCGCCGCGTGCCGGTGGTGATCGTGCCGCCCGGCGCGTCGACCGTGCAGCCGGCGCTGCGGACGGGAAGCTACGGCCGCTGACCGGCGCCGCCGCGGCGGTGCGGCAGTACGGCAGTACGGCAGTACGGCAGTACGGCAGTACGGCAGTACGGCAGTGCGTGACCGCGTCGCCGCGCATGCCGTTCCACTTGCTTGCGGGCCGCCTTGGCGGCCCGTCTGCTTTGCGGCGAACCGCCCTCTCGCGCCGGCCACGACGCGCTACGTCGTTGCGCGTTGCACCCACGGTGGGGTGACAACGCGCGCCCTGCCCGCTCCCGTCACCGCATCACGAACGCCACGTCGGCTTGCGCTTCTCGAGGAACGCGTCGATCCCTTCGCCCGCATCCTCTTCCATCATGTTGCGCGCCATCACGTCGCCCGCGTACGCATACGCTTCGTCGAGCGGCAATTCGCGCTGACGGTAGAACATCTGCTTGCCGACCCGCACCGCGGCCGGGCTCTTCGCGACGATCTCGGCGACCTTGCGCGCGACGGCCGCATCGAGCGCGTCCTCGGGCACGGCTTCGTTGACGAGCCCCCACGCGGCGGCCGTCGCCGCATCGACGAAACGGCCGGTCACCAGCATGTCGAACGCGCGCTTGGCCGCGACGTTGCGGCTCAACGCGACGGCCGGCGTCGAGCAGAACAGCCCGACGTTGATGCCCGACACCGCGAAGCGCGCGGTATCGGCCGCGATCGCGAGGTCGCATGCCGCGACGAGCTGGCAGCCGGCCGCCGTCGCGATGCCGTGCACGCGCGCGATCACCGGCACCGGCAACGCGCGCATCGCGAGCATCACGCGGCTGCACTGCGCGAACAGCGTGCGGTAGTAGTCGAGTTCAGGCTTGGCGCGCATTTGGCGCAAGTCGTGGCCGGCGCAGAACGCCTTGCCTTCGGCGGCCAGCACGACGCAGCGCACGTGCGGATCGGCAGCCAGCGTATCGAATGCATCGTGCAGCGCCGAGAGCATCGCTTCGGACAACGCGTTGAACTGCTGCGGGCGATTCAGGCGCAGCGTGACGACGCCGTCGTGCGCATCGCGCAGCAGGATCGGCTCGGCTGTCTCGTGAATGGGTTCCATGGTGTTCCGCTCGACGGGGTTCGACAGGATTCGATGCGGCGCGGGCGGACGAAACGCGTATCCGGCCGCCCGCGGCAGCGTCACGAAATGGTCCTCCACATTCCGCACGGCGTCCAGCCGCGGTGCCGCACGCGCGTGCGCGACGGCCTGCCGGCCACGGCGCAACGACCGTGCCCGTCTCGCGTCAACGGCGTCAACGGCGTCGTCGCGCGGCTTGCGCGGCTTGCGCGCGGCCTGCCGTCCTCGCGGCCAGCGCGGCGATCGCATAGGCGACACAGCCGAGCACCGCGACCGCCCACAGCGCACCGGTCAGATCCGGCAACAGGATCGTCGCGGCGCCTGCGACGGCCACGCCGAGCAGGCTGCCGGCCTGTCGCGCCGCGTTGAGGAACCCGGATGCCACGCCCGCCGCGTCGGCAGGCACCTGTTCGAGCACCGTCGCGATCATCGGTGCGACCGACAACGCGGTGCCGGTGCCGAACGCGGCCATCGCCCCCCAGACCACCGGCCACGGCCCATGCAGCGCGAGCGCAATCGCGATCGCCGGAATGGCGAGTGCCGCCATCGCGAGACCGTTGGCCATCAGCGTGACCGGACGAACGCGGCCATGCAGTTTCCCCGACAGCAGATTGCCGAGCGACAGACTCAACGCGAACGGCAGCAGCGTCAGCCCGATCTGCCGCGCGCTCATGCCGAAGCGCCCGTGCAGGTACAGGCTCAGCACGAACAGCAATCCGAAGTAGCCGACATAGACGAGGCTGCCCATCAGGTTCATCGCGACGAAGACGCGATTGCGAAACCACGCGAGCGGCACCATCGGATGGCGCGCACGCCGCTCGACGACGACCAGCACTCCGGCGGCGAGCGCGGCGATCAGCAACGCGGCGCGGACCTCCGCGGCGCCCGCGCCGCGTGTCGGCAATTCGATCACCACGAAACACAGCGCGCCGAGCGCCGCCGCACCGACGCCCTGGCCGGCCCAGTCGAAATGGCGCACGTCCCGCGCGACCGACGCGCGAACGCACGCCGCCGCGCCGGCAAAGGCGACCGCGCCGGTCGGCACGTTGATCAGGAACGCGCTGCGCCAGCCGAAATCGTCGACCAGGATGCCGCCCAGCACCGGCCCCACCGCGACCGCGACCGACGCGATGCCGGCCCACACCGCGATCGCCCGCGCCCGCTCGGCCGGCACGTCGAAGGTGCTGCGCACGATCGCGAGCGACGCGGGCAAAAAGAGCGCGGCGCCCATGCCCTGCGCGAACCGCGCGGCCACGAGGATCGCCACCGACGACGCGCCGCCGCACGCCGCCGATGCGCCGACGAACAGCGCCAGCCCGGCCAGGTACACGCGCTTCGCGCCGAACCGGTCGGACAGCGCGCCGCCCGCGAGGATCAGCGCGGCGAAGCTGAGCGTATAGGCGTCGACGATCCACGCGAGCTCCGCGACCGTCGCGCCGAGGCTGGTGCGCATCGCCGGCAGCGCGACGTTGACGATCGTCGAATCGAGCACCGCCATGAACATGCCGACCGCGACGAACGCGAGCGTCAGGCGCTGCTCGCGCGCCGTCGCGCGGCTCGGCGCCGTCGGCGCGACGGAAGAAACCGGGACGGAAACGGAATGGCACTCGGACATGACACCTCCCTGCAGATGCCGGAAGTCTAGGACCGGGCGCGCGATGCGCAAAAGTGATAATTTCGCATTTCCCCGATGCAAATCTGCATCACCGTTTCCTGTCCGTCGCCGCCTGTCCGATGCCACAATCGATCCGCATGAACTGGGACAACGCCCGCTTCTTCCTTGCACTGGCGCGCACCGGCACGCTGCGCGGCGCCGCGGCGCAACTGAACGTCGATCAGGCAACGGTCGGACGCCGGATCGCCGCGCTCGAGGACGAACTGGCGGCCCGGCTGTTTCTGCGCACACCGTCCCTCTATGTACTGACGACCGCGGGCGAAGCGCTGCTCGAGCCGGCCGAAACGATGGAGCGCGCGTCGCTCACGATCGAACGCCGGGTAATGGGGCTCGACGAGCAACTGGCGGGATCGGTGCGGATCGCGACGACCGACACGCTCGGCAAGCGCTTCGTCGTTCCCGCGATCGCCCGCGTGCGGCGCCGGCATGCCGGCATCGACGTCGTGTGCGTGACGTCGGCGCAAATCACCAACCTCACGCGCCGCGAGGCGGATCTCGCGATCCGCACGTTGCGGCCGGAATCGCCGGACCTGATCACCCGGCGGCTCGGGCATCTCGAAACGGGCATCTACGCATCGCGCGGCTACCTGACCGAACGGGGCGAACCGGTCGCGGGCAGCGCGTTCGACGGGCACGATCTGGTGATGTATCAGCAGCCGGTGGTGCCGACGATGTGGGACGCGCTGTGCGGCGAGCCGACATCGCGCGGCCGCGTGATGTTCCAGACCTCGTCGACGATGATGCTGGTGGAGGCGACGCTGGCGGGGCTCGGGATTTCGGAGTTGCCGTGCTTCCGCGCGGACACCGAGCCGGAACTGGTGCGGCTCATGCCGCAGCGGTGCAATCATTTCGACGTGTGGCTCGTCGCCCATGCCGACCTCTACAAGACCGCGCGCGTGCAGGCGGTGATCGAGGCCGTCGTCGACGAATTCGCGACGGCGGCGGCGGGCCGGTAGTGGCCCGCTAACGGGCCGGTGCGTCAGCGCGGCCGATACTCGCCATCGGCAGCAGACCAGCGAAACGTCTGGCGCCATTTGCCGCCGCGCTCTCGCAACTGCAAGTCGCGGAAGCCGTCCGTCGAGGACGACAGCACACTGAGCGTATTGCTGCCTTCCGTGATGTCGTGATCTCGCGTGCCGTTGCGATGCCAATCCCCGGCGATATCCCGGTAGAACATCATCGGCTGCGCGAACACCACGCGCAGCATCTTGCCTTCGATCCGGAACAGGTACAACGCCTCGAACGATGCGCCGCCGCCGGAATAGCCGATCGACCAGCCGGCTCGCACCCCGAACGCGGCATCGCCCGCCCGCAGCGCATACGGCGCGAGATCGAACCGCGACCACCGCTCGGGCCGTAACGCGCGGTCCCCCGACTGCTTCGTCTCCTCGAGATAGTCGGGAGCGTCGAGATTCGTGTTGCTCCAGTCGGTCGCCTGGTCGAGCGGCTGTTCGGTACGCGCGACCAGGCGCGGCACGCCGTCCGGGCCGCGCTCGAATACGCCCAGCCAGACCCGCTCTTTCCGGTCATCGGCGTCGGCGCCGCGCGCGAAGTCTTCGCAATCGGTAGGCGCACGGAATCGCAGCACGTCGCGCGCAATCTCGTCGGTCGGTGCCACGCACACGATCGCGACGAACGCACCGGGGCGTTGCGGCCACGGTTTCGCGCCGGCCAGCACGACTCGCGCAAGCGGCTGGCCCGGGGCAAGTTGCGCCACCAGCCCCTTCCGCGTGAAGCCGGGCGGCAGGTGCACGCCGAAGCCATCCGCTTCCGGCGCGCCGCTCATGTCGCGCGCATACGCGGCGCGTGCTTCGGGCGAATCGAACTTGCCGGGCACCTGGTCAAGCGAATGCGCGGTACCCGCCGCGTACGCGGGGAAGCCCGCGAATGCCGCGCCGATCACGACGAGCCACGGCATCAAGCGAATTGTCATGTTGGAATGTCCTGTGAAGAGTTCGGTGCACAACGGGCGGTCACATTCGCTTGCGCCCGCCGCGCCACCTGCGCACGCCCGACCACAACTGTCCGACGCCCGCGACGAAAAAGACCGCGCCCATCCCGCCGATTGCCAGCGCATCGCCCCAGAGCGCGCCGAACGTGTTCATCCGCGCGGTCATCCTCGGCGCGTCCGGCGCATAGCGCACCTCCACCGTCGCGCCGTCCTCGACACTGACGTCGCCGCCCTGCGCATATTCGACGTGCTCGCCCGCGAGCGTCGTGAACGCGATCTCCGGATGATGCGGGCCCGCGTTCAGCTTGACGACACGCCCCGGCACGACGGCCGACGTCCGCATGAATTCCCGGGTCGACTGCGCGTACAGCGCGGCGCCGATCAGCATGCACGCGCCCACGATGGAAAAAACGATGCCCTTCGCGATCAGCATCTCGATGGGTTGGGCCGCAGCGCGGCCGGATTCGGTCATCATCCGGTTCGCGCTACGGACGCGACGGGTAGAACGACACGTCGATCCGGGACTGTGTCTTGCAGCGATACATCACGCCGCGCCCCGTTTCGTCGGTCACGCCTTCGTACGGCCCGTTACAGCCCACCACCTTGTACCGCGCGAACGGGATGCGCTTGCCGTCCATCGGACGGACCCGCACCGGCATGCGCCCCGTCGGGCCATCGCCGATCATGCGCACGAGCACCATGCGCGCCGCATCGATCGGCGCGGCGGAACGCATGTAGATCGTGCGTCCCTGCGCGTCGGTCGTGCCTTCGACTTCGAGTTCCCGGCTGTCCTGGGCCGCGCTGGTGTAAAGCGCGAACGCATAGCGCGTATTCGGCAGCGCCTGCCGGGTGGCCGGATCGTGCAGCACGAAATAGCAGCCGTTTGCGCCCCGCCCGGCCGACGCCTGCCCGTCGGCCTGCGTGGGATGGCACGTGTACGACGAGCCGCTGTCCGCGGCCGCCGCTTGTGCGTTCTGTTGCGCTGTGTTCGCGCATCCACCCGCCAGCGCGGCGACCAGCGATACGCACGCGCCGCGCAGGAGCGCGGCCCGACCCATTCCGGTTTTCATTGGAGGGTGTTCCGTTCCCGATGTTGTCAATGCCGGGCGTGCCGCGCATGGCACAGGCACGCCGCCCTCGGCATCCGGCAGGATACGGACATCCCGGCGCGCTGTAAATCGCGCGCGCCATCCCTCGACGTCCCGCTGGTGCGTCAGCCGGCGAGCTTCTTCAGCGCGTCGAGCACCGCGTCGCCCTTGAACGGCTTCACGATCCAGCCCTTCACGCCGGCGGCCTTGCCGCGCTCCTTCATCGCCGGGCTGCTTTCGGTCGTCAGCATCACGACGTTGACGGCCGTGTTCGCCAGTTCGCCGCGAATCTTCTCGACCATCGTCAGGCCGTCCATGTTCGGCATGTTCACGTCGCTGATCACGAGGCGCACGCCGGGCGTCGCCTTGAGCTTCGCGAGGCCGTCCTTGCCGTCGACGGCCGTCGCGACGTCGAGCCCGTGATTGCGCAGGAAGCCCGCGACTTCGTCGCGCACCGTGCCCGAATCGTCCACCACCAGAATCTTTGCCATGTCGTCTTCCCCTTTTCGTCGTTGCCGACTTCAACATTCAAAACAGTTCGAGTTCGCCCGCTTCGACCATCGGCCCGACGTCCTGCACCGATTCGCGGAAATCCTCCGGCGACCAGCTCAGGCTGAACACGAAACGCTGGTCGAGATGGACCGAGCGCCCCGAGGCCGGGTCGGTCATCCGGTACTTGAAGCAGAGCTGCGGACAGTCGCCGCCAAACGAGATGAACTTCTGCTTGTGATTGACGACGAGCGGCACCTGCACCGGATGGCGCGCCAGCGCCTCCGCGTCGCCGAGATAGCGGTTCTTGAACGCGCCCCACACGAGGTTGGTCAGCTCGCCCAGCACGCTGTTCACGTCGCGGAAATCCGGCGCGCGACCGCCGTCGCGCGTGCCGCCGAGCATGTCGAGCAGCGGCTGCTCGCTCGTCTGCAACAGCATGTAGCCGCGGCACCATGCGCTTTCGAGCGCGATCAGGCTGAACACCTCGCCGAAGATGATCTGGTCGCGGACGATGCACGGCGTGTCGTGCTCGATCGTCATGCCCGGGAACAGGCTGTCGAGGCGCGCCTCGGTGATCTCCGAGATGCCGCGCACGAGCGCGTTCGGGTAGTCGCGGCCGAACAGGTATTCGTCGATCGCGCGCTCGAGCGGCGTCATGTCGTCGGCGACGTAGGCCGCGCACGCGACACGGGCGAGCGCATCGGGCAGCCCGTCGCGCGACGCGAGCGATTCGCGCCGCAGGATGATCGGCAGCTCGGGCCGCAGCGCGTCGATCTGCGTCGCGACGATCGCGCTCTCGGCCGGCGAGCCGCCGTAATCCTCGGCGAGCAGGATCGCGCCGAGATCGATGTTCGAGCGCAGCACCTTCAGCAGCCGGCTGCGCCGCACGGTCAGGCCGACCAGGTGGTGCGCGTCGCAGAAACGCTTGATCGCGTCGGCGTGCACGCGGCTGTCGTCGAGTACGAGCACCTTGCTGACGGGTCGGTCTTCGGTCATCTGATGGATTCCTGATGGTCGGTCAGAACAGTTCGAGCTCGCCGCCGGTGTCCAGCGTGGCCGTCTCCGCCACGTGGAAGTCGACCGGCGCGTTCGCGCACACGCACAGCGTCGCGCCGATCCGCACGCCGCCGTCGAGCGTCAGGTCGTACGCGGCCACGTAATCGGGCGAGAGCGCGTGCATGAAGTCGATGCTCGCGCCGCTCAGCAGGTAAGGCGTCGACATCCCGAGATCGGGAAACGGCGCGGTCAGCGCCTGGTTGATCGCGCCGCAACACAGGTTCGCGACTTCCATGAACGCGTCGGTCAGCGGCCGCTGGCTGTTCGTGCCCGCCGTCGCGCCGGCGAAATGGCGGCGCGTCGCATCGTCGTCGCTGAAGCGCAGCGCGAGCAGCAGGCGGAAGTGCAGCGCGGAGATCGTCAGCGCGACCCCATGCTCGGCCACCTTCGGCCTCGATCGCGACTGCGCGTGCACACGGTCCGGCGCGTCGTGTTCGTGATCGGCGGCCGGCTGGATGTCGCACGCACCGCCGGCCGCGAGCCGCGTGCGCGCGGCATCGAAAAAGATCCGCTCGAAACCGGCCCTCGCCTGCGCGCTGATCACGCGGCCTCTCCTTCGATCCGTGCATGCAGTTGCCCGGCCAGCGTCTCGACGGTCGCGAGCGCGGCCGTGATCATCTTGCCGCCGGCCTGGATGTCCTGGAACGTCGCGGCCGTCACGAGATCGTTGCGGTTCAGGCTGTCGCGATAGCTGTTCGACAGTTCCTGCGAGCGCGCGGCCAGCCCGCGTACTTCGCTCGCGACGATCGAGAAGCCGCGCCCGGCCGTGCCTGCACGCGCGGCCTCGATCGACGCGTTCAGCGACACGATCGACACGTGCGCGACGATCGCCGACAGCTCCTGATTCTTCGCGCGCATGTCCTGGTTCTGCGTGGTCAGCGAGATCATCTGCTCGTGCCAGCGCTCGAACGTGCCGGCGAGCCCGCGCAGGCGCGCGGCTTCGTCGGCGATCTTCATCGCCTGCTGCGCGAGCGCGGCACGATCGGCCGACAGCGCCTGCAACGCGTCGCGCTGCGCGCCGTTCGCGGATGCCTCGTTCGTCAATGCCTCCTCGAGCTGCGCCTCGCGTTGCGCCCATGCGTCGGCCGCCCGCGCATGCGCCGACGCCGCCTCTTCCGCCCGCGCATCGGCCGCGCGGAGCGCATCGCGCAACGCGTGTGCGTCGCGCGCCATCGACGCGACGAGCCGTCGGCGCATCACGCGAAACACGATCGCCGCCGCCACCGCGACGACCACGCCGCCCGCGAGCGCGGCGGCCATCTGGATCATCCACGCCTGCACGATCACGCCGTCACTCCGCCGCGCCGATAGCCGCGCTGCGCGCGCGCGGCGCGTGCCCCGCGCCGTGCGCGGCACCGTCCGCCGCGAAGCGCGCCGGCAGCGACACGATCGTCTCGAACGCACGATACGGCGCACCGACGCGATCGTCGGTGAAGCGCAGCGCGATATCGCCGCCGTCGCGCTTCAGGAAATTGCGCACCGCGTCCATGCCGACGCCGCGCCCCGATACTTCGGTCACCGCCTGCGCGGTCGAGAAGCCCGGCCGGAAGATCAGCTCGGCGACGTCTTCGTCGGACAGCGCAGCCTCGCTCGCGGCATCGATCCAGCCGCGCTCGCGCGCGATGCCGCGAATCCGGTCGAGCGCGAGGCCGCGGCCGTCGTCGCCGAGCACGAACCACAGTTCGCCGCCGCCCACGCCGACCGCGATGTCGATCGTGCCGGACGCCGGCTTGCCGGCCGCGCGCCGCGCGTCGGACGATTCAATCCCGTGGTCGATCGCATTGCGCAGCAGGTGCATGAACACGTTCCTCAGCGTCGCGACGATCTCGCTGCGCACGCGCTGGCCGTGGCTGTCGATGTGCACGACGGGCGCCGGCTTGCCGAGCTCGGCCGCGAGCGACGGCAGCGATTCGATCACGCCGCCGAGCGCGTCGCCGATCCCTTGCGTGCCGAGCTGGCTCAGCATGCGGCGCACCGCATCGCGCGCCACGTGCCAGTCGGACGCGTTCGCGGGATCAGCGCCATCGAGCACGCGCAGGCTCTCGCTGATGTGCGCGCGCTCGACCATCAGGAAATCGGCGCCATTCTGCGCCGGCTCGCCGCTGCGGCCGAGCGTGACCGCATTGATCGTCGCATAGTGGTCGACGGCTTCGCGTACACGCGCCAGGTCATCCATCAGCGCATCGCGGTTCCACTCGGGGCCGCTGTCGGCGCGGCGCAGCGATTCGTACGCCTGCTCCGCTTCGTGGACGATGTTCGTCAGATGCTGGAGGCTGTACGTGCGCGCATTGCCCTTGATCGTGTGCATGTTGCGGAACAGCGCCGCGACGATCGAGTGATCGGCGCGCTCGTGCTGGCGGATCATCCGCTCGTTCTCGCTGAGGAAGCCCTTCGCGCTGTGCACGAAGTCGTGGAACTTGTCCTGGCTGATCGACAGAATCTCGCCGATCATCTCGAGGCGCCGCTGCTGTTCGCCGGCCTGCGCGGTCAGCTCGCGGATCTCGGTCACGTCGCGCACGCACAGCATCAGGCGCACCACCGTGTCGGTCTCGTCGGTAATCGCCGACCAGCTCAGGTCCAGCCACTTCTCGCGGCCGTCCGGCATCCGCTTCGCGACTTCGTTGACGAGCAGGTGTTCGTTGAAGCCGAAGTTCATGCTGTCCTCGCCGAGGCACGCATGCACGGCCGCATCGATCTGCGAGCGCGCGTCGGCGCCGATCGACGAATCGTCGAACACGAGCGCCATCAGGTCGCGGCCGGCGATGTCGTTCGTCTCGAAGATGGTTTCGAGGTACGCCGAATATTCCGCATGCACGACGCCGCCTTCGACGACGGTCAGGATGCCCTGCTGCATGTTCTGCAGCATCGCCTGGATGTCGGCCGTCTTCTGCTTCAGTTGCGCGGCGTTCTCCTGGATCTTCTCGATCATCCCGTTGAACGCCACGATCGAATGGCCGATTTCGTCCATCCGGCCCACCGGCACGCGGCGCGTGAAATCCTGGCTCGTCGCGATCTCGCTCATCGCCGTCTGCATCCCGATCAGCGGGCGCGTGATCTGGCGATACAGCACGAAGCCGAGCGCGGTCAGCAGCACGATCACCGTGCCGGCGACGCCCGCGATCGCGGTGGCCGTGGTCGCGAGCATCCCGTTCAGCGCGCCGATCGCGTCGTCCTTCTGGCGGTTCTTCTCGACGCGCAGCGTGTCGACGATGCTTTCGAGTTCGTCGCGATACTGCGCGACGTTCGCGAACAGGTAGGCCTGCGCCATCTCGGCCTTGCCGTCCGTCTTCATCTTCACGGTGTCGGCGATCGCTGCGAAATAGTTCGCGGCGCTGTCTTTCGCCTGCGCGACGAGGCCTTCCTGCGCGCGGCCGACCGCCGATTTCGCCTGCGCGTCGAGCGCGGCGCGCAGCGCGGCCTGCTTCGCCTTCAGCTCGTCGCGCGCCTGCGCGGCGGTGTTCGCGTCGGGCGCGTAGACGAGCGTCATCGTCGCGATCTGGATGTTCTTCACGTCGGCGACGAGATCCGCCGACGCGAGCGCGCTCGGCACGATTCCCTGGGTGACCTGACGCACCTCGGACGCGCTCTTGCGCGTCTGGTACACGGCGTAGACGCCGATCGCGGACAGCGCGAAGAACGTCAGGACGACTAGCAGCGTAATGCGATGACGGATGGTCATGAACACGGCTCCCCGCGGCGATCGGGTTTCGATCGCCCTTTGGTCTATTGAAAGAATGTGAGCGCCGAATTATCGGGGATGGTGTATGACTGTCCGATGACCGAAAATTAATCGTTCATTGAGGAAATTGAAATGAATAATTGCATGCGGAAAAGTCTAAAGTTTTTCGCGGATTGGCCGTTAACTTCCCGCCGTCCCGCTCCAGGCGGCCGAGGCCCTGGACGAATCGCCGGAATAGTGGGAATTCATTGTTTTATTCATGATTCGCAGCATTCGCTTTATTGAATGGGGGCAAAACGGCCGCGCATTATCGACGAGCGGGTTTGTTTTGGTATTTTTTATAATCTTGCAATATTGCCCGGCTGGTTCGCTGATGTCGAACCAGCATGATCGACCGTTCAGCCTTTGCTCGGGACTGCCGGGCCGTCGGTCCCTGCCTGGGCCGCTTGATGCCGCGACGGCGCTCGAAACGATCGAAGCCCCGATTCATTCCCGACAGGAAACAATCAATCCCGTCCCGGCGATTCCCCTGCCGATCCGCCCGCTCTAGACTGTCGCATCGTTCCCCTTCCGGACCCATGCGATGACCGACGTCCTGCCGCTGACCACCGAACCCGAATCCGGCCTTCAATATCTGCTACGTCCGGCCACCGGCCGCCCGGCCGCCCGCCTGTTGCTGCTGCATGGCGTCGGCGGTAACGAGACCAACCTGCTGACCGTGGCCGACACGATCGATCCGCGCATCGAAATTGCATTCCTGCGCGGCCCGCTCACGTTCGGGCCCAATCAGCATGCGTGGTTTCCGGTGCGGTTCGGCCCGAACGGCCCTGAAATCGATGCGGCGCGCGCGGACGAGAGCCGCGTGCAACTGATCACGCTGCTGCATGCGCTCCGCGCGCGGGATGGCTCGGCGCCCGCATTGCCGACCGTGATCGCCGGCTTCAGCCAGGGCGGCATCATGAGTGCGAGCGTCGGCCTCACGTCGCCGGGCGACGTCGGCGCGTTCGCCGTGCTGTGCGGGCGCATCCTGCCGGAAATCGATCCGCTGGTCGCGCCGCGCGACGCGCTTCGCCCGCTTCATGCGCTGATCGTGCATGGCCGCTTCGACGACAAGCTGCCCGTCGCTTGGGCGAGCAAGGCCGATGCGACACTCGCGGCGCTCGGCGTTGCGCACGACACGCGGCTGTATGCGGCCGGCCACGAGCTGACCGCGGAGATGGCCGGCGATTTCGGCCGATGGGTCGGCGAGCGCGCCGGGTTGAACTGAAGTTGCATTGAACGGAATCGAACGCACCGGGGCGCCGGCCCGCGAACGGACCGGCGCACCGGTGCATGACGTCAAGCGTTCGTCACGCGTTCCGCGCGGGATCCGCGACGGCACGCACGGATGCCGGCATCGCCGCCGCCCGCTCGCGCTCGGCGCCGCGTTTCGCCAGCTTCCAGCCGATCACCAGCGCGAGCACGACGACCGGAATCATCGCGACGGTCCACGTGCCGCCCGGGTAGTCGAACGCCATCAGCACCAGCACGCCGACGAGGAAGGCGAGCGTGAGCCACGACGTGAACGGTGCGCCGGGCATCCGGAACGACACGGCCTTCATCTCGCCGCGATCGACCGCGCGACGGAACAGGATCTGGCACATCACGATGAAGCCCCACGTCGTGATGATCCCGAGCGACGCCATGTTCAGCACGATCTCGAACGCCTGCGCCGGCACGATGTAGTTCAGCGGCACGCCGATCGCGTTGATCGCGACCGTGATCAGGATCCCGCCGTACGGCACGCCGCGCGCGTTCATCCGCGACACGAAACGCGGCGCCGAGCCGCCCATCGCGAGCGAGCGCAGCACGCGGCCCGTCGAATAGAGCCCGGAATTCAGGCTCGACAGCGCGGCCGTCAGCACCACGACGTTCATCACCGTGCCGACGTACGGCACGCCGAGCTTGCTGAAGAACGTGACGAACGGGCTTTCGTGCGAGCTGTACGCGGTCCACGGCAGCAGCAGCGTCAACAGCACGACCGAACCGACGTAGAACAGCGCGATACGCCACATCACGCTGTTGATCGCCTTCGGCAGCACCTTGCGCGCGTCGGCCGTCTCGCCCGCCGCGACGCCGACGAGTTCGATGCTCGCATACGCGAACACGACGCCCTGCACGATCAGCACGGCCGGCAGAATCCCGTGCGGAAAGATCCCGCCGTGATCCGCGACGAGATGCAGCCCCGTCATCTGCCCCGCCACCGGATGGCCGCTCGCGAGAAACACGGCGCCGACCGCGAGAAACACCGCAAGCGTGCCGACCTTGACGAGCGAGAACCAGAACTCCATCTCGCCGAACACCTTCACGCCGATCATGTTCATCACCGACACGATGCCGAGCGCGCCCAGCGCGAACACCCATTGCGGCACGTCAGTGAACACGGCCCAGTACTTCATGTAGATCGCGACCGCGGTGATGTCGACGATGCCGGTCGTCGCCCAGTTCAGGTAGTACATCCAGCCCGCGACGAACGACGCGCGTTCGCCCATGAACTCCCGTGCGTACGACACGAAGCTGCCGCTGGTCGGCCGGTGCATCACGAGTTCGCCGAGCGCGCGCATGATCAGGAACGCGAACACGCCGCACACGAGATACACGAGCGCGAGCGCGGGCCCCGCGCTTTGCAGGCGGCCGCCCGCGCCGAGAAAGAGGCCGGTGCCGATCGCACCGCCCATCGCGATCATCTGCACGTGCCGGGGCTTCAACTGCTTCGCATAGCCGGCTTCGTGCGACGCGAACATCGCATCGGGATCGGCATGCGCGGCATCTGCGCCGCCGGCCGGACCGGCCGGGCGCTCGCTGGGGTGTTTCATCGTGAGTCTCCGTTGTTTGTAGATGTGTCGCGCCCCGCTCCGTGGGCGCTTTCGGTACGACCGCGCACCGGCTCGCGTCAGAACGCGCGCGGCCGGATCAGCGCTTCGGGGTGCAGCGCTTCGTCGAGTTGCGCCTCGGTCATCAGTTCGCGCGCCAGCACGACCTCGCGGATCGACTTGCCGGTCGCATGCGCTTCGGCGGCCACGGCGGTCGCGCGCTTGTAGCCGATGTACGGATTCAGCGCGGTCGCGAGCGCCACCGAGCGCTCCATCGTTTCGCGCAGCCGCTCGGGATTCGCGGTGATGCCGCTCACGCATCGCTGCGCGAGCGTCGTGCACGCGGCCGTCAGGTGGCTGAAGCTGCGGAACAGCGCGCTCGCGATCACCGGTTCGAACGCGTTGAGCTGAAGCTGGCCGGCCTCGGCCGCGAAGGTGATGGTCACGTCGTTGCCGAACACCTCGAACGCCACCTGGTTGACGACTTCCGGGATCACCGGGTTCACCTTGCCGGGCATGATCGACGAGCCGGCCTGCACGGGCGGCAGGTTGATTTCGCCGAAGCCCGCGCGCGGGCCGCTCGACAGCAGCCGCAAGTCGTTGCAGATCTTCGACAGCTTGACGGCGATCCGCTTGAGCACGCCCGACACCTGGACGAACGCGCCGCAATCCTGCGTCGCCTCGATCAGGTTCGGCGCGGTGCTCAGGTCGAGCCCGGTGATGCGGCGCAGCGCGGCCAGCGCCTTCTCCGCGTACTGCGGATGCGCGGTGATGCCCGTGCCGATCGCGGTCGCGCCGAGGTTGATCTCGCGAATCAGCCAGCCGGCTTCCTGCAGCCGCGCGATGTCTTCCGTCAGCATCACCGCGTAGGTCGAGAATTCCTGGCCGAGCGTCATCGGCACCGCGTCCTGCAACTGCGTGCGGCCGAGCTTGAGCAAGCCGGCGAACGCGTCGGCCCGCTCCGCGAAGGCATCGCGCAGCCGCGCCATCGCTTCGAGCAGATGTTCGACCGCGAAGCACGTCGCGATCCGAATCGCGGTCGGATAGACGTCGTTGGTGCTCTGCGCGAGATTGACGTGCTCGTTCGGATGCAGGTATTCGTACTGCCCGCGTGCGTGCCCCATGATTTCGAGCGCACGGTTGCAGATCACCTCGTTCGCGTTCATGTTGGTCGACGTGCCGGCGCCGCCCTGGATCACGTCGACGACGAACTGGTCGTGCAGCCGCCCTTCGCGGATCTCGACGCATGCGGCGGCGATCGCGTCACGGTACGGCCGCGGCAGCAGCCCGAGTTCGCAATTGGCGTCGGCCGCCGCTTCCTTCACCGACGCGAGCGCCATCACGAGGTACGGCAGCGATGCGATGGTGCGGCCCGAAATGTCGAAATTCTCTTTCGCGCGCAGCGTGTGGACGCCGTAATAGGCGGTATCCGGAATACTTCGTCTGCCTAAAAGATCCGCTTCGACGCGGAAGCCGTTTTCTGCCATCGTGCCCTCCTGAAATGTCTCGTGCCGCTCGCCGGCCGCCGCTTGCCGACACGACGGGTTCGCATTCTATGCCTTTGCAAAAACAAGCTCTCTTCTGTATTATCGAAAGCGGTTTTGCGTGGGACGCAATAGCGAGAATCGAATGAAAAAAGGCGCGAGAGAACCCGGCATCGATCATCTAGGCGCGATGCGCGCGTTCGTGCGGGTGGTCGAAACGGGAAGTTTTTCGGCGGTCGCGAAGGAGATGCACGTGTCGACGTCGACGGTCGCACGCAAGGTGACCGCGATCGAGGAGGTGCTCGGCGTCGCGCTGCTGCACCGCTCCACGCACAGCGTGACGCTCACCGAAGCCGGCCACATCTATCTGGAGCGTGCGGTCACGCTGATCGCCGATCTCGACGACACGCTGCGCGTCGTCGCCGAGCTGAATGCGCAGCCGAGCGGCCCGTTGAAGCTGACCGCGCCGGTCGCGTTCGGCCGCCGCCATCTCGCGCCGCTGATCGCGCCGTTTCTCGCACGCTATCCGACGATCCAGCTCGACGTGCGGCTCACCGACAACCACAACGACCTCGTGGCCGGCGGCTTCGACCTCGATATCCACGAGGGCGAGAACTACCTGGACAACCTGGTCGTCCACCGGCTGTCGCGCAACGACAGCATCCTGTGCGCGACGCCCGGCTACCTCGACCGCTGCGGGCGCCCGGCGACGCCGGACGACCTGAAACACCACAACTGCCTGCGCTACGTGCACCCGGAAGGCGATCCGCGCTGGGAACTCGTGCGCGGCGATGCGCGGCACAGCGTGCTGCCGGCCGGCAATCTCGTCACCGACCATTCGGAGCTGCTGCTGGAGGCGACCTGCGCGGGGCTCGGCATCGCGGAATTCGAGATCTGGCTGGTGCGCGATCTGCTCGCGAGCGGCCAGCTCGAAGCCGTGCTGCCGCGCTACCGGCTGCAGAACCGGCTGACCGGCGAGTTCATCTACATCGCGTATCTGGCGAACCGGCGCAGCTCGGCGAAGCTGCGCGTGCTGAAGGATTTTCTCGCGGAACACCTCGCGCAGATCGGCGAGCTGTCGGATCGGGAACTGGCGAAGATTCGCGACGCCCGCGCGTAGCGTGCGCCGATGCGCGGCCCGGACCGCGGGCCGGCGGCATCGGCGCGGCGACCGCGTTCAGGCTGCCTGCAATTCGAACGGGAACGTCGCGTGCCCGAACTCGACGCCCTGCGTGTTGAGCATCGGCGGCCGGTGGAAGCCGCCCAGTTGCGCGCGCTGCGCGGCCGTGCCGATCTGCAGCCGCTCGAGGATTTCGCTGACGACCATATAGAGCACGTCGAGATTGCCGTCCTCGATCTTCACCGAGATGCCGAGCGCGCCGTCCGCACCGAGTTGCCGCGTGCGTTCCGACGCGCGCACGCCGATTCCATAGCACGCATCCGCGCCGAGCTTGCCGACCACCTGGCCGCCGAACGCATTCATCAGCACCGTGCAATAGCGCCCTTCGCCTGCGACCAGTTCCGGATGGGCGGTCATCGCACGGTGAATGCGCGCCAGTGCGCGAATGCGGCCCGTGAGCGCGCCGCCCGTTTCCACCGCTTCCACCGCGTCCGCGCCGTCGGCCAGCGACGCGTACAGGCGCGCCAGCCGGTCCAGCGAGAACGCCGGCGTCGGCAGGTTGCAGCCGTCGATGCCCCATTCGACCTCGTCGTCGCGCAGGCCGCATGCGTCGGCCATCACCCGCTTCACACGCACCTGCATCGGATGGTCGGGCAGATGGTAATCGGCGATCGCGGCGCCGATCGCCCGCGCGCCGGCCAGCATCCCGACATGCTTGCCCGAACAGTTGCTGCATACGCCGGTCGGCGTGTAGTCGCGCTTGATCCACGCCCGGTACACCGCGTCGGACAACGGCGGATGGCCGCCGCAGCGCAGATCGGATTCGTGCGCGGCGACCTTCGCGAGCATCGCGCGCGTGCGTTCGATGTGACGATCCTCGCTGCTGTGCGATGCGCACATCAGCGCGATGTCCGCGTCGTCGAAGCCGAAACGCTCCGGCGCGCCCGTCTCGATCACCGACAGCGCCTGGGCCGGCTTGGCCGCCGACCGCGCGAGCGTCATCCGGAACGGATCGCCGAACCGGGCCAGCAGCCGGCCGCGTGCATCGACGACCGCCACATGGGCGACGTGCGTGTTCTCGATCGCATTCCCGCGGTACGTGACGACCGCTGCGCGTGGGGTGTCCATCCTCTTCTGTCTCCTTGCTCGCGGGCCTGATGCCGGGGCCCGTCCAACCGGTACGGCAGTGTAGCGAGTCGTCGCCGCCGCGCGTCGGCCGTCGTCATGGAAAGCGGTGTTGCATGCGACGCAAAGGCGGTCGCCTTCCACGAAAGATGGACTGAATTAGTACAAAGACGCTCCGATCGGTCAGCTATTTACCGCTCAGCGGCGCGCTGCAGCGGGAACTGCCGGCAAGCTCGCGCCTGTGCCGGGCCGGAGGCGGATCGAGGTACGCGCGTCGCGTCAGGCGTCACGGAAACGCCAGCAGCCGTGGACGCTATCGATATTCGTCGATCTCGATCGCTGCCCCGACTGATTCAATCAGCTGGCGGGTAGCGTCCGACACGTAGGGCACACGATCACCCCTGAAGCACGTCCGGACCGAGTTGCCGCATGTACGCCAACGCGTTGGCAGTGAGGCCCGCATATTTCGGCCGGTGCAGCATCAATTCCGAAACGGCGCTGCGTTGCCCCATCGATCGGCATGCACCGATAGAACCTGGGGCGCGAGTCAACGTCGCGCGTTTTCCTGAACCTAAATCGAGAGTTACCGAGGCATCCCTGGTGCTCCGCTTTTTAGATCAATCTGCATTGCAAAACGGGATAACACAATAGAGCTATTGACTGCCCTCCCCGGTATCCGATGGTTTCGTGGTATTTACCTGCGGCAATCCGCTGTGCATCTGGACCACCTGCATACCGATCAATGGATGGCTCGCCGCCCGCGAAGCAGCGGCAATCGGCAAGCGCGTGCGCCCAAGGTGCTTGCCGCTTCCTCGAGGGCCAGTACCATTCCCCGGCACCTGGCATACATCAGGCGGCAGGCCTTTTTATTCATCGTCTCTGTTGGCAATCTTGCTCGAAGAACACCAGCAAGCTCATTGCCATGAGATCATGGGGAAAATTTAAACGATTGTTGAATATCGGAAATTTAAAAATCAATATATTTATAACTTATCCGATTGATTTTCAAAAAATCAACTTAATCATCCCGTCCCGAGCTCAGTCCGCATGACGCTCACGCGCTGATGGGCTTCATGACCGAGGACTGCGTATTCGACGACACCGGCGGCGCCGACACCCCCGGCACGCGCTTCGTCGGCCGCAGGACTGATGCGGCCTCAAGCACGCATGCATGCGCGCACGTTCACGCGAGGGGGTACCGCAGCCAGAAGGTTTCGCGGCACGCGTTGTCGAACGTCAACCGCGACGGGTTGATCGGCTGCGCATCAGGATGGCGCAGCACGTCGTAGTCAATCCAGCATTCGGCGCACAGCAGGTCGGAAGGCGCACGGTCCTGCTCGACCGAGCGGCGCACGATCGCGCCGGTGTCGAACCGGTATTCGGTTTCCTCGCGGGTGACCTCGACGTCCTCGTCGGTCCAGCGATCGTGCGATGTCGCGTGCGACACGATCGACACGGAGCCGGCGAGCCCGTGGATCGCGGCGACGTAGGAAATAAGCTTGTCCATGGCATGGCGGCGAACTGGCGGATGGCGCGTTTCGCGCCACGCATGCAGCGCGAAGCGGTCCGAGCGGCGAGTATAGCCGCGCGTCGATGACCTTGCCGCCGGCAGGGTTTCGCCCTCGCGCGCTACGCGTCCAGCGCGAGCAACGCGAACGTCGCGAGCCAGTGCTCGCCCATGTAGTCGCCGGCCACGTGCGCGAGCGCGCTCGCGAGATGCCGGTCGGCCGCCTCGAGCAGCTTCGCGCGCCGCGCATCGCCTTCCGGCAGCGCGCCGGCCAGCGAACGCTGGCACCACGCGCGGCTCAGGTTCAGCCCGTCCAGATGCGCGATCTTGCCGTCGCTGCGGTCGCTGACCGTCGCCGGCTCGAACAGCGTCGCCGGCTCGCCGCGCGCGAGGTCGGGCAGGAAGCGCGCGAACCAGCCGTCGAATTCGGCGGCCGGCAGCACGCGGCGCATCAGTTCGGCTTCCATCAGCGCGGGCGACAGGAATTCGTCGCCCGACGGCTCCCACGCCTGGCAGGCGACGTCGTTCAGGTGCCAGCGCTTCGCGGTATCGACGATCAGCGCGGCGAGCCCGTCGCGCTGCGTATCGCGCGCGAAATCGAGCGTGAGCGCCAGCGCGAACGCGGTATTGAAGTGGGTGCCGACGCGCAGCGGATAGGTCGCCTTCGGCAGGAAAGTCTCGAAGCGCGACACGAACAGGTCGGCCAGCGGCGCCATCGTCTTCGCCCAGCGCGCGGCCTGCGGCAGCACGCCCTTCAGCGCGAGCCGCTCGAGCTGCGCGACGAGCGCGAGCAGCCATGCCCAGCCGTACGGCCGCTCGAAGCCGGCGTTGTGCGGCAGCGCGAGATACGCGCGCTCGCCGGCGACGTTCGCGTCGGTGAAGTGCGCGTCGACGATCGCGACGATGCGCTCGGCCTCCGGCAATGCCGGATAGCGTTCGAGCACGCGCAGCACGAGCCAGTAGCCGTGCACGCACGAGTGCCAGTCGTAGCTGCCGTAGAAGATCGGGTGCAGCGCGCGCGGCCCCTGCACGTCGTGCGGACCTTCGAGCGCATGCGCGAGCTTGTTCGGATATTCGCGGGTCAGGTGCGCGAGCGCGAGCGACGCGAATTTCGACGCGAATTCGGGGGTAAGTCGGTCGGTCATGAGGATCTCGTCCATCGAATCAGAAGCGGAATACGAACGCGTACATCAGCAGCGTGTTCACGGCCAGCAGCAGCACGGCGGTCGGCCACTGCGCCTTGATCACGCCGTTCTTGTCCTTCAGTTCGAGCAGCGCCGCGGGCACGATGTTGAAGTTCGCGGCCATCGGCGTCATCAGCGTACCGCAGAAGCCGCTCAGCATCCCGATCGCGCCCATGATCGCCGGATTGCCGTGGAACTGGTGGACGATCAGCGGCAGGCCGATGCCGGCCGTCATCACCGGGAACGCGGCGAAGCCGTTGCCCATGATCATCGTGAACAGCGCCATGCCGACCGTATAGGCCGCGACCACCGCGAACGGCGAATCGATCGGCACCCACTCCTTCACGAGCCCCGACACCACGCCGCCGACGCCCGCGACCGCGAACAGCGCGCCGAGCGCCGCGAGCATCTGCGGCAGGATCGCGGCCCAGCCGACCGCGTCCATCGTGTGGCGTGCTTCCTTCAGCGCATGCACGGGCGAATCGCGCAGCATCGCGAGCGCGACGACGAACGCGACGATCGTGCCGAGCACGAGCGAGATGAGCGTCACGCTCTTCGGCTCGACGAACGGCACGAGTTTCAGCGCGAACGTGCCGATCAGCGTGACGAGCGGAATCAGCAGCGCGGGCAGGAACAACCGGTTGCCGAAGCGCTGCGCGAGCGTCTCGCGCCGCACGGCCGCCGCTTGACCTGCCTCGTCGGACCGCCCGCGGCCGAGCTTGCCCGAACCGGCGATCAGCGCGAGCGCGATAGCCAGGCAGCCCGTCATGAAATGCGGCAGCAGCGCACCGAACAGGAACGTGGCCGCGTAGACGGCCCAGAACGCGAAATTGACGACGCGCCGCGGGTTCGTGCGATCCGTCAGGTTGAAGTACGCGAACGCGGCGAACATCAGCCCCGCGAGCGTGTACAGCGGTTCGAGGCCGATCATCGCGCGCCCTCCTGCTTCACCAGGCCGAAGCCGCGCGCGAGCCGGCGGTCGAGCAGCGCGAGGCGCGTGCAGTGAATCAGCAGCGCGGCGATCGCGGTCGGGATCGCCCACACCGACAGGTGCAGCGGCTCGATGGCGATGCCGTTCTGTTCGAGAAAACCCTTGATCAGCAGGATCGACTGGATCGCGATGAAGATGTCCTCGCCGAAGAACACGGCGACGTTGTCGGCGCCCGACGCATGCGCGCGGATCTGCTGGCGCACCGCCTCGGGCAGCTCGCCGTGCCGCCCGACCGCGGCGGCCTCGGCCATCGGCGCGATCAGCGGCCGCACCATCTGCGCGTGGCCGCCGAGCGACGTGAGGCCGAGTGCGGCGCTCGCCTGGCGCAGCACGAAGTACAGCATCAGCACTCGGCCTGTGGTAGCCGCCTGCACGCGCGCGATCATCCGCTTCGCCTGCTCCTTGAGCCCGTTGCGCTCGAGCAGCGCGATCACCGGCAGCGTGAGCCAGATCAGCCCCATGTAGCGGTTCTCGGTGAACGCCTTGCCGAACGCGCTGACGATGTCGACGAGATTCAGCCCGCCCGCCAGCCCGGTCGCGAGCCCGGCGATCGTGACCACCAGCAGCGCATTGAAGCGCAGCGCGAAGCCGATCACGACGATCGGCACCCCAATCAGCACCAGCATTTCCCCTCCTTGTGTCTGGACGCGCGGCACGTCGGCCGTGCGCTGCCGGCCCGGTTTGCCTCGGGCTCGGACGGCGAAATCTAACACGAGACTTTATCGATAAAAAGTCGACAATTTGGCGGTTCGGGTAAACGTTGAAGCCGCGGACACCGTGCACGCGGCACGTGTCGACCGCGTTTCATCGGACGAATCGGGCGGGCCGGGCGGCGCGCGTGGCGCGGCCGTGGGACGCCGACTACACTGGAAAGCATCGGCAACGTAAGGGAGAGCCGCCATGATTGACGTATTCCAGACCATCGGCAGCCGCGCGTTCTCCGCGCATCTGGCGAAGGACGGGATGGTGACGCTGATGGAGCAACGCCATGAAGTCGACCGCGTGACGCTCGCGACGGCCTATGCCGCGCTCGTCGAGGAAGCCGAGCAGGAAGACGACCTGCGCGACGCGACGGTCGAGGGGATGATGCGCGCGCTGATCCAGGGCTACGCGCGCAGCCATTGACGGCGCGGCGGCGGCGCGTCCGCCGCGCGGCCCCCGATGCCACGGCGCGGCCCGCTACGCGGCCGGCGTGCCCGCGCCCACGCCCACGCCGAACCACCGGCCCTCGCGCGGTTGCCGGTAGTCGGCCTGCGTGAAGATCCTCGGCAAATTCGCCACCGCGCCGTTGCTGGCGCGGTCGAGCGCCGTCATGAACGCTTCGACCTCGTCGCGGCCGGCAAACAGGATCGTGCTGAAATAACGCTCGCGCTCCGCGTCGGTGAGGTTCGTCGCGCTCAACTGGTACGGATGGTGAAGCGCCGCGAACAGGAAGTAATAGCGTTCGGCGTCGTCGCGCAGCACGCGCACCACATCGAGGTCGACCGGAAAATCGCGGTAGAACGACGCGTGTCCGCTCTCGATGTAGATCCGGTACAGCAAACGGCCGTCCTGCTCGATCACGATCGGCGCGTACGGGTCGCGGCTGACGAGGACGGTATCGGGCGCGGTCATCCGGTTCTCTCCTGTCCTTTTTGTCGATGCCGGCACGGTAACATGCGGGCTTTTGCGGCCGGTCCGGACAGGATCGACTGGCCCGCTTGCACGCAATGCGGCATCGCCATAGAGGAAACGCACTGAAACGGCACAATGCGCAAATTTTTCGATTGCCGCCGCCCGCGCCGCATGACAGCATTCGGGCGTCGCCAACCGAAAAGAATGCCGCGCCGCCCGGCCGCCGATGCCGTCCGGCCGCGCCGCACAGGCTGTACCTTCCATGAACCCGGCCCACCTCCAACAACACGACGAACCGACCGGAGAATTCCGCTTGTGAACATCGGCATCGTCAACGACCTCCCGCTTGCCGTCGAGGCGATGCGCCGCGCGATCGCGCGCCGGCCCGAGCACCGCGTGCTGTGGGTCGCGACCGACGGCGCGCAGGCCGTCGAACTGTGCGCCGCGCAGCCGCCCGACATCGTGCTGATGGATCTGATCATGCCGAAGTTCGACGGGATCGAAGCGACGCGGCGGATCATGCGCTCCGAACGACCGTGCGCGATCCTGATCGTGACGAGCTGCATCGGCGCGAACGCGTGGCGCGTGTTCGAGGCGATGGGCGCCGGTGCGCTCGACGCGGTCGATACGCCAAGGCTCGGCGACGGCGCGGCCGGCGACACGACGAAACTGCTGCTCGCGAAAATCGACCAGATCGGCCGCCTGCTCGACGCGCCGGCCGGCGCGCGCGTCGCGGGCGCGGCTGCGCGCGGCGGCCCGCTGGTCGCGATCGGCGCATCGGCCGGCGGCCCCGGCGCGCTCGCGTCGATCCTCGGCAGCCTGCCGGCCGATTTCAACGCGCCGATCGTGATCGTGCAGCACGTCGATCGCGCATTCGCCGAAGGCATGGCGCAATGGCTCGACGGTCAGACCCGGCTCGCCGTACGCGTCGCGCACGAAGGCGACCGCCCGCAGCCGGGCGTCGCGCTGCTCGCCGCGACCGACGATCACCTGCGCATCACGCGCGACGGCACGCTCGAATACACGCGGGAACCGGCCGCGACGCCGTACCGTCCGTCGGTCGACGTGTTCTTCAACAGCCTGACCGAGCACTGGCCCGGCCGCGTGATCGGCGTCCTGCTCACGGGGATGGGGCGCGACGGCGCGATCGGCCTGAAGGCGCTCCGAATGAAGGGCTACCATACGATCGCGCAGGACGAGGCGACCAGCGCCGTATACGGGATGCCGAAGGCGGCCGCCACGCTCGGCGCGGCGCGCGCGATCCTGCCGCTCGGGCGCATCGCTGGCGAACTGGCGGCGCTCGCGCGAATCTGAGCCAGACGATGACCGCGCGCGACGCCCATGCCTGTCCCTGCAACGACCGCAACAACCCGCATCGACCATGACGATTGACCTGACTCGCCCGCCGGGCGGCCCGACCGCGTCGCCCGCCGACGCGCCGGCCATGGTGCTGCTGGTCGACGACCAGACGATCGTCGCGGAAGCCGTTCGGCGCGCGCTGGTCGACGAGGAAGGCATCGATTTCCACTACTGCCCGCGCTCCGACGACGCGATGGCCGCCGCGATCGAGACGCGCCCGACCGTGATCCTGCAGGATCTCGTGATGCCGGGCACCGACGGGCTGAGCCTCGTGCGCGCGTACCGCGCGAATCCGGCGACGCGCGACGTACCGATCATCGTGCTGTCGACGCAGGAAGAACCGGTGATCAAGAGCGCCGCGTTCGCGTCCGGCGCGAACGATTACCTGGTCAAGCTGCCCGATCGCATCGAGCTCGTCGCGCGCATCCGCTACCACTCGCGCTCGTACATGAGCCTGCTGCAGCGCGACGAAGCCTATCGCGCGCTGCGGCAGTCGCAACAGCAACTGCTCGAGGCCAATCTCGAGCTGCGGCGCCTCACGCATTCCGACGGCCTGACCGGGCTGTCGAACCGCCGCTATCTCGACGAATACCTGGCCGCCGAGTGGCGGCGCGGCACGCGCGAGCGCAGCGAACTCTCGCTGCTGATGATCGACGTCGACAACTTCAAGCTGTACAACGACACGTACGGACACGTATCGGGCGACAGCGTGCTCAAGCAGATCGCATCGACGATCGAGCGCTGCCTCGGGCAGTCGGGCGATCTCGCCGCCCGCTTCGGCGGCGAGGAATTCGCGGTCGTGATGCCGGCCACGTCGCCGGGCGCCGCGCGGCTGCTCGGCGAGAAGATCCGGCTCGCGGTCGAGGCGCTGCGCGTGCGGCACGCGCATTCGTCGACGGGCAACCAGATCGTGACGATCAGCATCGGCGGCGCGAGCATCGTGCCCACGCCCGGCCTGCCGACGACCGTGCTGATCGAGGCGGCCGACCGCGCGCTCTATCGCGCGAAGCACGCAGGCAAGAACCGGGTCGAGATCGATCCGTCGCCGCCGCCGCCGGGCGCCGGCGGGTTCGGCGCGCGCTAGCGCGCTACGTCCGGCGAGCGCGCCGCGCTCATGCGGCGCCGAGCCGGCGCGCGTAGTCGTGCGCGTCCAGCGGGCGGCTGAACAGGTAGCCCTGCTGCATGTCGCAGCCGATCTGCTGCAGGAACCGCGACTGCGCCTGCGTCTCGACGCCTTCGGCCGTGACCTTCATCCCGAGCGAATGCGCCATCGCGACGACCGCCTGCGTGATCGCGACCGAGTCGTGATGATCGGGCACGCCCGACACGAACGAACGGTCGACCTTCAGGTTGTGCAGCGGAAAGCGCTTCAGGTACGCGAGCGACGAATAGCCGGTGCCGAAATCGTCGACCGAGATCCGCACGTTCATGTCCGTGAGCGCTTCGAGCATCGGCAGCACGGTGTCCGTATCGTTCATCAGCACGCCTTCGGTGATCTCCAGTTCCAGCGCGGACGGGTCGAGCCGCGTTTGCGCGAGACAACGGGCGACCGATTCGACGAGCCCTTCGTGAAACTGCCGCGGCGACAGGTTGACGGCCAGCATCAAGTCCGGCGCGATCGTGCGGCGCCACTCGGCCGCCTGCCGGCACGCGGTTTCGAGCACCCATTGGCCGATCGCGACGATCAGCCCCGTGTCTTCCGCGACCGGAATGAATTCCGCCGGCGACATCGGCCCGAGCTCGGGGCTCGTCCAGCGCAGCAGCGCTTCGGCGCCGACCGTGCGGCCGGTGCGCGCGTCGACGACGGGTTGATACGCGAGTCGCAGCATGTCCGACGCGAGCGCGCGCCGCAGCGACTGCTCGATCGCGAAGCGGCGCTGCAGCCGCAGGTTGAGCTGCGCGGTGAAGAACGTGAAGTGATTGCGGCCGTGCTGCTTCGCGTCGTACATCGCCGAATCGGCGTTGCGCATCAACGTCACGGCGTCGTCGCCGTCGCGCGGCGCGACGCTGATGCCGATCGATACGCCGAGCCAGTATTCGTTGTTCGCGATCGCGAACGGCTTCGCGATCGCGTCGATGACCTCGCGCGCGAGCGCCGCGAGACGCTCGGGATCGTCGCAGTCGTCGACGAGGATCACGAACTCGTCGCCGCCGACGCGCGTGAGCGCGTAGCGGCCGTCCGCGCAGCCCGCGAGCCGCGCCGCGACGCTGCGCAGCAGCGCGTCGCCCGCGTCGTGGCCGGCCGTGTCGTTGACCTTCTTGAAGCCGACCAGATCGATGAACAGGATCGCGACGCGCGCGGGCCCGGCCGCCGCATCGCGCACGCCGAACAGTTCGCGCATGCGCTCGCCGAGCCAGCGGCGGTTGTAGAGGCCCGTCAGCGCGTCGCGGGTCGCCAGATACCGCAACTGCTGCTGCGCTTCGCGCACCGGGCCGATGTCGTTGAACGACACGAGCACCGAATCGGCCTGCGTCTCGCCCGGCCTCACGATCGGCACCGCGTTGCCGCGCACCCAGATGATGTCGCCGTCCGCGAGACCGAAGCCGACCGTGTAGTCGAGCATCGGCGTGGCCGTCTCGAGCGCGCGCCGGCTCGGCCAGTCGCGCGGGTCGATCGGCGTGCCGTCCTCGCGCAGCTTGCGCATGATCACCGTGGACAGCCGGCGGCCGACGAGCTCGCCCTTCACGCGTATCATCCGGTTCGCGCTCGGATTGCTCGCGATCACGACGCCTTCGCGCGACACGACGAGGATACCCTCGCTCAGGCTGTTGACGACGAGCCGGTGATGTTCCTCGCTGCGCGCGAGCTGCCGCGCGATCCGGTCCTGGTGCACCGCGAGGCCGACGCTGTTGCCGATATCGCGCAACAGCGCGGTTTCCTCGTCGCTTGGTCGGCACGGCCAACGATGATAGACGGCGAACGCGCCGAGCACGACGCCCGCCTCGTCGAGGAACGGCACCGACCAGCACGCGCGCAAGCCCAGCGGCAACGCGATGGCCCGATAGTCGGCCCACAGCGGATCGGTTTCGATGTCCTCGACGGTGACCATCCGGCGCTCGTACATCGCGGTGCCGCACGAGCCGGCCGCGGGGCCGATCGTCGCGCCGTCGATCGCCGCGCTGTACTGCGCGGGCAGCGAGGGCGCCGCGCCGACGCGCACGTGCACGCCGTCCGTATCGAGCAGCAGGATCGTGCACCACGCGCCGTCGCCGAGCAAAGCCTCGGCACGCCGGCAAACCTCGACCAATAGTTCCGGCAGCGGCGTGTTGCGTGTGATCAGCCTCAGTACGCTCTGCTCGGATGCGAGCACTTCCGCGGCGAGCCCGAGGCTGTAGCGAGAACTTTGCGGTTCGGTATTCAAGTGAATCCTGCCGTCTGTCCGACCGGGTCTGATGCGCCCGGTTCGTTTTCGATATTTCGTGCCCTGTTCCGCTCCGGGTTTACGCCGATCCCCGGGTGCGCCCCGTTTGCGCGCCGAGCCAAGGCGCGCCGAAATATATTTAACACCAATCTATGACGATCGGCGTGCCTGCTTGCATCAGGGGTTTACGCTCGGTTGCCGCGCGGCTTGCAGGCGGCGGCCGGTGCGCCGGCAGGTTACTGCAGCGCACGAAAAGCGAACGCGCGGCGGCCGGGGCTGTCGGGCGGGCTGCCGCGCGCCCTGGCCCCGCTCGCTGCCGCCGGCGCGACCGGCGCGCGAGCGATGCACGTCGCGGCCTGCCCGGCCGCGTTTGCGTATCCGTGATTCAATGTCGATCGAACCGGCGCCGCGCCATCCGGCGGCACGGCGATGTGAACCCTCATCGAACGACCTTCACTGGATCACCATGACGAACCCTGCCGAAATCAAGGCGCTCGTTTTCGATGTCTTCGGAACGATCGTCGACTGGAGAAGCGGTGTCGCACGCGCCGCGGCCGCGTTCCTGGACCGCCACGCGCCGACGCTCGACCCGCTCGCGTTCGCCGACGCGTGGCGCGCCGAATATTCGCCGTCGATGGAAGAAATCCGCAGCGGGCGACGCCGCTACGTGCGACTCGACGTACTGCATCGCGAGAACCTCGTCCGCACGCTCGACCGTTTCGGGATCGTCGACGTGCCCGAAGCCGACATCGACACGCTCAATCTTGCGTGGCACCGGCTCGATCCGTGGCCCGATGCGGTCGCCGGGTTGCACCGGCTGAAGCAGCGCTACATCATCGCGCCGCTGTCGAACGGCAATATCCGGCTGATGGTCGACGTCGCGAAGCACGGCGGGCTGCCGTGGGACGCGATTCTCGGTGCCGAGGTTGCGCGTGCGTACAAGCCGTCGCCGGCCGTCTATACCGAAGCGGTCGAGATTCTCGGCCTCGCGCCGGCCGAGCTGTGCCTGGTGGCCGCGCACAACGGCGATCTTGCGGCCGCGCGCCGGCTCGGGCTGTCGACCGCGTTCGTGCCGCGGCCGACCGAGCACGGGCCCGGCCAGACGACCGACCTGCAAGCCGACGAGGCGTGGGATTTCGACGTCAGGGATCTGAACGAGTTGGCGGATCGGCTGGGTTGCCCCGGCTGAACGCCGGCGGCGCGGCTTGCCCCCGCGCTGCGATCGCGAGGCGGGCACAGGCATGCCGCGCCTTCGTTACCTCACCACCGCCCGCCATGCGGTTCGCGCATAGACGAGCAGCAACGGCAGCAGCGCCAGCGCGAACAGCAGGCACAGCGCGAGCACCCACACCGGCCATTGCTGCGGATTCCCGTGCGCCCAGTAACGGTACGGCACGCTCAGGAAGGCGATTTCCATCAGCAGCGCACCGAGCGGCACGAGCCCGTTCAGCACCGCCGCCACGCCGAAGCGGGCCGCGCCGTCGATCTTCTTCCCGGCCCCGTATGCCGCGATCAGGTAAACGAAATACCCGATGATCGCGACCATCACCGCGCCGCCGGCCAGCAGGCCGATACTGCGCACGCTCCGTTCGTGCCACTGCCGGGCTCCTTGCGGCAACACGACATCGACCTTCTCGCCGATGTCGGGCACGGCGCCCGAGCGGATGTTGCCGGGTAGCGTGATGCGTTCGCCATCCGGCATCACGGCTTCCAGGATCGACGTGTACTTGATGCACCGATACGACGAGGTTCGCCCCGAACTGTCGCGGCGCTCGCAGGTATCCCACCCGGACTGGTAGGACACGACGGTCGCCTCGTATTTCGGCGACACCATCAATGCGTAAAGCTCGTCGCCGATCCAGTACGCGAACGGAAAAAACAGCGACACCAGGCAAAAACACACGAGCCACCAGAACGCGACCGCACCGCCGGAGCCGCGCTGGCCGCCCGTCTGTCGGCGCACCATGCGCGACGCGAGCCAGTAGGCGGCCACGCCGAATACGACCACGCACACCACGAAGACCTTGCCCGCATGCGTCAAAGCCATTTGCTCTCTCCCCGATAGCCGGTCGAATCGCCGCCGGCCGTGTTGTCATCCAGATCGATCCTCGCATCGCCGTCGCGCCCCGCCCGTCGACCGCTATTCCGGCTCGCCGACGAACCTCGGCGTCCCCGACTCCCCCGACAGCAGCGCGCGGTTCGCGTCCGCCGCCGCGCGCAGGTAATCCCACAGCGCGGTCACGCGCCGCAGCTTGCGCAGATCCTCGCGGCACGTCAGCCAGAAACACCGCGTGACGACCACGTCGTCCGGCAGCACGGGCACCAGCGCCGGCTGCGTGGCCGCGATGAAGCATGGCAGGATCGCGAGGCCGCCACCCTGCAGCGCCGCGAAAAGCTGCGCGATCACGCTCGTCGTGCGCAACCCGGCCGTCGCGCCGGGCACCGCGCGATCGAGGTACAACAGTTCGTTGCTGAACGCGAGATCGTCGACGTAACTGATGAACGCGTGCCGCGCGAGATCGTCCGTGCACGCGATCGGCGCGTGGTTCGCCAGATAGTCGCGCGTCGCGTAGAGCCGCAACTGGTAGTCGCACAGCTTCGTGACCACGTAAGGCCCGCGCTCGGGGCGCTCGAGCGTGATCGCGAGATCGGCCTCGCGCTTGGGCAGGTTGACGAAATGCGGCACCGGCAGCAGGTCCACCGTCACGTGCGGGTGCGCCGAGCGAAACCGCGCAAGCTGCGGCGCGAGGAAAAAACAGCCGAACCCTTCGGTCGACCCGATCCGCACGTGGCCCGACAGCGCCTCGCCGGTGTTCGCGACCTGATCGCACGCCGATTGCACGGTCGTCTCCATCGCATCCGCATACGCGACGAGCCGCTGCCCTTCGGCCGTCAGCGTGAAGCCGCCGGAGCGCGACTTGTCGAACAGCAGCGTGCCCATCGCGGCCTCCAGCGCGCGGATGCGCCGCGCGACGGTCGTGTAATCGACACCGAGCCGTTTCGCGGCGCCGCTCGCGCGCTGCGTGCGCGCGACTTCGAGGAAAAAGCGCAGGTCGTCCCAGTTCAGGTTGCCGGATACCGGCTCGGTGGCATGTCGCATCGGCGAGGGAAAAAAGCGGGGCTCCGGGCCGGCCGTCGATATGCATAAATGCACATCCAACCGGTTTCTTTATCGGTACATCATGAATCTGCGCATAACTATACTCGACCGTGACCTGCGGACCATGAGCCGCGGGCAATAAAACCGGAGACACCATGCAGACCCGATCCACCCTCGATGAGCATGCGACCATCGCGACGCCGGCGCCCGAGCGCACCGCGAAGCACTACCTGCTGGCCGGCTGGGCCAGCATGGCCGGCACCACGATCGAGTGGTACGACTTCTTCCTCTACGGCACGGCCGCCGCGCTCGTGTTCAACCGCATCTTCTTCCCGTCGCTGGACCCGGTCGTCGGCACGCTCGCCGCGTTCGGCACGTTCGCGGTCGGCTTCATCGGGCGGCCGATGGGCGGCATCGTGTTCGGCCACTTCGGCGACCGCCTCGGCCGCAAGTCGATGCTGATGATCACGCTGCTGCTGATGGGCGTGCCGAGCATGATCATCGGGCTGATCCCGTCGTACGACAGCATCGGCTACTGGGCCGCCGCGCTCCTGATCGCGATGCGCTTCCTGCAGGGGATGGCGGTGGGCGGCGAATGGGGCGGCGCGGTGCTGATGGCCGTCGAGCACGCGCCGAAGGGCCGCAAGGGGCTGTTCGGCAGCCTGCCGCAAACGGGCGTCGGGCTCGGCTTGATCCTGTCGTCGGTCGCGATGGCCGCGCTGCCGGAAGCCGACATGCTGTCGTGGGGCTGGCGCGTGCCGTTCCTCGCGAGCATCGCGCTCGTCGGCCTCGGCTGGTTCATCCGCGCGAAGGTGCCGGAATCGCCCGACTTCGAGAAAGTCCGCAAGCAAGGCAAGGCCGAGAGATCGCCGGTGACGGCCGCGCTACGCCGCCATCCGCGCGAAGTACTGACGATCGTCGGCGCGCGCGCCGCCGAGAACACGTGGTTCTACATGGTCGTCACGTTCGCGCTCGCTTACGCGACGCAGCAGCTGCATCTGCCGAAGGCCGAGATGCTGCACGCGATCACGGCCGGCGCCGCGCTGTCGCTCGTCACGATGCCGCTGTGCGGGCATCTGAGCGACCGCATCGGCCAGCGCCGGATGTTCGCGATCGGCCTCGTGCTGATGTGCGCGTTCGCCGCGCCGTTCTTCACGATGCTCGGCACGCAGCAGACGTCGACGGCATGGTGGGCGATCGTGCTCGGCCTCGGCATCGTGTTCCCGATCCTCTATGCGCCGGAATCGCTGCTGTTCGCGCAGCAGTTTCCGGCGGAAATCCGCTACAGCGGCATCTCGCTGTCGGTGCAGCTGGCCGGCGTGATCGGCGGCGGCTTCGCGCCGATGATCGCGACGTCGCTGCTCAAGGCCGGCGGCGGCCAGCCGCACTACGTGATCGCGTACCTCGTCGGCTTCGGCGTGTTCGCGCTCGTGTGTACCGCGTTGATGCGCCCGGCGCGCGCCTGAGCACGCCGGCCGGCATTCGATCTTCAGTTCGCCCTGCCGCCCGCCGCGCCTGCACGCGCGGCGGACGCGGGCTCCCCTTTGTCATCGCCACACCGTTTCCCCCGGAGAGAGTTCCATGAACGCCGCAGTTCCCCAGACCACCCTTGCCCTGCCCACCGCCAAGCTGCTGATCGACGGCGCGTTCGTCGAATCGCGAAGCGCCGAATGGGGCGACATCGTGAACCCCGCGACGCAGGAAGTGATCGGCCGCGTGCCGTACGCGACGCTCGACGAGGTCGATGCCGCGATCGCATCCGCGCAGCGCGCGTTCCAGACCTGGAAGACGACGCCGATCGGCGCGCGGCTGCGCATCATGCTGAAATTCCAGGATCTCGTGCGCCGCAATCTCGAACGGATCGCGCACACGCTGACGGCCGAGCAAGGCAAGACGCTGCCCGATGCGCAAGGCGACATCTTCCGCGGCCTCGAAGTGGTCGAGCACGCGTGCTCGATCGGCACGCTGCAGCAAGGCGAATTCGCGGAGAACGTCGCGGGCGGCGTCGACACCTACACGCTGCGCCAGCCGATCGGCGTGTGCGCGGGCATCACGCCGTTCAATTTCCCCGGGATGATTCCGCTGTGGATGTTCCCGATGGCGATCGTGTGCGGCAACACGTTCGTGCTGAAGCCGTCGGAGCAGGACCCGCTGTCGACGATGCAGCTCGTCGAGCTCGCGCTCGAGGCCGGCGTGCCGCAAGGCGTGCTGAACGTCGTGCACGGCGGCAAGACGGTGGTCGACCGCCTGTGCACGCACCCGGACGTCAAGGCGATCTCGTTCGTCGGCTCGACGCGCGTCGGCACGCACGTGTACAACCTCGGCAGCCAGCACGGCAAGCGCGTGCAGTCGATGATGGGCGCGAAGAACCACGCGGTCGTGCTGCCCGATGCGCACCGCGAGCAGTCGATCAATGCGCTCGTCGGCGCGGGCTTCGGCGCGGCCGGCCAGCGCTGCATGGCGACCTCCGTCGTCGTGCTGGTCGGCAACGCGCGCGACTGGCTGCCCGATCTCGTCGAGAAGGCGAAAGCGCTGAAGGTCAATGCGGGCGCGGAAGCCGGCACCGACGTCGGCCCGGTCGTGTCGAAGGCGGCGAAGGCACGCATCCTGTCGCTGATCGACGCCGGCGTGAAGGAAGGCGCGACGCTGCTGCTCGACGGTCGCGACGTGAAGGTGCCCGGCTACGAGCACGGCAACTTCGTCGGCCCGACGATCTTCTCGGGCGTGACGACCGACATGTCGATCTATCAGGAAGAAATCTTCGGGCCGGTGGTGGTCGTGATGGAAGCCGCGACGCTCGACGACGCGATCGCGCTCGTCAACGCGAACCCGATGGGCAACGGCGTGGGCCTCTTCACGCAGAGCGGCGCCGCCGCGCGCAAGTTCCAGAGCGAGATCGACGTCGGCCAGGTCGGCATCAACATCCCGATTCCGGTGCCGGTGCCCTACTTCAGCTTCACCGGTTCGCGCGGCTCCAAGCTCGGCGATCTCGGCCCGTACGGCAAGCAGGTCGTGCAGTTCTACACGCAGACGAAGACGGTCACCGCGCGCTGGTTCGACGACGACGCGACGGCCGGCGGCGTGAACACGACGATCGCGCTGCGCTGACCCGACGGAGCCCGGACATGGAAATCGCCTTCATCGGACTCGGCAACATGGGCGGCCCGATGGCCGCCAACCTGCTCAAGGCCGGCCACGCGCTGACGGTGTTCGACCTCGACGCGCATGCGGTCGACGCCGCGGTGCGCGCCGGCGCGGCGGCGGCGACGTCGCCGCGTGAAGCCGCCGCGCGCGGCTCGTTGATCATCACGATGCTGCCGGCCGCGCAGCACGTGCGCGCCGTCTACCTCGGCGACGACGGCGTGCTGGCCGGCGCACGCGCCGGCGCGACGCTGATCGACTGCAGCACGATCGATCCCGGCACCGTGCGCGCGGTGGCCGACGCCGCCGCTCAGCGCGACTTTCCGCTCGCCGACGCACCGGTGTCGGGCGGCACCGGCGGCGCGCAGGCCGGCACGCTGACCTTCATGGTCGGCGCGGACGCCGCGCTGTTCGAGCGCATCCGCCCGGTGCTGCTCGACATGGGCAGGAACGTCGTGCACTGCGGCGGCACCGGCACCGGGCAGATCGCGAAGATCTGCAACAACCTGCTGCTCGGCATCTCGATGATGGGCGTCGCGGAAGCGATGGCGCTGGGCGCCGCGCTCGGCATCGAGCCCACCGTGCTGGCCGGCATCATCAACACGTCGACCGGCCGCTGCTGGAGCTCGGACGCGTACAACCCGTATCCGGGCGTGAGCGACACGGCGCCGGCCGCGCGCGGCTATGCGGGCGGCTTCGCGGCGAACCTGATGCTGAAGGATCTCGGGCTCGCGACCGAAGCCGCGCGCGGCGCGCATCAGCCGGTCTGGATGGGCGCGCTCGCGCAGCAGTTATATCAGTCGATGAACCAGCAGGGGCTCGGCACGCTCGACTTCTCCGCGTGCGTGAAGCTGTACGAGGCGCAGCCGGCCTGACCGCCCGGCCAACGCCGGACGTGCGCCGACCCGCGATGCGCCAGGACGGCATCGCGGGTCGGTTTGCATGCGGGGAGAGAAAACGCGGGCGGCGCGATCATGCCGCCGTTCGGTCAACCGCGCGGGTTCGACGCCGTCTCGAAGGTCGGATGGCACTCGAACGCGAGTTCGGAGCGCGCGTCGACGCGGCGGCCGCCGGTCAGCGATTCCTGCTTCATGCTCGCGCGCATCCCGCGCTGCGAACAGTAATTGGTGGCTTCGCTGACGGCCTTCTCGTGGGCGTCGGCCCACGTCGTCGACACGCCCACCGTGCGCGTCGTCACGGTGAATACGTTCGGGTTCGACGTCGCGGTCACGTCGGAAGCGGTCGAACACGCGGCGAGCAAGCATGCAGTCGCCGCAATGGTCAACCATCGCAGGGTTCGAAAAGAGACTGGAATGGACATGGAGGGCAAGCGCACGCCGGTTGACGTGCATTGAGCAACATAGGCGACAGTATGCCCGCTCGATCGCCGGAGATCATGCCCCTTTTGGTGAACACATTGTTTCGAATGGTTAAACGATGGCCGAATCAGGCAAGATTTACGGCCGTCGCCGGTGGCCATTTCAGCCCGGCAGGTCATTTTGCCCGGCCGGCCCGCGGGGCCAGCGCCTGTTCACGCCGGCGCGACGGTCAATGCGCGCCCGCCTGCCGGATGCTCGCGGATACTTCCGCGAGGTTGCGCCACGCCGGCTGCCCCGGCGCATAGCGCGCGCGGATATAGGCGGCAAGCTCGGCCATCTGGCGGTCGTCGAACGCGTCGCCGAAGCCCGGCATGTAGCCGAGCCCCTCGGTGGCCGGCTGGTCGATCCCGTGATGCAGCACGCGCAGCAGGTTGTCCGGCGTCGCCTGGCTGACGCTCGTGTTGAGCCCCATCAGCGGACGCACGCCGAAATGCCCGACGCCGCCCGATTCCGCATGACAGACCGCGCATGCCGCGTCGAACGCGCGGCGGCCGTTCTCCAGGCCGAGCGTCGCGACGGTTTCCGCGCCGTGCGCGTGGCGGGTGGCCGCGTCCGCGGCGACTGCCGCCTCGACGGGCGGCGACAGCGACGCCAGATAGTGCGCGATCGCCCGCACGTCGGACACCGGCAGCGCCGCGAGCCCCGCGACGACGGGCGCCATCGGCCCGGCCGCGACGCCGTGCTGGGCCGAGAACCCCGTGCGCAGATAGTCGAACAGCGCGCCTTCGGTCCACGGCACGGGCGAAGCCGCCGACGCGACGAGCAGCGGCGCGACCCAGCCTTCCGCTTCGCCGCCCGACAGGTACGCGCGGCCGCCCTTCTCCGCACCGAGCGCGTTGCGCGGCGTGTGGCATGCGCCGCAGTGTCCGGCGCCGTCGACCAGATACTTGCCGCGATTCCACGTCGCCGAGCGCGCGGGTTCCGGCACGAACGGCCGCGCGTCGTGAAACAGCCAGTTCCAGCCGGCCACGAGCCGCCGCTGGTCGAGCGGAAACGGCAGCTTCGTCTTCGGCAGCACGTGTTTCACCGGCGGTTGCGACATCAGGTACGCATAGAGCGCGAGCAGATCGGCCTCGCTCAGTTTCGCGAATGCGGTGTACGGGAACGCCGGATACAGGTGCGAGCCGTCGCGCGAGATACCTTCGCGCATCGCGCGGGCGAACGCCGGATACGACCAGTTGCCGATGCCGGTTTCCGGGTCGGGCGTGAGGTTCGTCGTGTAGATCGTGCCGAACGGCGTATCGAGCGCAAGCCCGCCCGCGTTGGTCGCGCCGCCGGGCGCCGTGTGGCACACCGCGCAATCGCCGGCGAGCGCGACCTGGCGGCCGCGTTCGAGCATCGCCGCGCTCCACATCGCGCCGTCCGCGCCGCCGGGGGCCATGGACGCAACAGGCGCGATCGGCGCGGGGCCCGGCAGGACCGCGCACGCCAGCCCGATCAGCCCGCCGACCACGCCGCCCGCGCCCCCGCCGGCCAGCCAGCGGCGCCAGCGGGACGCACGGCGCGGGGCCGACCGCGGCCCGTCGCCGGCATCGGCCGGCACCGGCTGGGCGAGCGCCGCGCGAATGTGCGCGGCATCGAACGGCGGTGCACGAAAACGCACGCCCGTCGCGTCGTACAGCGCGTTGGCGATTGCGGCGGCGGCCGGCGCGGCGGCCCGCTCGATCCGCCGCGCATCGTGTGCGGAAAGTTCGCCGTGCGCGCGATGCGTCGCTGCATCGACTGCAAACAGCTCGTGCGCGATCGCGTCGGGTCGCGCGCCCGCATCGGTCTCGTCGTGCGCGGGCCGCGCGGACAACCGCGCGCCCATCACGCGGGAAATCGCGGCCTCGATCTGCCATGCGGGCAGGCCGGCCAGCGACGCGTCGCCGGGCTCGCCGCTGCCCTGCCCGGCCACCACGCGCCGCACCGAAACGTCGCCCGTCGCGCAATCGACCTCGAGATCGACGACCCACGCGGACCAGCTCTGGTCGCCGTCACGGTCGGCATCCTCATCGGAGGCGGAGGCGTGCGCATCGGCGCGCGCGCCATCGAATGCAAACCCGCGGCCGCCGACACGTGAAGCCGCATTCGCGCGAGCCGCCGCCGGCACGCCCCATGCGGCGCGTTCGCTGACCATCCTGATCGTCTCGCGCGGCCCCGCATCCCGCTCCGCATCGAGATGCTGCAAGCGCAACGCGACCGGATCGCGCCGTAACGCGCCCGCGAGTTCGTCGACGAAGGATTCGCGGGCAAAGACGTGCGCGTGACCGGGAATCGCGCCGCCTGCATCGGCCAGTTCGATCGACGTCTGCGCGTGCCGATAGACGAATGGCGATGCAGGGACGGGACGGGCGCGTTTTTCTGCTCCGTCAGAATCGCCTGGGCCGATATCGGCCGCCTGCGCGCGATAGCGCCAGGTCGTGATCCGGCCGTCGGGTGCGGTCCGGGTTTCGATATCGAACGATGCCTGCGTGCGCGCATCGCCGATCGGCCAGGCGTAGTGCGCGCGGTGCGAGCGCGATGCGTCGGTGGCCGCGTCGTCGTGCGGCTCGGTTTCCGTCACGCGCGCCGGGTCGACGGGCAGATCCGCGTCATGCTTCATCGCCGCCTCGCAGAGAGCGTGCGGCGCGATGCACCGCGCGGATGATCTCCAGATGCGTGCCGCAGCGGCACAGGTTGAAGCGCAATGCGTCGCGGATCGCCGCATCGTCGGGCGCGGGGTTGCGGTCCAGCAGCGCCTTCGTGCTCATGATCATCCCGTTCAGGCAGTAGCCGCATTGCGCGGCCTGCTCGTCGATGAACGCGCGCTGGATCGGATGCGGCGCGTCGCACGACCCGAGCCCTTCCAGCGTCGTCACGTCGCGCCCGTGCGCGGCGGCGGCCGGCACGACGCACGAACGCGTCGCCTGCCCGTCGACGAGCACCGTGCACGCACCGCACTGCCCGAGCCCGCAACCGTATTTCGGGCCATTGAGCGCGCAGTCGTTGCGCAGCACCAGCAGCAGCGGCGCGTCGGGCGCGGCGTCGGCGAAGGCGTGCGGCGTGCCGTTCACGCGAAACGCCAGCGGCCGCGACGGAGAAGCGGGATGGGACATGAATGGATCCGGAATACGGCGTGCGGGCCGGCGTCGGCCGGCGGCGGGCACGAGCCGCCGGCTGGCGCCGCCGGCGCGCCTGACATATAACACGCCGAAATGCGCGCGTTGCGGCGCATCGATTGCCGCGCGAACGCAGCGGCTCCAAAGCACCGGCCGGCGCAGGCGCCGCCCGCGTCAGGCCGCGGCCGCCACGTTGCCGCGCGACGGCGCCTCGAGCGGCACGTCGAACACGTCGTAGCCGAACACCCACGACGGATCCTCGTTCGTGCGCAGCCACGTGTTGTTGTGCGACACGAGCTGCACCTTCGACGCGCGCGCCGCGCGGTTCGCCTCGTACAGCGCGAACGCACCCGCATGGTCGCCGATGCCGACTTCGTCGAGACAGCGCGCGAGCATCGCCGCATCCTCGATCGCCATCGCCGCGCCCTGCGCCATGTGCGGCTTCATCGGATGGCATGCGTCGCCGAGCAGCACGAGCCGGCCGCGGCTCCACAACGGCAGCGGATCGCGTTCGAGCAGCGGCCATTTGGTGATCGACGGCGATACGTCGATCAGATGCTGGATGTCCGCGTGGAAACCGGCGAACGCTTCGCGCATCTCGTCGCGGCTGCTGTCGACCATCGACACGCCCTCGGGCCATTCGGCCTGCGGCACACCCGTCACGTAGTAGTACTCGTCGCGCTTCTCGGTCACGTAATAGACCATCATGTGACGATCCTCCGACCACCACTTCACGCACATGTCGTACGGCTTGTTGCCGAGCAGCGACGCCGGGAACACCGCGCGGTGCGCGACATAGCCCGTGTAGCGCGGCGGCTCCGCGCCGAGCAGATGCTCGCGGATCCGCGAATTCACGCCGTCCGCACCGATCGCGATGTCGGCCGTCTCGATGCTGCCATCGGTAAACGTCAGGCGCACGTCGCTGCCCGTGTCCTCCACCGCCGCGAGCTTCTTGCCGAAGCGGATCGTGCCGGGCGTCACCGCCTGCGTCATCAGCGCATGGAAATCGCCGCGATGCACGGTCAGGTAGCTCGCGCCGTAGGCCTTGCGCGCGTAGTCGCCGAGCGGGATCTGCGACAGCACGTCGGCTGTGCGCCAGTCGCGGCTGTACCAGTAATCCGGATGCGAACCCATCGTCTCCAATGCGTCCTCGCAGCCGATGCGCCGCATGATCTTCATCACGTTCGGGCCAAGATGGATGCCCGCGCCGAGGCGCGAAAAAGCGGGCGCCTGCTCGTACAGCGCGACGTCGTAACCGCCGCGCTGCAGCAGCGCGGCAGCGGCCGTGCCGCCGAGGCCGGCGCCGATGATTGCGATACGAGGTTTGCTCATGCGGATCTCCTGATCGTGGGCCCATTGCCGAACGCGGCGCGAGGACGGGCGGATTGAATGGCATTTATTTAGCGTACACACTCAATTTATTCAGGACAAGCAGATTGTTTGATGCCGCCGGAGCACTCGGGTAAATACCAATAAATCACCTAAAACCCGCACGCACAAACAATCCACCCATGTCGACCACAATTTTGATCCATTGCCATTTTCAAATGTACACACTAGACTTTGCCCAACATCCGGCGATCCCGCGCCAGCGTGCCGCCCCTTCCTTACCGACACGGAGCCTCCCGTCATGAGCAAGACCTACCGCATCGGCCAGATCGTGCCGAGTTCCAACACGACGATGGAGACCGAGATTCCGGCGATGCTGCGGCTGCGCGAAACCATCCGCCCCGAGCGCTTCACGTACCACTCGAGCCGGATGCGGATGAAGAAGGTCGTCAAGGAAGAACTCGCGGCGATGGATGCCGAATCCGACCGCTGCGCGGTGGAACTGAGCGATGCGCGCGTCGACGTGCTCGGCTATGCGTGCCTCGTCGCGATCATGGCGATGGGACACGGCTACCACCGCGTGTCGCAGGCGCGCCTCACGAAGCACACGGCCGACAACGGCGCGCAGGCGCCGGTGCTGACGAGCGCGGGCGCGCTCGTCGATGCGCTGAAGGTGATCGGCGCGAAGCGCATCGTCGTCGTCGCGCCGTACATGCTGCCGCTCACCGAGCTGGTGGTCGACTACATCCGCAACGAAGGCTTCGACGTGCTCGCATACCGCGCGCTGGAAATCCCCGACAACCTCGACGTGGGCCGCCACGATCCGGCGCGCCTGCCCGACATCGTGAAGACGCTGCCGTACGAGGACGCCGACGCGATCGTGCTGTCCGCGTGCGTGCAGATGCCGTCGCTGCCGGCCGTCGCGAAGGTCGAGGCGATGACGGGCAAGCCGGTGATCACCGCCGCGATCGCGACCACCTACGCGATGCTGCACGAACTCGATCTCGAACCGGTCGTGCCCGGCGCCGGCGCGCTGCTGTCCGGCGCGTACTGAACGCCGCCGCCACTTCGGAGCCTCCCCATGTCCTCGACCTTCCTGTACGGCGCGAACGTGCGCGCCAACGGCATCCGCCAGCACTATCTGCGCTACGGCGGCGCGACCGGCGCGCGCGCATCGCGCCCCGCGGTCGTGCTGATCCCCGGCATCACGAGCCCCGCGATCACGTGGGGCTTCGTCGGCGAGATATTCGGCGCGGCATTCGACACCTACGTGCTCGACGTGCGCGGCCGCGGGCTGTCGGACGCGTCGCCGTCGCTCGACTACAGCCTCGATGCGCAGGCGGACGACGTCGCGGCGCTCGTCGCCGCGCTCGATTTGCCGCACACGAGCCTCGTCGGCCATTCGATGGGCGCGCGGATCGCCGCGCGCGCGGCCCGGCGCGACATCCGCGGGCTCGCATCGGTCGTGCTCGTCGATCCGCCGGTGTCGGGCCCGAATCGCCGCGACTATCCGGGCAAGCTGCCGTGGTACATCGACTCGATGGCGCTCGCGCGCGCCGGCACCGACGCCGAAGGCATGCGCGCGTTCTGCCCGACCTGGACCGATGCCGAACTCCGGTTGCGCGCCGAATGGCTGCACACCTGCGACGAACGCGCGGTGCGCGCGTCGTACGAAGGCTTCCACACCGACGATTTCCACGCGGACGCCGCGCGACTGGCCGTGCCGTCGCTGCTGATCACGGCCGAGCGCGGCGACGTGGTGCGCGACGACGACGTCGCCGAACTGCAGCGCGCGACGCCGACGATGCGGCACGTGCGCGTGCCCGACGCCGGCCACATGATTCCCTGGGACAACGCGGCGGGCTTCTACGCCGCGTTCGGCGACTTCCTCGGCGCGCCGCTCGCGCCCTGAGCGCGGCGCCCGCCCCTTTCCTTCACGCCTTTACCGGAGCCGACGATGCCAGTCAGCGATACCCAACTGATCGACGCGTGGAAGCAGGTCCTCACGCTGTCGCGCCTCGAACCGGGCCAGACCGTCACGATCCTGACGAGCGCGGCCACCCATCCGCAGACGCTGTCGTGCGCGCTGATCGCGACGCAGGCGCTGGGCGCGATCGTCAACCGGCTCGACCTGCCGCCGGTGAACGGCGACAAGGCGTTCAGCCGCGACCCGCTCGCGTACCTCGGCACGACGCCTTTGACCGGCAACAAGGCCGCGATCGCCGCGCTGCGCGAGAGCGACCTCGTGCTCGATCTAATGACCCTGCTGTTCTCGCCCGAACAGCACGACATCCTGAAATCGGGCACGAAGATCCTGCTCGCGGTCGAGCCGCCCGAAGTGCTGGTGCGAATGGTGCCGACGCTGGCCGACCGCACGCGCGTGCTCGCCGCGTCGAAAAAAATCGCCGCCGCGCGCGAGATGCGCGTGAGCTCGGCGGCCGGCACCGCGCTCGTGTGCCCGCTCGGCGAGTTTCCGCCGACCGCCGAATACGGTTTCGTCGACGCGCCGGGCCGCTGGGATCACTGGCCGAGCGGCTTCGCGCTGACCTACCCGAACGATCGCACCGCACGCGGCACGATCGTGATCGATCGCGGCGACATCCTGCTGCCGCAGAAGCACTACGTGCGCGACCCGATCGCGCTGACCGTCGAAGGCGGCTACGCGACGCGCATCGAAGGCGGCGTCGACGCCGACCTGCTGCGCGACTACATGGAAACGTTCGCCGACCCCGAGGGCTACGCGATCTCGCATATCGGCTGGGGGCTGCAACCGCGCGCGCGCTGGTCGACGCTCGGGCTGTACGACCGCGAGGCGACGATCGGAATGGACGCGCGCGCGTTCGAGGGCAACTTCCTGTTCTCGCTCGGCCCGAACAACGAAGGCGGCGGCAATCGCACGACCACATGCCACATCGACATCCCGCTGCGCCGCTGCACGGTCGAACTCGACGGCGAGACCGTCGTGCGCGACGGCCGCGTGACCGACCAACCCGCCTGATAGACGAGGACCGGACACCATGAACGATCTTTCCCGTCACGCCGAAGCGAACGTGTATCGCCAGCAGGGTTTCGGCACGCCGCTGCCGCCGCACGGCAATATTGGACTGCTGATCGTCGATTTCGTGGTCGGCTTCGCCGATCCCGCGACGTTCGGCGGCGGCAACATCGCGCCGGCGATCGCGCGCACGACGCATGCGCTCGCGCTCGCCCGCGAACGCGGCTGGCCGGTCGCGCACAGCCGCATCGTGTATGCGGACGACGGCAGCGACGACAACGTGTTCTCGCTGAAAGTGCCCGGCATGGCGACGCTGACCGAGCATCATCCGAACAGCGCGATCGTGCCCGAGCTCACGCCCGCGCCGGGCGAACTCGTCGTGCGCAAGACGGTGCCGTCCGCATTCTTCGGCACGCAGCTCGCGCCGTGGCTTGCGCAGCGTGCGGTGCAGACGCTGCTCGTCGCGGGGGCCGTGACGAGCGGCTGCGTGCGCGCGAGCGTCGTCGACGCGATGTCGCACGGGTTCCGCCCGCTCGTGCTCGCCGATTGCGTCGGCGATCGCGCGATCGCGCCGCACGACGCGAACCTCTTCGACATGCAGCAGAAATATGCGGCCGTGATGCCGCTCGACGATGCGATCGCGGCGATCGACGCCGTGCAGGCGCGCTAAGCCGCCGCGTCGCGCGGATGACGCCGGCCATTCGGGCGGTTCGGGCGCCTGGAGCGATGGCTACGCCAGCACCCGCGCGCAATTGACGCTGAGGTTTTGGCGACCTAGATTGACCGCATGCGCCGCCGCGCCGCAGCCACCCGCCGTCGCGAGTGCGCCGTGCGCTGCACGCACGCGGCATCCGTCGCGACCGGGCGCCGGCCGCACCTTCCCCGACAGGATCCCTCCCCCGTGAACCGCTCCGAACTGCTCGCGCGCATCGGCTGCCTGACCGTGATCCGGCCGCCCGCGCCGCCCGTGAAGCCGGCGCCCGGCCAGCCGGGCAGCCTGTCGTCGTACGTGCCGGCGCTGCCGGAAGTGTTCGTCGCGATTCTCGACGACGGCCGCATGCTCGCGTTCAACGGACACGTCGATCTCGGCACCGGCATCCGCACGTCGCTCGCGCAGATCGTCGCGGAGGAACTCGACGTGCCGGCCGCGCGCGTGACGATGGTGCTCGGCGACACGGCCGCGACGCCGAACCAGGGGCCGACCATCGCGAGCGCGACGATCCAGATTTCCGCGACGCCGCTGCGCTGCGCGGCCGCGCAGGCGCGCCACGCGCTGCTGGCGCTCGCCGCCGAGCGGTTCGGTGTCGATGTGGAACGGCTGAACATCGACGACGGAACGATTTCAACCGATGGACAGGCGGTCACGTTCGCCGCGCTCGTCGCGTCACGGCGGATCGCGCTGACGCTCGACCTGAACACCCGCACGAAGGACCCCGCGCACTACCGGATCGTCGGCCGCTCGTCGCCACGCGTCGACCTGCCCGCGAAGGCGACAGGCCAGCTCACGTTCGTGCACGACATGCGCGTGCCAGGCATGCTGCACGGCCGCGTCGTCCGGCCGCCGTATGCGGGCCACGACAGCGGCCCGTTCGTCGGCACGTCGCTCGTTGAAATCGATCGCGCGTCGGTGGCCGACGTGCCGGGGCTCGTGGCCGTCGTCGCGATCGGCGATTTCGTCGGCGTCGTCGCCGAACGCGAGGAGCATGCGATCCGCGCGGCGCGCCAGTTGCGCGTGACGTGGCGGCCGCTTCCCGCGCTGCCGCCGCTCGACGCGCCGGCCGCCGCGATCGCCGCCGCGCCGGCCCGACGCCGCGTGCTGCTCGACGAAGGCGACGTCGACGCCGCGCGAGCGGAACCGGACACGCTCACGCTGTCGCGCACCTACGCGTGGCCGTTCCAGATGCACGGCTCGATCGGCCCGTCGTGCGCGCTCGCCGACTACCGCGCGCCGGGCGACGGGCGAATCACCGTGTGGTCCGGCACGCAGAACCCGGTATCGCTGCGCCACGACCTCGCGACGCTCGTCGCGCGCGACGAAGCCGATGTCGACGTCGTGCGGATGGAAGCGGCCGGCTGCTACGGCCGCAACGGCGCGGACGACGTGTGCGGCGACGCGCTGCTGCTGTCGCGCGCGGTCGGCCGACCGGTGCGCGTGCAACTGTCGCGCGCGGACGAACATCTGTGGGAACCGAAAGGCGCGGGCCAGTCGATGCAGGTGACGGGCACCGTCACGCGCGACGGCCGCCTGCTCGGCTACGACTTCACGACGCGCTATCCGTCGAACGACGCGCCGCTGCTCGCGGCGCTGCTGACCGGCGCGATCGCGCCCGAGCCGCGCGTGTTCGAGATGGGCGACCGCACGGCCGTATCGCCGTATGCGAGCCCGCATCGTCGCTTCGTCTGCGAGGATCTCGCGCCGCTCGTGCGGGCGTCATGGTTGCGCGGCGTGTCGGCGTTGCCGAACTCGTTCGCGCACGATGCGTTCGTCGACGAATGCGCGGCGCTGACCGGCGTCGATCCGCTCGCGTTCCGCATTCGCCATCTGCAGGACACGCGCGCGATCGAATTGCTGCAGGCCGTGGCCGAGCGCGCGGGCTGGATGCCGCGCGCGCCGCGCCCGCTGAACGAACGCGACGAAGCCCGGATCGTGCGCGGCCGCGGGCTCGCGTATGCGCGCTACGTGCACAGCCGCTTCCCCGGTTTCGGTGCGGCATGGTCGGCCTGGATCGTCGACCTGAGCGTGGATCGCATGTCGGGCGAGATCCGTATCGAACGCGTGACGGTCGGCCAGGACACGGGCACGATGATCAACCCCGATGGCGTGCGCCACCAGATCCACGGCAACGTGATTCAGGTATTGAGCCGCACGCTGAAGGAGCGCGTGCGGTTCGCGGACGGCAAGGTCGCGTCGCGCGAATGGGCGAGCTATCCGATCCTGACGTTCGACGAAGTGCCGGACGTCGATGTCGTGCTGATGCCCAGGCAAGGCGAGCCGCCGCTCGGAGCGGGCGAATCGGCATCGGTGCCGGGGCCGGCCGCGGTCGCGAACGCGTTGTTCGATGCCACCGGCGTGCGGTTCTACGCGCCGCCGTTCACGCCGGAAACCGTGCGCGCCGCACTGAGCGAAGCCGGCCGGCTCCTGAGCGCCGACACGGCCCGCGCATCGGTCACGGCGGGTGCGACGTAGGACGGCCCGCGCGTCACCCGTCACGCGTCGCCGTCCTCTTCCATCATCTTGCGCAGCAGAAACTGCAACGCGACCCGCTCGCCCGGATTGAGCGTGCCATACGTGCGCTCCGTCACCTGCCGCGCGAACGGCACCGTACGGTCGATCAGCGCGAGGCCGGCCGCGGTCGCGCGCACGATCAGCTTGCGGCCGTCGTTCGGATCGGGCAACACCTCGATCAGCGCGCGCGTCTTCAGGCGCTCGACGACGCCGCGTATCGTCGCCTGATCGATCGCGGTCGCCTTGACGATGTCGTTCAGCGAACACCCCTGCCGCTCCTTGACCGCGCACAGCGTCACGAACTGCGCGGCCGTCAGATCCGAATCGGGAATCGCTTCCTGGAAAATCGAAACGTGCCGCTGGTACGCTCGGCGCAGCAAATGCCCGACCTGGTCGTGAAAATCGTACGAATCCTTGGAAGACGCCATGAGAGTACGGAACCTTGCCTGCGTGCAAATGAAAGACAAGCAGTGTACACCCTCAAATCGGTGCAGCCGGCGGCCGGCCGGTCGCGTCATTGCGGTGCATCATGATTCGCGGTGTCGCATGCGGCTGCGGGTGTCGATCGTCCAACCGTGTTGGGACGCCCCACCATCGCGACGGCGCGCCAGCCCGGCCGCGCGCGATCGCAACGGTGTCGAACAGGCATGGAATACGTGGGGCGCACTTCCACGCACACACTTCAATTTTGAGCGCATACGCACGAATATCGTGCATGCCGCCACGCGCGACGCAGCGTTTTCAGCGCATGCTCCATATCGTCCAAAACCCCTTTTTAAACGCGGCCTTTTCCCGCATGAAACGCTTCCATCCAGGCGACCGGATTCATGCCTGTGCGCTTCGGTATTTTCTAGTGTGTACGCTACGTATTTGACGTGATATACAGATTCCTGTGCGCAGCGGAACGTCCGCTCGCGTCGATCGAGCCACCCATTCATCCGCCACATTCGAACAGGGGCATTCCCATGTCTACCGCACACCCGAGCGCCGCCGTTTCCCCCGACGACGCGCCCCACGGCCCTCTCTATCGCAAGGTCACGCTGCGCCTCATCACCCTCTTCTGCCTGTGTTACTTCGCCGCCTATCTCGACCGCATCAACATCGGGCTCGCGAAGCTCCAGATGCTCGATGCGCTCAAGTTCAGCGACACCGTGTACGGCCTCGGCGCCGGCCTGTTCTTCGCCGGCTACATCCTGTTCGAAGTCCCGAGCAATCTGGTGTTGCAACGGGTGGGCGCGAAGCTGTGGATCGCGCGGATCATGATCACGTGGGGCCTGCTGTCGGGCGCGACGATGTTCGTGCACACGCCGATGCAGTTCTACCTCGTGCGCTTCCTGCTCGGCGCCGCCGAAGCCGGCTTCCTGCCGGGCGTGCTGCTCTATCTGACGCAGTGGTATCCCGATGCGCGGCGCGCGCGGATCGTCGCGCTGTTCATGGTGGGCCTGCCGCTGTCGAGCATGATCGGCAGCCCGATCTCCGGCTGGATCATGCGCGCGTTCGACGGCGCACACGGGCTCGGCGGCTGGCAGTGGCTGTTCCTGCTCGAAGCGCTGCCGTCGGTGCTGCTCGGCTTCGCGGTGCTGCGCTGGCTGCCCAACGGCATCGAATCCACGCAATGGCTGAACGCCGACGAGAAGCGCGTGCTGCGCGCGAATCTCGACGCCGATCCGTCCGGCAACAAGAGCCACGCGCTCGGCAAGGCGTTCTCCGATCCGAAGGTGTGGGCGCTCGGCCTGATCGACCTGTGCGTGCTGCTCGGCCTGTACGCGGTGAGCTTCTGGCTGCCGACGATCCTGCGCGACACCGGCGTGAAGGACGCGTATCACATCGGCTGGCTGATGGTGATTCCGAACGCCGCCGCCGTGCTCGCGACGCTGTACTGCGGCGCCAGTTCCGATCGCGCGCGCGAGCGCCGCTGGCATATCGTCGTACCGTTCATGGTGTCGGCCGTCGCGCTGGCGATCGCGGCTTCGTCGTCGCACGGCACGCTCGGCACCGTGCTGCTGTTCTCGCTGATCAACGCAGGCGCGGCCGCCGCGATGCCGGTCGTGTGGGCGCTGCCGTCGACGTTCCTGAAGGGCTCGGCCGCCGCCGGCGGGATCGCGTTCGCATGCTCGATCGCGAACCTCGGCGGGTTCGGCAGCACCTATTTCATCGGATGGTTGCGCGATACGTTCCATTCGCAAAGCGCGGGGCTGTACGGTTTCGCCGCGTGCATGCTGGTCGGCTGCGCACTCGCGCTCGCATATCCGCCCCGGCTCGTGAACCGCTGACGCGTCGCGTCGCCCGCCCCAACGCGACCTTTTTACAACCGCGCCCATCGCGCGGCCCGCCCCGACGTTCCCCGTGTCGTCCCGCGCACGCCGCCCGCCCGGCGCGTGCGCGCTTCTAGCCCCGTGCGACCGTCGTTCAGCGGCTTTTTCTCCGCACAGGCACGTCGCTTGCGCCCTTTTCGCGCCCGCCATCCGGCGGACAGCCATCTTCCTTCCAACCGGCGCTGCGCCCCGCACGATCCTTCGCGCGGCGGTCCCGCATCGCAAGGCAGGTTTCCTGAACGAGAGGACGACATGAAATCAATACGAACGATAGTGGCCCTGTGCTCGGTCATTTCCGTACTCGCAGCGTGCGGCGGCGGCGACGACGCCGGGACCGAACTCGGCATCTCGAAGCCGCAGGCGCGCTTCATCAACGCGGTGCCGGCCGGCCCTAACCTCGACTACTACCTGAATGCGAAGATCGACCAGTCGGGCGTCGCGTACAAGGGCGTGACGCGCTATCACGACGTCGATTCGGGCACGCAGACCGCGAGCTACGACGTGTCGGGCACGACCGCGACCATCGCCTCCCAATCGTTCAGCGCCGCGAACGGGCACCACTACACGACCATCGCGCTGCCGAGCACGACGTCGCTGATCTCGGTGATCGACGATCCGTACGACAAGGGCCTGCTGTCGGACAAGGCGCGCGTGCGCAGCTTCAACGCGTCGCCGAATGCGCAGAACGTGGACGTGTACGTCGTGCCGCCGGGCACCGACATCACCACGCAAAGCCCGACGATGGCGGGTGCGGCCTACCAGAACGCCGTGCCGGCGACGACGCAGGATTCGGTCTACCTGAACGGCGGCACCTACCAGATAATCGTCACGACGGCCGGCAGCAAGTCGCCGATCCTCAAGACCGCGCCGGTCAACATCGGCAACAACGCCGACTGGCTGCTGCTGACGATTCCGTCCGGCGGCATCGGCGACGTGACGCCGAACGACATTCACGTGCTCGTCGCGCAGGGCAACAACGCCGATACGTCCGCGCAGGAGCTGGGGCCGCAGTAACGCAGCAAGGGTCCGAAAACACACGCGGCGGCCGGTGCGATCGCATCGGCCGCCGCGTGTCGTATACCGGCATCGAGCGTCGGTATCGGTGCCCGCTATCAGGCGTCGATCCGTTCGAGGCAGATCACGTGCTCGGCGCGCGTGCGCTCGCCATGCTCGACCTCGACGTCGCCGACATGGCGCACGCGCCAGCCCGGCCGCGTCGCGATCTGCGGCAGGTTGCCGGACGGCCGGCTCTCGATGCCGCCGAGCCCTTCGTCGGGCGTATCGACCGCTTCGTCGAGCGACGCGTTCGAATAGATCACGTTGTCCTGCAGTTCCGACGCGCCGGTACGCGCCTCCATGCCCTTGCCGTCGACGTCGACCGTGTTGTCGGTCATCGCCATGTTCGCGTTGTCGAGCGTGACGATCCGGCCGGCCGCCCGGCGTACCGGGTCGCCGCTGTCGACCGCGTGCGCGTCGACGTCGATCGCCGGCAGGCCGGTCGGCATTTTCCCGGCGACCGCCTCCGGCGTCAGCGGACGCTGCGCCACCTGCGCGGCCTGGGTCGCCGCATCGGGCATGTCGCCGGCCGCCGGTGTCTTCACCGGGCTCTTCTGGATCTGTTCCCGCTGCTTTTCCGGGGTAGGGTTCGATTCCGCGTTCTGCATCGCACCTCCTTGCCCGGCCCGCGGACATCGGCATCACGCCATCGCCGCCGGGCCGGAATTCGCTACAACGGTCCTTGCAAATCTTTCATGCCCACGGACGCGCGCACGCCGTCCGGCGCGCGTGCCAGCCGGCACGGCACCTCCGCGGCGGACGGCGCGCTCACGCACCGCCCGCTCCGACGACTCGCGTGCGTCAGCCGCCGCTCGCGCCGCTCGGCGCGGAAGCCGCGCCCGGCAGGCTCGCGCCGGCATCGCCGCTGCCGCCGGCCGCGCCGCTGCTCGGCATGCCCGACGGTGCGGTCGAAGGCGCGGCCGACATGCCGCTCGCTGCGCTCGAATCCGAACTGGCCGCGCCGTTGTCGTCCTTCTTCTTGCAACCCGCGCCTGCCGCCAGGCCCGCGATCAGGATGCCGGCGAAGACGGCTCGCGATACGTGACGAATGGAATATCGCTGCATGACACCTCCGCTGATGTCGATGTGGATGGAACCCGCTGACTCGCAATATGCGTGCCGCCGCCCCGCGCCGCGGCCGCCCGCCACTGCATTCGTTTTTCGAATGACGCCCAGCCGAATATTTAATTTCCCATCGCGGTAGCCGCCGCTCATACTCGCGAACCAATCCGAGACATAACGTCCACCGGGTCCGGCCCGCGCCGCGGGCGACGCCGCGGGCGCGCTCGACGTGCTCGATGCGCGGATGATGCGCATCCTGCTCGTGCTGCTGACCGAGCGTACCGTGTCGCGTGCGGCCGTACGCCTGAACATGTCGCAGCCGGCGACGAGCGCGGCGCTCAAGCGCCTGCGCACGCTGCTCGGCGATCCGCTACTGGTGCGCAGCCGCTACGGGATGGTGCCGACCGAGTTCGGCGCGCGACTGATCGAGCCGCTGCGCAACGCGCTGCGCGTGATCGACTTCATCCGCGTCCAGCAGCCGACGTTCGACGCGCGCACGTCGGTGCGCACCTACCGGATCGGCTGCCCCGACTACCTGAACGTGCTGTTCGTGCCGAAGCTGGTCGCACTGTTCCGCGAGCGCGCGCCGAACGCGCAACTGGTGTTTCATCCGCTCGGCGACGGGTTCGACGACGAGCGCGCGCTGGCCGACGGCGAACTCGACGTCGTGATCGACAACCGGCCCGCTCGCCGGTCGCGCTTCCGGCAGGACGACCTGTTCGACGACCGCGTCGTGTGCCTGATGCGCGCGACGCATCCGCTCGCGCGGCACGGCGCGATGACGGCCGCCGGGTTCGCGGCGGCGCCGCAGCTGTGCCCGACGCCGTCGTGGCTCGAAGCGTGCGGCGCGATCGACCGGCAGCTCGAACGCGTCGGCCTGCAGCGGCGCATCGTCGTCACGCTGCCGCACTTCGAACTCGCCGCGCACGCGCTGGTGCGCAGCGACCTGATCCTCACCACCACGTACCGGCTCGCGCGGCACTACGCGAAGCTGCTGCCGCTCGCCGCGGTCGCGCTGCCGGCCGAGCCGCCGGACATCGCGTACCGGATGACGTGGAACGAATCGGGGACGTGCGCGGAAGGCGGTCGATGGCTGCGCGGACTGATCGCGGAAGCGACGCACGCATGGCTCGATGCCGACGCGATGCTGCCGGCCGTTGCAGCGATCGCCGCTGTTGCCGCGGTTGCCGCTTCCGAAGCCGATGCGGACGCTCCGAAAACCACGCCGGACATCGCCGATCCGCGCGAACTCGCCCGGCCCACGCGCGACAGGCCGGCCTCGCATTGTCATGCGTGGCCTCCGGCTCGCGTCGCGCAGGCGGCCCGCATTCATCGCATTCCGACGAAGTCGCACTGACCGGCCCAACGTCGACAGCGGGATCGTGCACGACGTCACGCGCCTCGGCGCATCGGTTGCGCAAGCAACTTGCCGGCAACGACGGCTGAACCGAGGGCCAGCACGCCGCTCACCGTCAACGCATTGGCGAATCCGCTCGCGAACGCGACGGGCGCGGCCCGCGCGAGCGCGCCGGCAGCCGACGACGGCACGCGGCCGAGCGCCTGCGCGAGGTCGCCGGCCAGCAGGCTCGACATGAACGACGCATCGGCAAACGCGCGCAGGCCGGGCGTCGCGGACAGCAGGCCGTCGAGCCGCGCATGCGTACTCGCCGCCAGCACCGCGCCGAGCACGCCGACGGCCGTCACGATCGCCGAGAAGCGCGTCGTCGTGCTGATGCCCGACGCCATGCCCGTGCGATCCGGCGGCACGCACGCCATGATCGCCTTCTGCGTGTCGCCGTTCATGATGCCCGCGCCGCACCCGGTCGCGAACATGCCGAGCGCGACGAGCCGATAGTCGCCGCTGGCCGTCAGCGCCGCAGTCGCGAGATTGCCCGCGCCGATCAGCGCGAGGCCGCCCGCCAGCACGCCGCCGGACGACACGCGCGCGGCGAGCGCGGCACCGAGCGACGGGCCGACGATCATCGCGAACGCGAACGGCAGCATCCCGAGCCCGGCATCGATCGCCGACATCCCGAACGCGTTTTGCAGGTACAGCGGCAGGAACGTCATCATCACCTGCGCGCACGCCGCATAACCGAACATTGCGAGCACCGCGCCGACGAAGCGCGGCTGGCGAAATAGCGCGAGATCGATCATCGGCCGCGCCTGCCAGCGCTCCGCGCCGACGAATGCCACCAGCAGCGCCGCCGCGAGCATGAGCCGGCCAAGCGTCGCGGCCGACAGCCAGCCGTGCGACGGCGCGCCGATCAGCGCCGCGATCGCACAGGCGAGCGCCGCCCCGAAAAGCAGGCTGCCGGCCGCGTCCACGCGTTTCGCATGCGGATCGTTCGATTCGTCGATCGCGACGCGCGCGCCGGCCGCCAGCAGCAGGCAGACGGGCAGGTTCAGCAGGAACACCCAGCGCCATCCGATCCATTGCGTGATCGCCCCGCCGACGAGCGGCGCGATCGCCGTCGCGATCCCCATGCACATGCCCCAGACCGCCCATGCGCGCGCCCGCTCGCGCCCGTCCGGGAAGCGGTTCGCGATCACCGCGAGCGCCGCGGTCAGCAGCAGCGCAGCGCCGCCGCCCTTCGCCGCGCGCGCGGCGATCAGCCAGCCGGCCGACGGTGCGATGCCGCAGCCGAGCGACGCGACAAAGAAGAGCGCGAGCCCCGCGAGAAGCATCCGCTTGCGCCCGAAGCGGTCGGCGAGGCCGCCGGCCGGCAGCAGGCACGCGGCGAATGCGGTCATGTACGCGCTCACGACCCATTCGATATCGGCGAAGCTCGCGTGAAAGCCGCGCGCGATGCTCGGCAGCGAGACGGCCACCACGTTCGTGTCGAGCACGATCAGCGCACAGGTCGCGGACGCGACGGCGAGCGTCGCGGCAGGCAGGCGGCCGCCCGTGCGCGGGGCGGCCGCCGCGCTCGCGCGCGACGCCGGTGAAGACTGGGACATCGGCCACTCCGGAACAGGATGAACGAGCCGTATGCTAGGCTTGGCCGCTATTACCTGTCATTGACACTTCAATGCAGTTTCATTGACGAAAATTGCAACCATGAGCCAGCTCGAATTCCGTCACGTGCGCGCGTTCCTGAGCGTCGCGCAACACCTGCATTTCGCGCGCGCGGCCGACGCGCTCGACATGGCGCCGCCCGCGCTCACGCGGCAGATCCAGGAAGCCGAGCGCGTGCTGGGCGTGCGGCTGTTTCACCGGTCGCGCCGCGCGGTCACGCTGAGCGCGGCCGGCGAGGCCTATCTCGCGGAAGCGCGCGCCGCGTTCGACCATCTGCAGCGCGGTCGCGAGCTCGCCGCGCTGGCCGAACGCGGCGAGCTCGGCCGGATCGAGATCGGCTATGTGTCGTCGGCCGTCTATTCGGGCACGCTGCAGCGCACGGTCGGCGCGTTCCGCACCACGCACCCGCGCATCGAGCTGAACCTGCGCGAAGTGCCGATGGACGACGTCGCGAACCAGCTCGACGCGGGCCGCCTCGACCTCGCGTACGTGCGCCCGCCATTGCCGCTGCCCGGCGGCCTGCGGATCGTCACGCTGCAGCGCGACGTGTTCGTCGCGGCCGTGCCGGCCGATTCGCGCCATGCGGCGATGGCGGCCGTGCGCGCGGCCGACCTCGCCGACGCGCGCTTCGCGGTGCCCGAACAGGAGCTCGGCACGTTGGAAGTCGCGCGCCGCGGCCGCTTCGCGCCAGTCGTGGCCGCGCGACCGGGCGGCCTGCTGGCGGTGCTCGCGTGCGTGTCGGTGAACGGTTGCGTCGCGGTGATTCCGGATGCGCTCGCCGCTTGCGTGTCGCTGCCGGGCGTCGTGTACCGGCCGATCGCCGGCAAGCCGATCATGTCGGCGCTCGCGCTTGCGCACCGGCGCTTCGACAAGGCGCCGGCGGTGCGGGCATTCCTGCGCACGGTCGCGCCGGCCGCGTAAAGCGCTCGCGTGCTCGGCGACCAGGCCGGCGGCCCGCGGGCGCTGGCCGAAGCCGCACGCGTGCTCGACGGCACGCCGTACCGGTTCCGCTGGGCCAACTTCCAGGGCGCGGCGCCGCTGTTCGAAGCGCAGCGCGCGAGAGCGATCGAATGTCCATGCGAGCGCCGTAGACACGTTCGCGAGCCCCGCCCCGACGCCGCCCCCGCCCGGCGTCATGACGCAGCGCCATGCGCTCACGGCGGCGGGCGTCCTTCCGGCCCCCTGCACGTTCCGCCGAATGGGTGCATCGTATCGGTTGGCCAACGCCGGCACCGGTGCGCGGGAATCCGCCGCCGCACACCTGCCGGCACCGCGCACCCGCGGGTGCGCCCCGTTCCTGGAGGACCCCGATGTCGATCAACCCCGATACGCCCTCTCGTCCCGTGAAATCGCCGGGCCCCGATCACCCGATCCTGATCGAACCGCATTCGTCGCGCGTGGTCGTGAAGGTCGCCGGCAAGGTCGTCGCCGATACGCGCCACGCGCTGGTGCTGCGCGAGGCCAGTTATCCGGCGGTGCTGTACATTCCGCGCGAGGATGCCGACATGTCGCTGCTCGAACGCACCGACCACGCGACCTACTGCCCGTACAAGGGCGATTGCGCGTACTACTCGATTCCGGCCGGGGGCGAACGTTCGACCAACGCGGTGTGGACGTACGAGCATCCGAATCCGGCCGTCGAATCGATTCGCGGGCACCTCGCGTTCTATCCGGACCGCGTCGATTCAATCGAGGAAAGCCTGCTCGTCACCGAGTGAGCGCGGCGGCGCGATCGGCGTCGCCACGGCCGGCGAAACCCGCCGATCTTCGCGCAGGCCGTCGGCGTCGAGTTGTCTACGTCGGCGACGAGCCGCCCGCGCCGCAGGGCGAGGCGATCGTCGTGCTGCCCGATTCGCCGATCCGTACCGTCGCGCAACCGCGCGGCAAGAAGGTCGCGTTCAACAAGGGCTCGAGCGTCCACTACCTGCTGGCGAAGGCGCTCGAGCATGCGGGCCTCACGTATGCCGACATCCAGCCGATCTACCTGACGCCGGCCGACGCGCGCGCCGCGTTCGTGCAGCGCAGCGTCGATGCGTGGGTGATCCGGGGTCCGTACCTCGCCGCCGCCGAGCGGCAGCTCGGCGCGCGCGTGGTCGCGAACGGCGAAGGGCTCGTGCGCAACACGCAGTACTACCTCGCGGCGCGCAAGTATGCGGCCGCGCATCCGCAGGTGCTGCGCGCGTTGCTCGACGAAGTCGACGCGGTCGACCGCTGGGCGCGCGATCACGTGCCCGAAGTCGCGGCGCAACTGTCGCCGCTCGTCGGCCTCGACGCACCGACGCTCGAAGTCGCGCTCAAGCGCGCCGGCTACGGCGTGCAGCCGATCACCGATGCGACGCTCGCATACCAGTAGAGCATCGCCGACGCGTTCAGCACGCTGAAGCTGATTCCGGGCAAGCTGTCGGTCGCCAGCGCGCGCTGACGCGTCACGATGCCGGCGCCGCGCCGATGCGCCGCCATTCGTCGTAGCCGGTGACGAGGCCCACATCGTCGATTCCGATATCGGCCGCATACGTGCCGCTCTCGTAGCGGTACACGTGCGGCGCCGTGCGCGTATAGCGCTGCTCGCCGCGCACGATGTCGATATCCGGAAAACGCAACCACGCGGTGCGAATCTCGGCCGACTCGCCGACGGCGAGCGCCAGCCGGCGGATCGGCAGCGTATTGGTCGACGGACTGAAGCCGAGATCGATATCGGTCGCGCCCGCGAGCGCCGGCGCCTCGACGCCGTCGATCGTCCACTGCCCCGCGTCGCATGCGATGTCCCATTGCCGGGGCAGCGCCGTGCCGGTCCAATGCGTCACGCGCGCCGAGCGCGTGAGCCAGTCGGCGCCGCATGCGATCGCGTAGTCGATACGAAACGGCGTGCCGTCGATCGCGCCCGCCACCGCACCCGTTAGCGCGATACCCGTGCGCGACTCGGCGAGCCGGCACCATTCCGCCGCCTGCCACGTCTGCACGTTCTGCCACGCGACGCAATGCGTCCGTCGCGCTTCATTCCGTTGCGTCATGTCGTGTCTCCTGTCGGTCGCGCGGAAGAAGGCCGATTTTCGCTCACGGCGCGGACGAACGCACGCGGCTTCGGCTGCCCCGTGAGCGCACCGGCCGATACTCAGTATCGGCTTCATGCACACCATCGCGTCGACGCCGCTTTGGTACCATCCATCGATCGGTAAAAATCGAACCGGAAGACACGAGGCGCGACTTCATGGATTTGTTGGCGACGATGCGCATCTACGTGAGAGTCGTGGAGCGCGGCACGATGTCCGGCGCGGCGCGGGATCTCGACATGGGCCAGCCGGCCGTCAGCGAGCGCATCGAGAAACTCGAAAAGCATCTCGGCACGCGGCTGCTGATGCGCAGTGCGCGCACGCTCGCGTGCACGGAGGAAGGCCGCCTCTTCTACGAACGCAGCAAGGCGCTGCTCGAAGCGGCCGAATTGGCCGTGGCGTCGGTGTCGAAGACGGAGAATGCGCTCGACGGCACGATCCGGCTCGCGGCGCCCCAGTGTTTCGGCGAGGTCGTGCTGCCGGCCGTGCTGATGCAGATCCGCACCGCGTATCCGAAACTGCACATCGACCTGGTGCTGAACGACGAGATCGTCGATCCGGTCACCGAGGGCGTCGACATTTCGATCCGGATCGGCCCGCTCCGCGACGGCGGCTTCGTCGCCTATGCGCTCGGCGCAATCGGCCGCGTGCTCGTCGCAGCACCGTCGTATCTCGAGCGGCACGGCCCGCTCGACACGAAGGCCGATCTCGCGAACCATCCGTTCATCCGCGTAAAAGGCATGTTCGCGAACGAACAGGTGCCGCTGCAGCGCGACGGTGGTGCGCTCGAATACGCGCGCATCCGCACGGTCATGACCGCGAGCCACTGGCGCCCGATGTTCGACACGATCGCGGCGGGCGGCGGCATCGGCGTGGTCCAGCATCCGGCTTGCGCGGACGCGCTCGCGCACGGCCGGCTCGTCCGCCTGCTGCCGCACTACGACGTGCCCGACTTCGCGCTCAACGTGCTGGTGCACGCGCAGCGGCCGCTGCCGCCGCGCGTGCGTGCCGTCTTCGATCTGCTGAAACGCGCCCTGCCGCCGCTGCTGACGTAACGCCAGCGCTGGCCGTCACGCCTGCAGCGACTTCCCCGGCTCCTTCACGTGCGCGTCGACTTCCATCTGGTAGAAGCGCGCGCTGACGAAGCCGAACAGCGTCCAGCCGAGGAACACGCACAGGCCGCCGAGCATCAGCGCCTGCTCGCCCGAGCTGTAGAGCGCGTAGAAGCTGTATGCGGTCGCGACCATCGCGACCGCGTTCGTCAGCAGTGCCTTGCCCGGCGGCACCTTCGCGACCTTCTGGATCGTGATCAGCGCGGCCATCGACATCACGTAAGGCACAAGGTTCGTGACGACCGCGAGATCGACGATCTTCTGGAACTGGCTGCTCAGCTCCGGGCTGATCGTCATCAGCGCCAGCGCGACCTGTGCGATCAGCAGGATCACCATGCCGACGATCGGCGTGCCCGTGCGCGTCGCGCGGGCGAACACCGGCAGGAAGTAGCCGACGTCCGCCGAACTCTTGAACACCTGCGCCACCGTGAACTGCCAGCCGAGCAGCGAGCCGATGCACGCGATCACCATCAGCGCGGTGACGATCGTGCCGACGGTCGGCGTGAACATCGTCGCGAACGCGAGGCCAAACGGCGCGTTCGACGCCGCGAGGATCGCGTTGGGCACGATCCCGGCGATCACGTTGGTCGACACGATGTAGAAGATCGCCGACGCGATCGTGCCGCCGAGCACGGCGATCGGCACGTTGCGCTCCGGATTCTCGACGGCGTCCGCGTTCGCGCACGCCGATTCGAGCCCGAGGAACGCCCACAGCGTCACCGCGATCGAGCCGCCGACGGCCGGCCCGAACGGCATGTGGTGCGGATTCCACGCGGCGCCCCAGGTCGCGCCGCTGAACCAGAACCAGCCGACCAGCGACACGACGACGACCGGAATGATCACGCCCCACACCGTGACCGCGCCGATCCGGCCGGTGATGCGCGAGCCGCCGAAGTTCGCGACCGTCGTCAGCACGAGCAGGAAGATCGTCCACAGGCCCGTCTGCAGCGGCGACAGCGTCGCGTCGAACAGCACGGTGCCGTAGCCGACCGCCGTGACGCCGATCGCGACGTTCGCGATCACGAGCGACAGTCCGTACGTGTAGTTCGCCATGTAGTTGCCGGCCTTGCCGAACGCGTATTCCGCGTAGCCGCCCATCCCGCCCGGCTTGCGGCTCAGCATTCCGCAGCGCGCGAACGCATAGGCCAGCGCGAGCGAGCCGCCGGCCGTGACGATCCACGACAGCAGCGAGATCGTGCCGACCTGCGCGAGCTTCGCCGGCAGCAGGATGATGCCGGAGCCCATCATGTTGACCGCGGTGAGAATGGTGAGCTGCCAGACGTTCATCCGGTGCTTCTGCGCGGCCGCCGGGGCCGCATCGGCCAGATGCGCTGCGTTGTCCATGGTGTTCGATCCTTCGATGTGAGGCCGCCGCGCGGCCGGTCGCTCGTTCGCCCGGTCAGGCTTCGGGGCTTCGGAGCTTCAGGCCGTCAGGCAGTACACGCGGTACGTGCCGTCCTCGACTTCCACGCCGTGCGTGTCGTGCGCGAAGCCCGGAAAACGCCGGTCGTACGCTTCGAGCGCCTTCAGGTAGCCGAGCACCGGGCCGCCGGCCGGCCCCGCGTTCTCGCCGGGCATCAGGAGCGGAATGCCCGGCGGATAAGGCACGACGCCGGTGGCCACCGTGCGCCCGGCCAGCTCGTCGAGCGTGACCTGCTCGACGCGGCCCTGCACGAGATGCTCGTACGCGCGCACCGGGCTCATCTCCGGCGTCGGCAGGATCGAGAACGCGTCCGACATCAGACGCGTCGTGCCGAGCTGCTCCATCGCCGCGAACATCGTGTCGGCCAGATCCTTCAGCCCCATGCCCGCATAGCGTGAACCGTGCTCCTTCGCGAGCGACGGAATCGCCATGTCGAGCGGCAGGTTCGCATCGTAGTCGCGCTTGAAATCGCACAGCGCGCTGACGAGCGAGCCCCACTTGCCCTTCGTGATGCCGATCGAGAACAGGAACAGGATCGTGAAATCGGTCGTCTTCTCGACGACGATCCCGCGCGCATCGAGATACGCGGTGACGACGCTCGCCGGGATGCCGACCGGCATCAGGCCGCCAGCCGGCGCCACGCCCGGCGTGACGATCGACACCTTGATCGGGTCGAGCATGCAGTAGCCGTCCTCGATGTTGCCGAAGCCGTGCCATTGCGCGCCGGGGCGCAGCACCCAGCACGCCGGGTCGGTCGCGAGCAGTTCGGGCGGCGCTTCGTGGAACGGCAGCGTGCGGCCCGTACGCGCCTCGAGCACGGTGTCGGGCTGCCAGCATTCGAAGAACCAGTCGCCTTTCGCGCCGAATTCGCCGTTCATCCGCGCGATCATCTGCCGGAACGCGACGGCCTCCTCGATCGATTCGCGCGTCAGCGCCGCGCCGCCGGGGCCGTCCATCATCGCGGCGGCGACGTCGTTCGACGCGATGATCGCGTAGTTCGGCGACGTCGACGCGTGCATCATGAACGTTTCGTTGAACTGGCCATGCGGAATCGGGCTGCGGCCGTCACGCACGTGGATGTACGACGCCTGCGACAGCGCGGTCAGCAGCTTGTGCGTCGACTGCGTCGCGAATACCGTCGGCCGATCCTTGTGGTGGTCGCGCGGGTCGCCGTGCATCGCATGGCGGTCGCGGTAGATCGGATTGAAACGCGCGTAGCCGTACCACGCTTCGTCGAAGTGCAGCCGGTCGACGCTCGCGCCGAGCAGCTCCTCGACGCGCGTCACGTTGTAGCAGAGGCCGTCATACGTCGAGTTCGTCACGATCGCATGCTTCGGCTGGCGATCCGGCAGCCCCGCCGCGAGCGGGTTCGATGCGATCGCCTCGCGGATCGCCACTTGCGTGAGGCGCTCCGATGCGATCGGCCCGATGATTCCGTAGCGGTTGCGCGTCGGCACGAGGTAGGTCGGAATCGCGCCCGACATCGTCATCGCATGCTCGGCCGACTTGTGGCAGTTGCGGTCGCACAGCGCGATCTGGTCGCGGCTCACGCTCGCCATCAGGATGATGCGGTTCGACGTCGACGAGCCGTTCGTCACGTGATACGTGCGATGCGCGCCAAATACGCGCGCCGCATAGCGTTCGCTTTCGCCGATCGGGCCCGAGTGATCGAGCAGCGAACCGAGTTCGCCCACCGAGATCGACAGGTCGGAGCGGAACAGCGATTCGCCGAAGTACTCGAAGAACGCGCGGCCGACCGGCGATTTCAGGAAGCCGGTGCCGCCCGTGTGGCCGGGCGTATGCCACGAGTATTCGTAGACGCGCGAGAACTTCGCGAGCGCGCCGAACATCGGCGGCAGGACGGTCGAGCGATAGCGTTCGATCGCCGCGTGGATGCGCCCGCCGATGAAGTCGGCCGTATCCTCGAGCAGCCACACGAAATCGTCGACCTTGCCCATCACCGCGGCCGGCACCGTCGACGCGACGCTGCGGTCGGCGAGCAGGAAGATCGGCACGCTGCCGTTGCGATGCCGGATCGCATCGACCACCGCTTCGGACGGCCCGTGACCGTCCACGCCGAGATCCCAGTCGAGCAGCACGCACTGGATCGACGGATCGGAGCGGATCAACACGATGGCATCGTCGGCGGACGTCGCCGTCAACACGTCGATACCGCGTTGCGCGAGTTCCGCGCTCAGCGTGCGAACCGCGCGCCCGGCCGCGGTTTCCTGCGCGATCTCGTCGTCGATCAGTAGCGCACGCATGCCGAGGCGGCGCATGCCGCCAATGGAAGTGTTCACGTTGTTGCCCTCGCTGTTGCGTTGCTTCGATTGGTATCGTTCGTCTCACGAGCACGCGGACGGCAGCTCACGGGCAGCGGCACGGGACGCTCGCCATTCCGGCTTGATTCGCCATCCAGTTCGGAGCCGACTATGCCATGAACGCCTTTCGATGAAAAGCCGACGATTCGGTGAAACCATCGGCGCCTTTCCAATAGGATTTCAACATTGGATCATTTTTATATGCGCCGCGGCACGACAATTCCCGATCGATTGATCAGGCTCATTCGTCAATGACATTGATGATTGCGATTGATTGAATTCGCGTGCCTTTATTGCTACGATCGGCGGCGCCGGGCACTGTCCGATCACGGCCGTGCCGCGCTGCTCAACGCTTGCCGGCGCAGCCCGCATTCGGCGTTCGGCGTTCGGCATTCGCGGGAGCGTTTCAATCGGCTGCAGCGCGTGTCGTATCGACATCACACGCCGGCGCGAATGCGGCTCCCGCTTCAGGTCATTTACCGGAGAGTTCGCGTGAGCCTGTTGAAAATCGCAGTCGAGCCGGCGCTGATCGGCGCCTTTCTCACCACGCACGAACAGGTCGACGTATTCCAGACCGATTTCACGAATATCGCGGCAGTCGTCGTCGGTATCGATACCGCGGAAAAGGTGCTGAAAACCGTCGAGCGAACCGGCTTCGCGATTCCGTTCTTCGTCGCGGTCGAACCCGACCAGGAAGTGCCGCCGTCGGTCCTGCCGAGCGCGAGCGGCGTGATCCCGCTCCGGCACGGCGGCCGCCATTACCACGGCAGGCAGATTTCCGCCGCCGCCGACATCTACAGCGAGAACCTGCTGCCGCCGTTCTTCAAGGTGATGCGCGACTACGTGCAGCGCGGCTATGTCGAATTCGACTGCCCGGGCCATCAGGGCGGCCAGTTCTTCTCGAATCATCCGCTCGGCCGGATGTTCTTCGATTTCTTCGGCGAGACGCTGTTTCGCTCGGATCTCTGCAACGCGGACGTCCGGCTCGGCGACCTGCTGATTCACGAAGGGCCCGCGCTGGAAGCGCAGCGCAACGCCGCGCGCATCTACAACGCGGATAAAACCTGGTTCGTGCTGAACGGCACGTCGACGTCGAACAAGGTCGTCACGAGCGCGCTGCTCGCGCCCGGCGATCTCGTGCTGTTCGACCGCAACAATCACAAGTCGGTGCATCTCGGCGCGCTCGTGCTGTCCGGCGCGCGGCCGGTCTACCTCGAGACCGCGCGCAACGCGTGGGGCCTCATCGGCGGCGTCGACAGCGCGGCGCTCGGCGAAGCGCGCATTCGCGACGCGATCCGCGACGTCGCGCCCGAGCGCGCCGACCTGCCGCGCCCGTTCCGGCTCGCGGTGATCCAGCTCGGCACCTACGACGGCACGATCTACAACGCGCGCGAAATCGTCGACCGGATCGGGCATCTGTGCGACTACATCCTGTTCGATTCGGCGTGGGTCGGCTACGAGCAGTTCATCCCGATGATGCAGGACTGCTCGCCGCTGATGCTGACGCTCGGGCCCGACGATCCCGGCATCTTCGTCACGCAATCGGTACACAAGCAGCAGGCCGGCTTCTCGCAAACGTCGCAGATCCACAAGAAGGACAGCCACATTGAAGGACAGAAGCGCTTCTGCGATCACCGGCGCTTCAACAACGCATACATGATCCACGCGTCGACGAGCCCGTTCTACCCGATGTTCGCGGCGCTCGACGTCAACGCGCAGATGCATGCCGGCCCGGCCGGCAGGCGCCTGTGGCGCGACTGCGTCGCGCACGGCGTCGATGCGCGCAAGCTGCTGCTGAAAACCTGCCGCCAGATTCGCCCGTTCGTTCCGCAGCAGGTCGACGGCCGCCCGTGGGCCGACCATCCGACCGAGCAGATGGTCGACGACCTGCGCTTCTTCCGCTTCCACCCGGCCGACACGTGGCACGGCTTCGAAGGCTATGCGGACGACCAGTATTTCATCGATCCGTGCAAGCTGCTGCTGACGACGCCCGGCATCGATCGCGACACGCACGAATATGCGCCGTTCGGCGCGCCGGCGCCGATTCTGGCGCGCTACCTGCGCGAGCACGGCGTCGTGCCGGAGAAAGCCGACCTGTATACGATCCTGTTTCTGCTCACGCCGTCGGAGAGTGCCGGCAAGCTGCAGCATCTGGTCGCGCACCTCGCGCAGTTCGAGCGCCATCTCGACCAGGACACGCCGCTGCGCGAAGCGATTCCGTCGCTGTGCGAAGCGTATCCGGAGCTGTACGGCACGATGCGTCTGCGGCAGCTGTGCCAGCGCATGCACGATTTCTACCGCAGCCACGACATGAAGCATCTTCAGAAACAGATGTTCCGGCGCGCGCAGTTCCCGAAGCAGGCGATGCTGCCGCAGGCCGCGAACACCGAGCTGATCCGCAACAACGTCGAACTCGTCACGCTCGATCGCATCGAAGGCCGGATCGCGACCGAAGGCGCGTTGCCCTATCCGCCCGGCATCTTCTGCGTGGTGCCCGGCGAAGCGTGGGGCGGCCCGGCGCTCGACTACTTCCGTGCGCTCGAAGCCGGAATCAATGCGCTGCCGGGCTTCGAACCGGAAATCCAGGGCGTGTACCTGCAGACGAAGCCGGACGGCACGAAGCAGGCGTCGGCGTACGTGGTGGCCACCGGCGCCGACGCGTCGCGGGCCTGATCGCGATCGGTGCCCGCGCCGCGTGTATCATCGCCTCCATCATGCTCGTCCGACCGCTTCGTCCGCTCCTGATCGCCCCGGCGCTCGCCGTCTCCATCGCCGCGCATGCGCAGCAGGTCGGCGTGGTTGTCGACGGCGTCTACTACACGCCGAATACGCATCTCGCGGCAGGCACGTCGCTGCAAGTGCTGCCCGATGACGACAAAGGCGTCGCGCACTGCTGCGCGACAGTCACCGGCCCCGCCGGCAAGCCCGGCAACCAGATTCTCGACAGCCTGCACGACGACCGCACGATCGCCGCGTACGCACTGTCGCTGCCGAAATCGGTGCCGGCGGACACGCGCGGCTTCGGCATCGTCGGCGCCGCGCATTTCGTGCGCCAGGGCGCGCACCCGGAAGCCGTGCTCGACGGCGGCTTGCAGCTCGCCTTCTCGACCTGCACGTCGGTGGAAGGCACGCATTACCTCGGGCGCAAGGTCGGCGCCAACAAGTTGCTCGTGCACCTGTATCAGTACTTCGACGGCGAACTCGAGCCGACCTGCAAGGATCGGGACCTGAAATGACGGCACCCGGCCGGCGGGCGGCATCGCGCCCGCCGCGTCACCACGCGTGCCGGTAGAGCGCCAGCGCGTCGGCCTCGGTCACCTCGCGCGGATTGTTCACGAGCAGGCGCGTTTGCAGCATCGCGTCCGACGCCATCCGCGGCAGGTCGTCCTCGCCGATACCGACCTCGCGCAGCGTGCGCGGAATGCCCGTCGCGACGATCAGCCGGTCGATCTCGGCGATCAGCGCGTGCGTTTTCGCTTCGTCGCTGCCCGTGGCCGACGGCGCGACGATCGCCGCCAGTTCCGCATACAACGGCGCGGCGGCCAGCGCGTTGAAGCGCAGCACGTGCGGCAGCACGAGCGCGTTCGACAACCCGTGCGGCACGTGAAAGATCCCGCCCACCGGATAGGCCAGCGCGTGCACGGCCGCGACCGGCGCGTTCGCGAATGCCTGCCCCGCGAACATCGCGCCGACCAGCATCGCTTCGCGCGCGTGCCGGTTCTGCCCGTCGTCGCATGCGGCCAGCAGGTTGCGCGACAGCAGCGTCAGCGCGTGCGTCGCCAGCATGTCGGAGACCGGATTCTTCAGCCGCGCGGACGTGTACGCCTCGATCGCATGCACCATCGCATCGATGCCGGTGGCGGCGGTCGCCGCGCGCGGCAGGCCGAGCGTGAGTTCCGCGTCGAGGATCGCGACGTCCGCGAACAGGTGCGGCGACACGACACCCATCTTGCGCGCCTCGCCGACCGTGACGATCGATACGGCCGTAACCTCGGAGCCCGTGCCGGCCGTGGTCGGCATCTGCACGAGCGGCAGCCGCGCGCTCGTGACCTTGTCGACACCGTACATGTCGGCCAGCGCCTGCTGGCCCGGCGCGAGCACCGCGATCAGCTTCGCGACGTCCATCGACGAGCCGCCGCCCAGCCCAAGCACGATCTCGGCATCGGCCGCGACGGCCCGCGCGGTCGCTTCGAGCACCACGTGCTCGGGCGGATCGGCGATCACGTCGTCGATCACGGTGACCTGCCAGCCGTGCGCGGCGAGGCTCGCCAGCGCGGGCGCGAGCACGCCGCTGCGATGCAGGAACGCATCGGTGACGACGCACAGCCGCCCGAGCGCCGGAAAGCGTTCGCGCAACAGCGCGCCGAGCCGGCGCGCGACGCCGAATTCGACGATCTGCGTCGGAACGGTGCGGAATTGAAACGGGTTCATCGGGCGCCTCCCGGGGGCGTCGCCGTGCCGGCGTCCGGCTGCACCATGTAGCGGATCACCTCGCGACGCTCGAGCAACGGCATGATCGCGCCGACACCGATCCGCTGGAAATGCGGCGTTTCCCGATGTACGTCGAGGCCGTCGGCCTCGCTGTAACGCTCGAGGATCACGATGTGGTCGGGATTCTCCGGCGACCGGAAATACGCGTAGTCGAGGTTTTTCGGCTCGGTGCGCGTGGCCGGCGCGAGTTCGGCCAGCAGTTCGACCACGCGGTCGCCGTTGCCGGGTTTCGCGAAGAAATGCGCGATGACCTGCAGATAGGGTTCGTTCATGCGGCGCTCCTTGTTCGACACAAGCCAGTCGCGACGGGAACGCCCCCATCCGCCATGAACCGGATGGATTCAAACGCGATGAGGCGGCATCGTATCGCTGACGCGTCGTCGCATTGTATTGAATCGGCACGGCCTGCGCAGTGCCGCGTCCGGGCCGCGACCGGGCCGCGAACAGCAGGCCGAATCGCGCCGCACGTTCACGGCGAGCCGGAACCGGGCCGCCCGCCCCGCACTTGCGCCGCCGCCCCGGCTACCACGGCACCGTCCGCCCCAGATAGTCGAGATATTCGAGCCCGGGCCGCGCCCGCTTCGCCAGCAGCACGTCGACGAGGCTCGGCACGCTCTCCTCGATGGTCAGGCGCGCGTCGGGCCCGCCGAGTTCGGTGCGGACCCAGCCGGGCGCCATCAGCGCCAGCGCGCGGCGCGTGCCGGCCTGACGCGCCGCGAAGCTGCGCATGAACTGGTTCAGCGCGGCCTTGCTGCCGCGATACACCTCCCGCATCCCGCTGACGTTGTTGGTCACGCTGCCCTGCCCCGACGACATCGCGCCGATCAGCCCGTCGTCGGCCACGAGATCCTGCAGCGTCTCGATCGCGCGCATCGGCGCCAGCGCATTCGTGATCATCACGCGCACGAATTCGTCGGTCGTCACTTCGCCGATCGTTTCGTTCGGATCGTTGGTCGTGCCCGCATTCACGAACAGCATGTCGAAGCGCCGGCCCGACAGGCGCTCGCGCAGCGCGGCCAGTTGCGCGGGCTCGCAGATGTCGAGCGTGCCGATCTCGAGCCGGCCGTCGAACGGGTCGGCCAGGTCGTGCAGCTTCGTGCGCCCCGATCCTTCGCGCACGGTGCCCGTCACGTGCCAGCCCTTGTCCAGGAATGCCTCCGCCATTGCCAGTCCGAGGCCGCGCGACGCGGCGACGAGCAGGATCGCGGGGGCGTTTCGTCGATTCGATTCAGTCGATTGCATGGTTTTCGCCTTTGCCGTGTTTCGTCATGCGCCTACTATAGGCGCGCGCCAAGACAGGCGCCAGACGCACCCGATGCAATCCATCGTTGCACCGAACGCCATGCCAAACCTCGTAGTGGCGTATCCTGTCCGCATGGAAGACATCGACCTGAACCTCGTCACCGCGCTCGACGTGCTGCTGTCGGAGAGCAGCGTGACCGGCGCCGCGCGCCGGCTGGGCCTGAGCACGTCCGCGATGAGCCGCACGCTCACGCGGCTGCGCGTCGCCACTGGCGATCAACTGCTCGTGCGCGCCGGGCGCAAGCTCGTGCCGACGCCGCACGCCGCCGCGTTGCGCGAGCGCGTGCATGCCGTCGCGCGCGACGCGCGCGCGGTGCTCCGGCCGGCCACCGCCGACGTCGACTTCGCCACGCTCACGGCCACGTTCACCATTCGCGCGGCCGCATCGTTCATGGAAATGCTGTCGGGCCCCGTAGTCGCCGCCCTGGCCGACGTCGCGCCGCACGTGCGGATCCGCTTCGTCCCGAAGCTCGACCGCGATCCGCAAGCGCTGCGCGATGGCACCGTCGATCTGGAAATCGGCAAGCGCGGCGACGACGCGCCCGAGCTGCACACGCGCATGCTCTTTCACGACTGGCACGTCGCGGTGGCGCGCGCCGGGCATCCGCTGTTCGCGTCGGCGCGGATCACGCCCGCGCGCTATGCGGCCTGCCGTCACGTCATTTCCGCACAGTTGGGCGATTTCGACGGGGCCGCCGACGACCCGGCCGGCGAGGCCGGCCCCGCCGTGCACGTCGTCGTGCCGGGCTATCCGGACGCGATGCGTGTCGCGGCCAGCACCGACCTGATCGCGCTGGTGCCGCGCTCGAGCCTCGGCAACGCGTGCTCGCCGGGGCTCATCGAAGCGCTCGGGCTGCGCAGCTTCGAGGTGCCGGTCCGCCTGCCGGCGATCCTCGTGTCGGCGCTGTGGCATCCGCGCATGCACGGCGACCCCGTGCATCGCCGCCTGCGTGACACGGTCATCGCCGTGTGCCAGCGCGCGTATCCGGATGCCCGCCCGCCACGCACGACGGCGCGGGGCAATGGAGCACGCGCCGCCAGCTGACCGGGGGTTGACCTCACGCCGCTCAGACCAGCCGGCCACCGCCGTCGATGTGCAGGATTTCGCCATTCATGAAACGGTTGCCCAGCAGGAACGCGATCGCTTCCCCGACTTCGTCGGCGCGACCGACACGGCCGCCCGGCAACGCCGCGGCGGCGCCCGCGAGGATCGCATCGCGCGCTGCCGGGCCAAACGCGTCGTACAGCGGCGTCTCGACGAAGCCCGGCGCGACGACATTGACGCGCACCGGCTTCAGTTCCAGCGCGAGCGACTGCGCCAGCGCCTCGACGCCGCGCACGGCGGCGGCGATGACGGCCGTGCCTTGCGCGCCCGGACGATCCGACAGTTGCCCGCCGGTCAGCACGATCGAACCGGTCGCGGGTATCAGCGGCAATGCGGCGCGGATCGCGTACACCGGCCCGGCGATGCGCTCGTCCAGCGCGGCGAGCAGATGATCGGGATCGGTCTCGTTCAGTTTGCCGGCAATGAAGCGACCGGCCGTGACGACCAGGTGATCGACCCGCGTCAGCGTATCGAATACGGCCTGCACCGCGTGCCGGTCCGCGATATCGGCCACCGCGATGCCCGCGCCGCCGCATCCTCCCTGTCGCGGCCAGGCCGGGCGGCGCCGGCGGGCCCTTCGGCTAAAATGCCGCACTTTCCACCTTGTCCGGCCCGCTCGCCATGCAACCCGCCTCCTCCGCCCCATCCGCCTCCCATGGTGCCGACGCCGCCGACCCGGCCCGCGACCTCGTCTACGGCCCGAACGACCGGCCGGCGCCGATGGTCGCCTTCGTCGCCGCGCTGCAGCACCTGCTGGCGATCATCGTGCCCATCGTCACGCCCGGCCTGCTGATCTGCCAGGCGCTCGGCGTGCCCAGCCGCGATACGACCCTGATCGTGTCGATGTCGCTGGTGATTTCCGGCATCGCGACGTTCGTCCAGTGCAAGCGCTTCGGCCCGCTCGGCGCCGGCCTGCTGATCGTCCAGGGCACCAGCTTCAACTTCGTCGGCCCGCTGATCGCCGGCGGCAGCCTGATGGTCAAGCAGGGCACGCCGGTCGAGACCGTGATGGCCGCGATCTTCGGCGTCGTGATCGCCGGGTCGTTCGTCGAGATGGGCGTGTCGCGCATCCTGCCGTTCGTGAAGCGCCTGATCACGCCGCTCGTCACCGGCATCGTCGTGCTGCTGATCGGCCTCACGCTGATCAAGGTCGGCCTGATCAGCATGGGCGGCGGCTACGGCGCGATGGCCAAGGGCACCTTTGCGAGCGCCGAGAACCTGACGCTGTCCGGCCTCGTGCTCGGCACGATCATCCTGCTGAACCGCGTGCCGATCGTCTGGGTGCGCAGCACCGCGCTCGTCATCGCGCTCGCGATCGGCTATCTCGCGGCCGCGTTCCTCGGCCGCCTCGACTTCACCGGCATGCACCAGGCCGCGCTGTTCCAGGTGCCGACGCCGCTGCATTTCGGCATCGGCTTCTCGTGGGCGCTGTTCGTGCCGATGCTGATCATCTACCTCGTCACGTCGCTCGAAGCGATCGGCGACGTGACGGCCACCAGCAAGATCTCGAACGAGCCGGTCGAAGGGCCGGTGTGGATGCAGCGGATCAAGGGCGGCGTGCTCGTCAACGGCGCGAACTCGCTGCTGGCCGGCGTGTTCAACACGTTCCCGAGCTCGGTATTCGCGCAGAACAACGGCGTGATCCAGATCACCGGCGTCGCGAGCCGTCACGTCGGCATCTGGATCGCGGGGATGCTCGTCGTGCTCGGCCTGTTCCCGGTCGTCGCCGGCGTGCTGCAGGCCGTGCCGGAGCCCGTGCTCGGCGGTGCGGCGATGGTGATGTTCGGTGCGGTGGCCGCGTCGGGCATCAACATCCTCGCGGGCGTCCACCTCGACCGCCGCGCGCTGCTGATCATCGCGGTATCGCTCGCGCTCGGCCTCGGCGTGTCGCAGGTGCCGGACATCCTGAACAGCCTGCCGCATGCGCTGAAGAACGTGCTGGAATCGGGCGTGGCGACGGGCGGCATCTGCGCGCTCGTGATGAACTGGTTCCTGCCGGAAAGGAAGTAACGGCAATCGCGGTGCGAACCGCATGACGACGTGGCGCGCGTGACGGGCCACGTCGGTCGTCGCGCCAAACGGCATCGGACGTCCGGCGCACCGCCCTGCCACCGGGCTTGCGCTCGCGCAGGCACGCGGCGTACCGGCCGCGCATCGGCGGCAATCAATCGTCAAACCCGGTCAGGGCGCCTTGGCCGATCGATTTGTGCTGGTTAGAATCACGGCATGCCCCAAACCCTCGCGCCCGACCAAGCCCCCGAAACGACTGCCGTTCCGATCAAGGAACGCGCGACCGTCGTCTGCTATCGCGATGCGCGAGTGTTGCTCGTCACGCGTGCGGCGTCGCGCTGGGCCCTTCCGGGCGGCACGATCAAGCGCGGGGAAACGCCGCTCGAAGCCGCGCATCGCGAACTGGGCGAGGAAACCGGCATGACCGGCCAGGACCTGGTGTACTCGATGCAGTTCACCGGGCTCGCGAAAATCCATCACGTGTTCTTCGCGGAAGTCGGGCCGGACCAGACACCTCAAGCGAGCAACGAGATCGAGAAATGCAAGTGGTTTCCGATCGACAGCGTCGACCGCCTGCGCGCGAGTATTCCGACGAAGCGAATCGTCGAGCTCGTCTACGACCACGAAATCCGCAAGGCGTAGCGCACCCCGAGCCGTGGGCCGGCTGAGTCGGGGCCGTGATCAGCGGTGCGCGGACGCTCAGTGCGCGCGCTTTCTTCGCAGTTCGTGCGTGGAATAGACGACGAGGAAGATGCCCAGCATCGCGGCGCCGGACGCCATGAAGTCGTTTGCGCTGTTGCGCAGCGCCGCCGGGAAAATACCCAGGCTCAATCCCGCGCCAGCAAGAAGCAATCCTGCTGCCACGCCCCAGATCGGTCCTGCGGTCTTGTCGATTTTGTTTTTCATACGGCACCCGTCTACGGTCGTTACCTGAACGATATCGGCAAAAAACGCCGCGTCTACCTTCAGCGATTCCACTATAACCGGAAGAAAATACGCAAGCTTCTGGTGCTTTTCCCGATCAAGTTTCGGCGGCCGCGGCCGCCCTGTACGGCGCGGGTCGAGCAATACGATGTCGACCGTCGCGTGACGGACGGCCGAGGCGAAGCCGGACGATATGCATCAGCGGGCCACGAGAGCGTCTGATGCGTTGGATGCGCTTCGCGTTGAACGGCACTTGTCCGGCAGCAATGCCTTCATTGCGCCACGCACCCCACCGGGCGATGCCCATGACCGGGCGAATCGGCGACGATCCAGCGGATTTCCTCGACGGCGGCCGCGCCATCGGCCTCGATTGACGGTCATCACCCGACGTCACCGGACGTGACGGTCGCGCCGAAGAAGGTATGGATATTGCGCCGCGGCCTCATCTTTCCGACCTGACACAGGAGAACCGATGAGCGATCCCACCGCAAATTCCCGGGCGGCTCCCAAGGCCGTGCCGTCCCCACGCGATCCCCATCTTCGCGCGCTAGCGAACTGCATTCGCTTCCTTTCAATGGATGCCGTACAGAAAGCCAACAGCGGTCATCCCGGTGCGCCAATGGGCTTGGCCGACGTCGCGACGGTCCTGTTCAAGGAGTTCATGCAATTCGATGCATCCGCGCCCCACTGGATCGATCGAGACCGGTTGGTACTTTCCAACGGACACGCGTCGATGCTCCTCTACAGCCTCCTCTATCTGACGGGCTATTCCGACATGACGCTGGACGAGCTCAAGCGGTTCCGGCAAGTCGGCAGCAAGACGCCCGGCCATCCGGAGTACTCGCACGCCGAGGGAATCGAACTGACGACCGGCCCCCTCGGACAAGGCATCGCGGAATCCGTCGGCATGGCGTTGGCTGAGCGCATCATGAATGCGCGCTTCGGCGATGATCTTGTCGATCACTACACCTACGTATTTCTCGGTGACGGTTGCCTGATGGAAGGCATCAGCCACGAGGCCATTTCCTTGGCCGGCCACCTCAGGCTGGGCAGACTGATCGCGTTTTGGGACAACAATTCAATCTCTATCGACGGCGCCACCAAGCTCGCGGTCTCGGACAACGAGATCGAGCGCTTTCACTCGGCCGGATGGCGCGTCCTGGAAATCGACGGTCATGACACGGATGCGATACGGCATGCCATCGAGACCGCTCGAACGACGAATGACAGACCGACCTTGATCGCATGCAGGACGATCATCGGGTTCGGCTTTCCGACGAAGGCCGGGACCGAGCGCGCGCATAGCGACGCGCCGGGCGAGGATGAAATCGCGGGCGCACGACAGACCCTCGACTGGCATTCGCCGCCGTTCGAAATCCCGGACGACCTGCTGAAAGCATGGCCGGAGATCGGGGCGCGCGGCCGCAATGCAAGACTCGCGTGGGAAGAGCGCGTCAGCCGGGCGCCGCTGGCACTGCGTACCGAATTCGAGCGGCGCAATGCGGGCAAGCTTCCGGATGACTGGAAGCAGGCAATTGCCGCGGCACGGCAGGCTTTTATTGCCAGTGGTCGTGAAATGGCCACCCGCAAGGCCAGCGGTGAAGTGCTTGATCGTCTCGTCGACGCGATTCCGGAATTGCTCGGCGGCTCGGCGGACCTCACGGTGTCCAACAATACGAAGACGAAGCATCAAATCGCGATCGAGCCGGGACAGTTCAAAGGTTCGTACCTCCACTACGGCGTCCGCGAACATGGGATGGCCGCCGCGATGAACGGCATCGCCCTTCATGGCGGCCTGATTCCGTACGGCGGCACCTTCCTTTGTTTTTCGGACTACTGTCGCCCGGCGATCCGGTTGAGCGCAATGATGCGGGTGCGATCCATCTTCGTGATGACGCACGATTCGATCGGCCTCGGAGAAGATGGCCCGACTCATCAGCCCGTCGAACATCTCGCGGCACTTCGGGCGATTCCCCAGCTCGCCGTCTATCGGCCGGCCGATCCAATCGAAGCGGCAGAGTGCTGGGAACTGATTCTCGAACAGCCCCGCAGGGCTGCGCTCCTCGCATTGTCGCGACAGCCGGTCCCGCTGCTGCGCAACGAACCCGGCAACGAAAACGAGTCGGCGCGGGGTGCCTACATTTTGCGGAAGGCCGAGGGTGGGCCGCGCCGACTCACGCTGCTCGCGACAGGCTCGGAGGTTCACCTCGCTGTCCAGGCTCGCGACATCCTGCAGAAGGAAGGTGTGCCGACGACCGTTGTATCGATGCCGTGCCGCCTGCTCTTCGAGGAGCAGCCACGCGATTACCAGGAGGCCGTGCTGGGTGCGTCTCCTGCGAGAGTCGCGGTCGAGGCCGCCGTCGAACTGGGATGGGAGCGATACATCGGTCCGAAAGGCCGATTCGTCGGCATGCACAGCTTCGGCGAGTCCGGAAAAATCAACGACGTGTACGAGAAATTCGACATCACGGTAGATGCGGTCGTTCGCGCTGCGCGGGACGTACTGCGAGTTAACGGCATGCACTGATCAAGCACGCGACAACGCTGGGTCCGGCGGCATGCGAACGGCCGCCTCCAGCGAACCTGAGTCAACGGCAATCGTGCCGCAGCGATAAGTCGCCCTCCGCCCTGCCCTATCGAAGTAGCTGTTCGAAAGTGAATGAGCCGCTCATCGAGCGGCAGTCGTTCGAGCGCGTACGGCCCATGCCGCGAACGTAAGTCCGCTGATACCCAAGACGATTGTCAGCAGCATGCTCTGAAACAAGCCTGACTGGAGCGTAGCACCCGTGGGCCACGCACGTCCGGCGATGAAGACTTTGACCTGCACACTTATCAGGGCGACGGTCACGGCCAACAATGCGGCCGCGATCTCACGGACAGAACGCCGCAGGTCCCAGCAGGTAATGGCGCTGAACACCAGGGCGGGTAGCAGAAAGAGCGCGGAGCTTCCCCACATGGCCGCCGCGTCCGGTTTCTTCAATGCGGCAAAGCCGATGCTATGGGCCGTAAAAACCGCAAAAACGAGCAGACCGGTACTAATCGCTCCTCGCGTCGTGAATATTCGAGGGAGCCGGGTCGAACGTGAGAAATAGACCTTCGCGCTGGGTGCGAAGAAGAGCAGCGCGCAGATGACGAGATTCAATGCCAGCACGAACACATATGATGGCGCTGCCCGCACGTCCCGTAGGGGAGCCGATATTGCGCCAGCGACTACGAGCACCGCCAGCGCGAGCCATCTTGCCCAGCGCCAACCACGGAACAGCCCGACCGCGACAACCACGGTCAGAGGAATCTGGATCCAGTGCCACCTCCATTGCACCGAGACGGGAAACACGCTGCCGGGGTCGAGCGGAATCTTGCCAATGGGGGCCGCGGCGTCATACGCGCGAAGCAGGGTCATCGTGAAGGTCAGGAACAAATATGCCAGCCCCGTAACGATCGCGGGACGCGTCGCAGCCTTCGTTCCGTTCCCGATGTCATCGTTCATTGTTGGCAACCCGAGACGGTAGCTGGCATTTTTGTTCTTTTCTTATCGCTATGCACCGGTGCGGGTAGCGGTGCCTTCAACCGGCCAGCGGACGAAGGAAAAGACCCAGTACATCACCAGATTGATCACCGGCACCAACAACAGCAAGCAAAGCCAGCCCGAGAAGCCCGCTTTTCGGAGAATGCGAGCGGCGGGAACGAGATAGATGATCGGCAGGAGGATCAGGATAATCCAGTGCCAGACGCTGAAATTTGCCATGTCGTTTTCCGGTTATTCGCCTTGACCGTCGCCGTCAGCCTGCGCGACCGAAATACAGCCGCCCGGATGCCTTCCGCCCGACTGCGTCACTCGTTCTGCAGGTACGGTCTTACTCTCTTTTCCTATTATCGGCATGCGCCGCGATTCCTTTATTCACCGCATGCCCGCGACCTTTGAGGCTGCCACATCGAAAGTTGCCGTGTACTCGCATCCGCCGACGTGTGCCGACCGCTCGATCAGGCGAGCCGAGAAATCAGCCTTTGCGGATGCCACGAAAACGCGAAGCGCTTTTCGCACCGTGTCAGCCCCTTCGAAGATTGAATCGTGATGCGAAAAGCCCGAGGCTCGCCGCCGTCCGGTTTCGCTCGCCTCAGTCGGCCTGGAGACCGAGCTCAGGCGCTCTTGATCGGCGGAATATGGCGACGCACGATCATCAGGCAGATAAAGACCATCGCCATCGCGGCACCCAGCATGCCCAGGTACGCAGACGCTCCGCCCTGCGTGATCACGAAGGCCCCCGCGAACGCGCTGAGAATCGCGCCGAGCCGTCCAAACGCGAGCGCGGACGCGGTCCCGGTCGCGCGAATCTCGGTCGGATAGACGTACGCGCAAAGGGCATACATGGTCGACTGGACCGCGTTGACGAAGAGGCCGTGCAAACCGATGCCGAACACGAGCAGCATCGTGTGGGCGGAAACGTCGAGACCGCGCAGCAAAAGCGCGCTCGCGGCTGCCATCAGGCAGCACACGAGCAAAGGCCGGCGCGACCCGAACCGACCGATCGCCACCGCGCAACCCATTGCGCCGAGTACGCCGCCGAGGTTGTAGGCGGTAAGACCCGAACCCGCCACCGAAGGGCTGAGCCCCTCGCCTGCAAGCATCGTCGGCAGCCAGCTGAATGCGCTGTAGACCGCAACCAGGTTCATGAAGAAAGCGACCCAGATTGCAAGCGTGTCTCGGCCCTGATGGTCGGCGAACAGCGCACGAAAGCCTGGACGCTGCCCAGCCTTCTGCTCCTTCTGATCGGCGAACACGGCGTCCGGCCGAATCGAGCGGGACATGCGGGTCAGCAGGTGGCGCAGTTCGTTCCAACGTTCGTGATGGCGGGCCAGATAACGTGGCGATTCCGGCATGACGAAATACAGCAGGAACGCCAGCGCGACGGGAAGCGTGCCGCCAATCAGAAAGAGGCCGCGCCAGCCATAATGAGGCAGCACGACGCTCGCGAACAACCCGGCAAGCATGCCCCCCAGCGGTACGCAAACGATGGTTGCGGTCACGGCGAGCGTTCGTCGGCGAGCAGGCGTAAATTCCGCCGTCATGGTCGTCGCGCTCGGCAGTGCGCCGCCGATACCCAGTCCCGCGAAGAAACGCAGGATCGCAATGGTCATGACGTCCGGCGATAGCGCGATCGAACTCGTCGCCAGGCCGAATACCAGCACGCTCCCGATGATTGCCCAGCGCCGACCGAACCTGTCCGCAAACAGCCCGGCGAATGCGCTGCCTATCCCCATGCCGACGAGGCCCGCAGCAACGGCGGGTGCAAATGCGTTGCGCGTGATGCCCCATTCCTTGATCAGGCCGGGAATGGCGAATCCGATGAGTTGCCCATCGAATCCATCCATCACGATCGCGAGCGCGGCGAGCAGGACAACCATTCGCTGGAACGCCGAGAACGGTCCATCATCAAGCGTGCGGCCGATGTCTACGGTCGGAAAACCGGGATTTCGATCGTTCATTTTGCTCCCCCGGCCGGATTGGCGAATTCAAAATTGCAGTCCTGATTAATCCGCCTTCCAACGTGATGATCAAAATCGAACCGCGTGCGATCGAGCGACGACTCGGCATTGACGACAGGCATTGCAGTCTCCTTGAGCCGATCGCTCGTCGTTCCGGGAGCGAAGGCTTTCCAACGATATAGGGTTGTTATTTTGTTCGCGCCCACCGTCAGGAAGCTCATCGCTTCCACGGCGAAACACGCGCGCTGGCCGCGGCAACGATCAGAACGGATAGTGACGAGGCGTCGTTTGCACGGTGATCCAGCGCAAATCGGTAAATTCCGCGACTCCTGCCTTGCCGCCGAAATGCCCGAAACCACTGGACTTCATCCCGCCAAACGGCATTTGCGCCTCGTCGTGAACCGTCGGGCCATTGACGTGGCAAAGCCCGGACTCGATACGCTTCGCTACCGTCAACGCCCGCGCGACGTCACGGCTGAAGACTGCCGCCGACAGACCATATTCGTTGTTGTTTGCACATGCGACGGCCTCTTCGTCGCCATTGACACGAACGATCGCCTTGACGGGCCCGAACGATTCCTCCCGGTAGATCTGCATGTCCGCCGTCACGTGATCGAGCAACGTGGCCGGCATGAGCGTGGTCTCGGCTTTCCCTCCGCATACCAGAGTCGCGCCTTTCGCCAGCGCGTCGTCGATCAGGTCGTTGCATCTCCTGACGGTCGCCATGTCCACGACGGAGCCGAGCACGGTCGGCCCCTTTCTCGGATCGCCAAGCGGCAGGCTCCGGGCCTTTTGCGCCAGTCGCGCGACGAATTCATCGGCGATCTTCGTGTCGACGACGATGCGTTCGGTCGACATGCAGATCTGGCCGGAATTGGCGAATGCCCCGAATGCCGCGCCTTGAACGGCAGCGTCGATATCGGCATCGTGGAGCACCAGAAACGGCGCCTTTCCGCCGAGTTCGAGGACCGAAGGCTTCAGATATTTCGCGCACCGGGTCGCGACGATGCGGCCGACGCGCGTCGAACCCGTGAAGTTCACCCGTCTGACCGCCGGTTCGGCAATGATCGCTTCGACGATGTCGCCCGCATTCGCTGGCGCGTTCGTGACGAAGTTCACGACACCGCGCGGCAGTCCGGCGTCCTGCAACGACTCGATGATGAGGCCGTGGGTCGCGGGGCAGGTTTCGGAGCCTTTGAGCACGACGGTATTGCCGCACGCCAGCGGCAACGCGATGGCACGCACGCCGAGGATGACGGGCGCGTTCCACGGTGCGATGCCGAGCACGACGCCGGCGGCCTGCCTCACGCCGAGCGCGAGACTGCCCGGCACGTCCGACGGAGTCACCTCGCCCGAAATCTGCGTGGTCATCGCAGCCGCTTCACGCAGCCCGTCGGCCGCAAGCTTGACATTGAAATTCGCCCACAGGCGGGACGCGCCCGTTTCGGTTGCCATGGCCAGCGCGAAAGCGTCGCCTTTTTCTTCGAGCGCATCCGCGGCCCGATTCAGTAGCGCGCGTCGTTCGCCGGGGCCCATCGCCGACCATGCGGGAAACGCGGCGGCCGCCGCATGCACCGCCGCTTGTGCATCGGCGACGGTCGCGGCCGGCGCCGTCGAGGCAACCGTGTCATCGAGTGGGTTGCGGCGCTCGAATGTCGCGCCATCGCGAGCCATCGCACGCTCGCCGTTGATCAACATCGTTACCTGATTCATTACCGTCTCCTGGAATATTATTGAAAAACCGGCCTGCCGAATCACCGACTCGCGGTCAGGCCACGACAATTTCGACGACGCGTGTTTTTCCCGAAGACAACGCGTCTTCCAGCGCGGGCTTCAGCGACAGCGCGTCGTTCACTCGAACGCCTTCGCACCCCATGCCGTTGGCCAAGGAAACGAAATCCAGCCCTGGCAGGTCGGTGCCCTGTACCGGCTCCGACGCGGCGAAGCCGAACACGGGCGCGAATTCCTGCAAGGCGGCGTAGCGCGAGTTATTGAGGATCACGAATGTGATCGGAAGATCGAGCAGGACCGCGCTATAGATCGCTTGCGGCGAATACATCGTCGAGCCGTCGCCGATGAGGCCGATCACGCGGCTACCGGGTTTGGCCAACGCCACGCCCACCGCGGCGGGCATGCCGTAGCCCAGACCGCCGCTTGCCATCGTGTAGAACGTCCGACTGCGCGTGAACGGCAGATAACGTTGCATGACGGGGCGCGAACTGGGCGCCTCCTCGACCACGATATCGGCTGCGTTGCGGACCTCGGACAGCGTCTGCAACGCAAAGGCGACCGACATCACCGCCGTGGGCTCGGCTCGCTCGACCGCCTCGCGCGGCGCCGGCAGCGGCCTGCCTCGCGGCGCCGGACGGGCGAGCAGGTCCGCCAGCCCCAGGCGAATGTTCGCCACCACCGACGTGCCGACCGGGGTCCACGCAGCGGTAGCCGGATCGTCGATGAGCTGGTACAACGCCGCGCCGTCGGGCACATGCGGGCCGCTGCCTTCGACGTGATACGCAAAAGCCGGCGCGCCGACGACGAAGATCAGGTCATGCCCGTTCAGCATCCGAACGATTTTTTCGCGCATCGCCGGCAGGAAGCCGGCGAAAAGCCGATGATCTTCAGGGAAGCTGCAGCGTGACGACATCGGCGCAACATAAACCCGCGCGTTGTGGCGCTCGGCCAGCTGGATGGCCTCGCTCCACGCATCGGCACGATCGAGTTCCGCGCCGACGACGATGGCCGGCCGTTTGCAGTCGTCCAGCGCGTCGCCGATCTCCGCGATCCGTACCGGATCGGGGCGGAACCGGGTGCTGACCCGGGTCGCCTCGACGAACTCGGCCGGCTGATCCCAGTCGTCGACCGGAACGGACACGAACACCGGGCCGCGCGGCTCCTGCATCGCCACGTGGTAAGCCCGGGCGAGCGCCAGCGGAACATCCGCGGCACGAGCCGGTTCGATGCTCCACTTCACATAGGGCCGCGGCAGCTCGGTGGCTTGCGATGCCGACAGAAACGGATCGAACGGCAGAATCGAACGGGCCTGCTGGCCGGCCGTGATGATCAGCGGCGTCCGGTTCTTGAAAGCCGTGAAGATGTTGCCCATCGCGTTGCCGACACCGGCCGCCGAATGCAGGTTGACCAGCGCGGCATTGCCGGTGGCTTGGGCATACCCGTCCGCCATACCGACCACCACTGCTTCCTGCAACCCGAGCACGTACCGGAAGTCCTCAGGGAAGTCGCGGAACATCGGTAGCTCGGTCGAGCCGGGATTGGCAAACACGGACGTCAATTCGAGGCGCCGCATCAAGTCCACGACGGCATCGCGAACGGTCGGCTGCCCACTTGTGTTTCGTTGCATCTCGAATCCTCTGCGGTTCGCCACTCAGGCTGGCGGTGATGGGATGAGCCGCAGTATGGGATTCGGCACCTTGTTTGAAAATTGCCAAAAAGGCTCAAAGTCATTACATTCAGGCATGAGTCTGTGGGATCGCCGGAGCGGCCCATTCCGCCCGGATGCCTTGTCGGACAAGGCTGTTCGCCGTCATCGGGGCTCGGCGGTCGCCGCAAGGAGCGGGCGCCGCGGTCCCTGGCAGGGAAGACACCTAGCAGGCGCCGGGCGGCCCGGAATCCCGTTCGCCCCCTTCACTCCTTTCAATCTGGTCCGCCACGATGAGTTTCAATCTGCAGCAGCTGATGATGTTCACCACGATCGTGTCCGCGGGTAGCCTGGGACGGGCCGCGGCCATGCTGAACATGACCCAGCCGGCGCTGAGCAGATCGATCAAGCGGCTCGAGGAGTCCGTCGGGGCGCCGCTTTTCGAGCGTCACACCAAAGGGATGCAGTTGACCGCGCTGGGCGAAGCATTGATGCCGCATGCGATGT
>NZ_JBYQCG010000211.1:0-3099 GCF_057837105.1 Burkholderia sp. APQ4-4ca | reverse complement strand
GTTCGATCACGCCGCACACGCACTTCACGGCTGAAGTGTACGTGCTGAGCAAGGACGAAGGCGGCCGTCACACGCCGTTCTTCAACAACTACCGTCCGCAGTTCTACTTCCGTACGACGGACGTGACGGGTTCGATCGAGCTGCCGAAGGACAAGGAAATGGTGATGCCGGGCGACAACGTGTCGATCACGGTGAAGCTGATCGCTCCGATCGCGATGGAAGAAGGTCTGCGCTTCGCGATCCGCGAAGGCGGCCGTACGGTCGGCGCCGGCGTCGTCGCCAAGATCATCGAGTAAGCCAGTTATTCGTTGATCGACAGTTTTGGGGCTGGCATCAGCCGGCCCCAGCATGGTTTAGGGGTATAGCTCAACTGGCAGAGCGTCGGTCTCCAAAACCGAAGGTTGGGGGTTCGATTCCCTCTGCCCCTGCCAAAAATCGCCACGTGTCCCACGTGGCATTTGTTTTAAGGTGTTATGGCGAATCCATCCGTCGAAACTGTAAATACCTCCGGCGATAAGCTGATGCTGGCCCTGGGCGTATTGCTGGTGTTGGCCGGATTCGTGGGCTTCTTCTGGCTGGCCAATCAGCAGTGGTATGTCCGCGGTGCCGCATTGGCGGTAGGTATCATCGCCGGCGTGGCCGTCGGGCTGATGTCCGCCCCTGGCAAGAGCCTCATCGCGTTTGCCAAGGATTCGTACAAGGAAGTCCGGAAGGTCGTATGGCCCACCCGCAAGGAAGCAACGCAAACCACACTCGTCGTGTTCGGTTTCGTGCTCGTGATGGCGATTTTCCTCTGGTTGAGTGACAAATCGATCGAATGGGTGATTTTCTCGGCGATTCTGGGTTGGAAATGATATGAGCGATACTCCGGCATCCCCGAGCGGAAAGCGTTGGTACGTCGTGCACGCCTACTCCGGTATGGAGAAGAGCGTGCAACGCGCGCTTCAAGAGCGCATCGAACGTGCTGGCATGCAGGACAAATTCGGTCAGATCCTGGTTCCGACCGAAGAAGTGGTTGAAGTCAAAGGCGGCCACAAGGCTGTGACCGAGCGTCGTTTCTTCCCCGGCTACGTGCTGGTGGAAATGGAAATGACGGACGAAACGTGGCACCTCGTGAAGAACACCGCGAAGGTCACCGGTTTCGTCGGCGGTGCGCGTAACCGCCCGACCCCGATTTCCCCGAAGGAAGTCGAGAAGATCATGTCGCAGATGCAGGAAGGCGTCGAAAAACCGCGCCCGAAGACCCTGTTCGAAGTCGGCGAGATGGTGCGTGTCAAGGAAGGCCCGTTCACGGACTTCAACGGCACCGTCGAAGAAGTCAACTACGAAAAATCGCGCGTGCGTGTGTCGGTCACCATTTTTGGCCGCTCTACCCCGGTCGAACTCGAGTTCGGCCAGGTCGAAAAAGTTTGATCCCGATTCGGTGGGCAGCCTCGGCTGCCCACCTTCGCGCTTACGGCCCGCGTCATGGCCGTTGAGGAGCGTCAGTAGCCAGCGGCGAAAGCGCGTTATCACTCACCGAACGCCTTCTCCGGCGTTCCAATGAGGTTTCAAATGGCAAAGAAGATTATCGGCTTTATCAAGCTGCAGATCCCTGCAGGTAAAGCCAACCCGTCGCCGCCGGTCGGTCCGGCACTGGGCCAGCGCGGCCTGAACATCATGGAGTTCTGCAAGGCGTTCAACGCGCAGACTCAAGGCATGGAGCCGGGTCTGCCGGTGCCGGTGGTCATCACGGCATTCGCTGACAAGAGCTTCACGTTCGTGATGAAGACGCCGCCGGCAACCGTCCTGATCAAGAAGGCGGCGAAGGTGGACAAGGGCTCGAGCAAGCCGCACACCGACAAGGTCGGTTCGATCACGCGCGCTCAAGCCGAAGAAATCGCGAAGACCAAGATGCCGGACCTTACGGCAGCTGATCTGGACGCAGCCGTTCGCACCATCGCTGGTAGCGCACGCTCGATGGGTATCACTGTGGAGGGCGTGTAAATGGCTAAGATCTCCAAGCGCCGTCAGGCATTTGCCGCCAAGGTCGATCGTCAGAAGCTGTACGCGATCGAAGACGCACTGAGCCTCGTGAAGGAATGCGCGAGCGCGAAGTTCGACGAGTCGATCGACGTCGCAGTCCAGCTCGGCATCGATGCGAAGAAGTCGGACCAGGTCGTTCGTGGTTCGGTCGTTCTGCCGGCAGGTACGGGCAAGTCGGTTCGCGTTGCCGTGTTCGCGCAAGGCGAAAAGGCCGAGCAGGCACGTGCAGCAGGCGCGGAAATCGTCGGTATGGAAGACCTGGCTGAGCAGATCAAGGCTGGCCAGATGGACTTCGACATCGTGATCGCTTCGCCGGACACGATGCGTATCGTCGGTACGCTCGGCCAGATCCTCGGCCCGCGCGGCCTGATGCCGAACCCGAAGGTCGGTACGGTCACGCCGGACGTCGCAACCGCCGTCAAGAACGCGAAGGCCGGTCAGGTGCAATTCCGTGTCGACAAGGCCGGTATCATCCATGCGACCATCGGCCGTGCATCGTTCGAGCCGACCGCGCTGCGTTCGAACCTGTCGGCGCTGATCGAAGCGCTGCAGAAGGCGAAGCCGGCAACGAGCAAGGGCGTGTACCTGCGCAAGATCGCACTGTCGAGCACGATGGGCGTCGGCGTGCGTGTCGACCAGGCTACGCTGGCAGCGCAGTAAGCAAGCATTCGGGCCGCTTCATTCGCGAGGCGGCCTACATGGGCTTTGGGCGGTTGTTCGTGCAGTAGGGCGAACAACCGGTTATCAAAGACCGTTGGTGGGGCGCAGCAGGCAGGCGATCCCTTAATTCAAGCCAACGCAGATGGCGAACCCGAAAAAGTTTTGCAGTGGTGAAGCCGCATGCCGCGAAGCGATTCGCGGCATGAGGTGGAAATACTCCTAACGAGGTCGGACGCCGTTGTTGAACGAGGTACGTGAGGTTTCGGCCATACCGGCCGCGTCGAACGTATCGTTTCTGGAGGCTAACCGTGCCGCTTAATAGAGAAGACAAGCAAGCCGTCGTCGCTGAGGTTTCCGCGCAAGTCGCGAAGGCCCAGACCGTTGTGCTGGCTGAGTATCGTGGAATTGCGGTTG
>NZ_JBYQCG010000210.1:4112-22754 GCF_057837105.1 Burkholderia sp. APQ4-4ca | reverse complement strand
GACATCGCGCCGATACAAACAATGCCGACTGATCCTTCCCGCCCGCTTCGCCGATAGCCACTGCACTGCACCCACTCCGCATCATGTCGCTGTGCCACCGGATTGCGCGCGAGACGCAGATACACAGGGCCATGAATGCTCAATGCATACCGTAGACAGCCGTCGACATCGCCATCGTCGACGGGGCACAGGATAGTCATCCCGGGAATAGATCGCACCAGTGCGAGATCCGCAATCGAATGATGCGGGGCCCCTTCCGATGCCGCAGTGAAGCCAGCGTAGTGGCCGATCATCTTCACGTTGGCACTCGCGTAAGCTAGCGATTGAACCAGTTGCTCCGCGGCGCGATGCATCATGATGGCAGCGAATCCACATACGACCGGAACCAAACCGGCCTTAGCCATGCCGGCCGCCATGCCAACCATGTTTTGTTCCGCGATTCCCGCGTTGATAAAGCGATCTGGGTAAGCACGCTGAAACCGATAAGTCCGCGTCGAATGGGAGCAATCGCCGTCGAGTACAACGAGATCCTCATGTTCGCTACCGAGCTCAATCAACGCCCTCGAAAATGCTTCACGCATCGTCCGTCTCCCTGGCGAAATCCCGCTTCATGCGGTCGGCGTCTGCCACTGAATGCCATTGCCAGTCGCCTTCCATGTACCCAACGCCCTTGCCCTTGATCGTGTGCGCAATGATCGCCGTAGGTCTCCTGTCATCCGGGCTTGATAGTGCCGCTTCGATCTGATGGCAATTGTGGCCATCCACTTCGAGTACCCGCCAGCCGAATGCCTTCCACTTTTCTGCGAACGGTTCGAGCGGGACGATGCTGTCAATTGTGCCGTCGTGCTGAATCTTGTTGTAGTCGACGATCGCATACAAGTTGCGGGAATGATGCGCGGCCGCTAGTAGTGCCGCCTCCCATATCTGCCCTTCCTGACACTCTCCATCGCCGAGAACCACGAATGCTCGCCGTGGAGAACCTTTCAGTTCACAACCGAGTACATAACCAAGTCCGACCGATAGCCCCTGCCCCAAAGAACCCGTGCTAAGGTCGATGCCCTCGGTGAATCGGCTGTCTGGATGTCCCTGAAATCGACTGCCATAGGCTCGCAACCTTTCGCCTGGTTGTCGGCGCAGAATGCCGAGATCCAGCAAAATGGCGTACAGAGCGGGTACTGCATGGCCTTTCGAAAGAACGACCATGTCGCGCTGCCCGAGTGGATGTGACGGATTGACAGCGCTATTTCCGTAGTACAGCGAGACCAAGATGTCGACGCACGACAGCGAACTGCCAGGATGGCCAGTGCCTGCCTCACCGATCATTCTCAACAGCGACGTCCTGATACAGGACGCCTTTTTTTCGAGAAATGCCGTGCTAATTCGTTTCGTCATGGACTAGTATCCTTACTTAATTGGAACGTAGGTATCATCCTGTACGCGAATGCTCGTCAGATCCTCTGGCACCCCGTCGAAAAGCGCATCAAAGCGCTGCGACCACTCTCTCGCGCATAATTCGGCGCCGAATAGCGAAAGGTCCGAACCAACCCACCCCATGCAGTTCACGGTGACGAGTTCCGAAAGATGAAGCAAGCGTTCGAGGATATGAAATCCGCAAGCCGCCAATCGCCTTGCCGTACCCTGTTGGAGTGCCGGTCGCGATGCCGAAGAACAGTGGACACCTTTTCCGGTCACGGCGATCATCACGCCATCTTCTGGACCGAGAAGATAGCCATCGCTGTCGAAGTGGATCAACACGTCTCCATCAATTCCGCCTCCCCCTCTTCGGGCATAACGTAAATGTGCCAAGTAGCTCGACAATGAGGTCAATATCTCATTCGATTTCACACCTATTGGATGTCTGCAAAAGGTATAGCGTATCGGGTGCTGGCTCCTGGGTGGCCAAGTGACAATATTCTGAAGCGCGATTCCTAGGATGGTCTCGTCTCCGCTGAATTCGGTGGACAGATTGTCGAGCGAAATGGCTAGTTCGACCTTTTTCGCATCGTGTCGAGGCCATGTCACCTCTGCGGCAATTTTCGAAATAATGTCATCGAGCGTCGTCGTCGCTGTCAGCCCGACGGATTGCGCGGCAGTCTTCAGAAGGGCGAGCGAATACGGCAATTCGTGCGCGATCAAGAAACGGCTGCTTTGCCCTCCCCCAAGAGTGCACGGTACGACCACATGTAGCGATTGCGCGTAGCTCACTGCCGAGGCGATGACGGGATAGCCGTGCGCCTCGTCGGGAACTGAATGTTCAGTAAATGAACTCATCGATTGTCGTCGGAAAGATTTGACGGGGATCCTGCAGGGCACGCTGCCATTCGTGCGCGACGGCCCGACTTGCAGCCGTCGCGTAGCGGTAAGGCCCGATCTGCTCCACCGGTACCACACCAAGCGACGAGCTAAGCATGAGGACCCCCGAATACGATGCGAGTTGCCCGATGCCGATGGATCGTTCGGTCCAGCACAACGCGGTCTTGGCCAGCAGCACTTCACGCAGCGACTCCCGGGTCACACCGGCAAGCGTGCCGTCTTCGACCCGTGGCGAATGAATTTCGTCAGGGCTCAGGAAGAGGAAATTCGCGCGCGGGCTTTCCGTAACGTTCCCGAATTGGTTGACGAACAGACAATCGTCGAATCCGGCAGCCTTCGCGGCAAGCGTCTCGGCTCGTGCAGATGCATAGTGAGACATGGTTTTTGCTGTATGGGGGATGCCATGACCAGCCCATCTCGTATGTCGCGCGAAATTGATTCGATAAGGTTCGAGTTTGGTATACCCGGCAAGCGGACGCGCAAATACGGTCACGATAGGCGGAGCCTGCTCCGCGCCCCGTGCCAATTCTGTAACGAACCAGCGCAAACCCATATCGTCCTCAGGTCGGAGTGCTTGAATCACATCGCTCGCAGCGAGCGCTAGATCGCGCGCCGTATATGTCAAGGCGATGCCGAGCGTTTCACAACTGCTGCGGAGCCGTTCGAGGTGGCGCACCATATTGATGGTGAAGGCTGCAGACCTGCGTTCACGCTTGCGCACGAAAATTCGACACCCGTCGAACACGGCTCGCGCTGTTCCGATCGCGGATGCGTCGGCGGGAATTAGCGCGTTCCGCATATCAATCAAGCGGCCGTTTTGCCAGACGGGGTCGGTCATGCGATCTCCTGCGAAACTTTTAGTTTTCCTACAGGTTTGGTCTCGCTAGATTTTCTCGCCAGAAAGGCGCCGAAACGCGAAGCAACATCTGCCGGGGATACGTGCGGCCTTCCTAGGTTCACAATGGAGCCGGCGCTGATCGACACGCAGACAAGGTGCGGTCCGGCCTGCGCGTTCAGCTCATCAAGCGTTGTAGACAGATCATCGAGATGATCGACAAAGGTCGAAGTTGCGTATCCGCACGCACTCGCGACACCGCAAAAAGAAATCGCTTCGGAGACAGTCTTCTGTCCCCCCGTAGAGTCATGGACACCATTATCGAGAACGACATGAAAAAGGTTGACCGGACGATAAGCGCCGATCGTCGCGAACGTGCCGAGCCGCATCAACGCAGCGCCATCGCCATCGAGAACGATCACCGGTTGCTCGCGATTAAGCGCAACTCCCAGCCCGACACCACTGGCCGACCCCATCGCGCCCACCAAATAAAAATGTTCGGCACGATCCTCCAGCGTGAACAGCTCGCGGCCGGTTTTCCCGGTCGTGGCAATAATCGCTGTATCAGCCGACGCCGCCTTGCGAACCGCCGTCAGCGCGTCGAAGCGCGACGGAGGGGAACCGTAGCGGCGACGGTCCCGATGACATGTTTGAAACAGCGTTCGCCTTACTTGCCCGTTCAGAGGTACGCCCACGAACGCAGTTGCAGGAACGACCAGCGCTCTCACCGCGCGGCGCTCCCGCATATACGCTGCCGCTTTCGCTATCTGTGCTTGCGCGACCTGTTGGTCCAGCGACAGAATTTCCGCCTCGATACCCATCAGGGCGAGAAGATCGATCGTGATCTGCCCCATCAAGCCATGCTGAGGTTCGTCAATGGTGCCCGGTTGTCCACGCCAAGTAATGAACATTAGAACGGGGATGCCAGAAGGCAGATTCATCGACGTCAGTGGATTGACGAGGTTGCCGAGGCCCGAATTTTGAGCCAAAACCACAGCACCCCTGCCGGCCAGCACGGCACCCGAAGCAATCGCGATAGCCTCACCTTCCTGAGTCGCAGCCACGTAGTGCTCCTCACCAAGGTTGATGGCCGCGTTGATGAGCGGGGTCAATCCCGAACACGGGACTCCAGTGTAGAAATCGACACCTTCGGATTTCAACGTATTTAGAATCAATTCGGCATCAAGCATGCAAACCCCTCCCTGTCAGCGTGTCGCGTGCCACCCGGAAATTACTTGCCACCCAATCGCTATCGATATACGCGCCCTGAAGATGCCGCGGTGACGTCGAAGAGAATGCCGCGCGGGCGTGCAAAACGCGATGATTGTCGACGATAAATGTCTGTCCCGGTGCGAGCTTGAAGCGAATTTGACGTGCCGGGTCGGCCAACAGCGACCGATATCGCTGATAGGCTCGATAGAATCTGGCGACATTCTTGGCAGGGCCCACAACCGGTAGCATCGCGCGGTCGTTAAAGGACACTTGAAGTGGTTCGCCCTGCTCCGACAACGCGATGACTGGCCGCCGACTCATAAACGACGCATCACGCGATTCAAACTTAAACTTAACGACGGTTCTGGTAAGTATTTCGTAATCCTCAGGATAATGATCGTGCAGATAAGCGGCGCTTGCGAAGCCGTCCGCGACGTATGACTCTCCGCCTTGCGCGGCGTTACGAATGCAATGGAGAATTTGCCAGCCCGGTACTGGGTCGCGATAGGGATTGTCGGTGTGCAGGAACAGGTCGTCAGCAGTAAACGCGAGGTTGGATGGCGACGGATCAAACTTGACGTCGAATATTGGACCGACACGGCTCTCCTTGATACGTCCAATGTATCGCGCCAGCTGCGTGATGAAGCCCGGTGCCTCCGGGCATTCGTTCACGATGGCAAAGCCATAACAAACCAGACGTTCAAGCAGCGAGAAGTGCTTCGACGGATCCGTCAGATTTAACCACGATATCGACACCGACTCGGTCGTCAATGACGCATCCCAAAACCTCCGGTGATCCATCTCACGCGGGGTCAGGGTCTCACCAAAGAGATCCGAAATCCGTACGACAGCATGGTGTCCGTCGTTTTTGAAAACCACCTTCAGCTCCGAGCCGTTCTGGATCTCAGCCCGGGCAATCTCCACGTCCGACGGCCATGATCCAATATGGGTTCGTCTTTGTCCGGAGTGGGAATCAATACACTGATCGCAAACGCAGGCATGTCTCAGTGTATGGGCGGCGACGACACAACGTATTCCCTCCACTTCCGTCTCCAAGGTCAGCTCGTCGGTCGAAGTATGCAAGAGTCTGCATGAGTCGATATTGTTCATTGGGTGGATTCCCGATCCTAATCTTAAAGTTCACGCAATGCATCGGCGAGACGGTCGACCACATCGTCGAGAACCTCGATCTGCATATTGAAGGCGGGAGCAAGCGTGACGTGATCGCTGACTTGCTCGCCGTTACCTGCGGTGGTCATACCCGGCATGACCAGCAGCCCTCGGGATAGACATGCGGAGTACAGATTGGCGCTGCCGCCATGGGCCGAATCGAGACAAACCGAATACATCAGTCCTCTGCCACGTATTGCCACGACGCGCGACTGCCGGCCAAGATCGCGAAGTTTTTCCTCGAAATGGATTCCGAGCTGCAGCATGTGGCGCTGAAACGCAGGTTCCGCTACCTGGCTTACAACATGAAGTGCGGTTGCACATCCCACCGGATGTGCACCATGCGTGTGGCCAAGCAAATTCACATCGGTGAGCTTCGCGACAATGCGCGGGGACACTAATACGGCACTGAGCGGGAAGAGTCCGGCTGTCAGTGCCTTTCCTAGAACGATGATGTCAGGTCGGACTCCTTTCGAGAGAGAAAGCGATATTCCACTCGTCCGCCACATGCCAACGCTGACCTCGTCCGCTATAAGAACGATGTCGTTGCGTTCACAGACTGCGGCAATCGCCGACAGAGTTTGATCAGGAATTTCGACGCAGCCGGCGGCGTTCCCGAGCATCGGCTCCAGGACGATAGCACCGGTCTGTTCACCGATGGAGTCTTCAATGTCGGCCTCATCCCGTTTCCAATCGGCTTGGTAACCGCGTTCGCTGCGTACCCACCGCATCAGGTCCAGTTGGTGCACGGGCTTAAGATGCCCAGCATAACCGCTACGGGCAGCCGCATGTCCCGTCGCGGAAAGCGCGAAGCCTGTCGACCCGTGGTAACTGTATCCGAGGCTTGCAAGTGCCGTCCTTGACCGGCCAGCGCGAACTCGACCCGCCGCAGCGGCAATTCGGAGGGCAGCCTCCACGCCATCCGCACCGGACACTGAAAAATACACGTGGTATCCCGAATCTCCGGCAAGATCCGACAGTCGTCGCGCAAGGGCCGCGCTCTCGTCCGTGTCGAAGCGTGCGTTGTGCACATAGGGCAACTTCTCCGCAGCAGATGTCATCACTTCCACGGTCGACGTCAGGTCGTAACCCAGAATCGCTGCATATGCGCCCGATATCGCGTCGAGGTAGCGCGATCCCGTCTGATCAATCAGATCGTGACCGCGGCTCGCAACAATGCGCGGCAGTGCCGCCCCCGGAACGCGCCCGAGAAGAGCCTCACTGAGCAGCGCTTTCGACATCTCTTCTTTCCTCCCTCGGCGGCGTGTAGTAGAAGTAAACGCCCCTCTCCTTGACCTCTGGCAGTCCGCGATATAAAGCGACAACGCGGGGGTCGGATGCTTTGATCAGCACGTTAGTTGCGTTCACTGTATGACTGAGGGCTAATACTTTTCGCAGCAGTGCAACGCCGATACCTCGCTTTCGGAATCCCGAATCGACGGCGAGCCCATCGTGACGAATCTGCAGGTAGCCGCGTGAAAGCAATGGCGAGAGTTCAAATAGAATCACGCCAACCACCACATTATTCACGCGCGCAACGTAACCCCTCTTCCCGATGCCACGTACATAATTCATGAAGACAGCTTTGGTGGCAGGCATGTCAGGGTCGCAGGAATATGAATCGCCTAGCGCGCTGAAGATCTCGACGACGCGTCGGTAGTCAGCCACTCGCGGGGCTGAAATCTCGAGCACTTCTTCGCGTGGGAGCGGGCAATCACTGCCCTCGACTGCATTGGGGAGAATAGAAGCCATAATCAGACTGTCCCCGGGATCAAGCGTAGAATTTCCTCGATTGAAAAGAGTTGATCCTCAATCTCGTAAGAGCGGCCGCTACTCAAGATTCCCGCCGCTGCCTTGACCATTGCAGGATAGGCCGCGCGCAACAGATGATTTGCGTAAATGACCAAGTTGAAACCAGCATGCTCCAGTTCACTGAATTTGATGCGGTTGTAGGTCGTTGGGACACAGACGAGCGGCGTCCGTTTGTCCTGCTCTCGGAAATTTGCGGCGAACTCCAGCACTTCGGCCGGCTCCTTGCTTTTGCTGTGGATCATGACGCCGTCGGCACCGGCCTCGACATATGTGCGTGCCCGCGACAAGGCATCCGGCATGCCCTTTTCGAGAACCAAGCTCTCAATTCTGGCAATTATCATAAAATCATCGCTGCGCCGCGCCTTACGTGCGCGTTCGATCTTCGCGCCAAAGTCGTCTGGGCTCTCTTGAATCTGCACAACACGGTTTCCAAGTAACGAGTTCTTTTTCAAGCCCGCTTTATCCTCGATGATCGCCGCTGAGACGCCGGCGTTCTCCAGGGCAATCACGTTGATTTCGAAATGCTCCGGCTTTCCGCCGGTATCTGCGTCGATAATCAACGGCTTGCGCGTGCTCTCGAAGATCTCGCTGATATTGCTTATTCGACTGCGAATATCGAGAATCTCAATATCGGGTTTTCCTCGCGAAGTCGAATCTGTCAGGGAACTGGACCAGAAGCCATCATACTCGAGCATCTGGCCCATCTCATCGGCAACCTTGCTCGCCTCCACCACGAGGGCTGAAAGTGGGCTTGTCACCTCCATGATGCGCAAACATCGCTTTTGCTCCAACGCATTTCTAAGCGCCTGCGTGCGGGTATTTCTGAATTGAGCGTCAGGTAGGACGTGCGACTCCATTATTGATTACCTTTGAAATTTGAGGACCAATACCATGTAGCTGCCGAACAGAAATCTACGACAGAGCCGTTGACTTACTCGATGGAGGGACGATATCTCATCAGTGAACGCAGATCCACAAGGCGAGAATCAGACTCCTGCAAGATTTTTTAGGTTTACTTCATCGACGCCCATTAAGTAACATTTGCCACACCCACCCTCACGACGGTAACAATTTCCTCTCTATGCCATCGGAATAATCTTGAAAGGGCACTCTAATTTATTTGCAAGTTACAAATAATTCTCATCTGAGCATTGAAATTTAAAAAAATAGCTTTTATGGTAGATTCCTGTCGTGTGACATTTTTATGTCGCCCAAAAAGCGACGCAAACCAATGGACCTATCGATTGGAGATTCAGGTTGAAAACCGACTTGAAGCAGTGGTGGGAAAAAATTGCCACCGACATTTCGAGCGCCGACGACGAGCGCTCATTGAGAAATAGGATCATCGAACTGATCAAACTCATAGACTTCGAGTTTTTCTCTTTTGTCTTTCGTCAATCAATCCCGGATCGAAAAGTACAGATTCGTGTTCTGAACAATTACCCGGTTCAATGGCAAGAGCGCTATCAGGAGAAGGAGTATGGCAAGATAGACCCTGTCCTGAAACTCGCCGCGCGTCCACGGACATTGGTAACGTGGTCGGACAATCTTTTCGCGCGATCGGCTGCACTGTGGGAGGAGGCTAAGCTGGCAGGGCTTTCGGTTGGGTTGTCGCAATCGGGTTGGTCGCGTGGGGGAGCCTATACTGTTCTGTCGCTCGCCCGCGGTGGCTCATTGCTCGACTCCGGCGCAGTGTCGACCTTGCAACCCTATGTCCTACTCCTATCCGATGTGGTGACATCGCGTACGCAGGAGATTATCGATAATTTGGAACCACGTACCAACCGAACACCGCTCACCCAGCGTGAAATCGAAGTACTGCGGTGGAGCGCCAACGGCAAAAAAGCCGTAGAGCTGGCGGGAATACTTGGTGTCGCCGAATCCACCATCAATTTCCATCTTCACAACGCGCGACGAAAACTCGGATTTAAAACAAAACTTCAAGCTGCAGCTTACGCATCGAAACTCGGGTTACTCGATTAGCCACAGCGCCCCCAGAGGGCGAAGCAGTTCGGTCGCGCCAGAAGCCATCGAGACGGTTCCGATTCTGTTGCAGTTCCGCCCAACGTGACACGCGCGTTGGTCGATGACTCATATATTGCTGAATTACCTCTTGCGGCGACTGAAGTAGCTCCGACCAATCAGTTCGCATCTCAAACCACAGTTGTTCTGTGTGTCGTTCGACCACGAAGGTTCCTTCCTCGCGGAGACGCTCGATCAACTTCCCTTCTTCGAGAATATTCAGCACCTGCCGGATCGGCCGCCGCTCTGGGACGTGCGACCGGAGCAGAAACCCTGAGTCGCCATTCCATTCATGCGATCGGCAAACTCGATCCTCTGACCGGCCATTCACTATTGTGCCCCCAACGTTGCCGAAATGTGATTGGTTGCATAATTTGTGTAACCAACCTATACCGAATGACGCCCCACGGAAGTTGTCGCATTCTTCTCGATATCCCGCACAGGCCTGCGCGGCTTGGTTCAGAGATTGGAAGCCGTGATTTTCCTCACGGACGTGCTTCCTCCAATCGTTGCTTGCGCTTCTTCCAGTCCGGCATCACCTGCTCGAGGACCGCGAAAAACTCGCTACTATGGTCCCCATGAACCAAGTGGTAAAGTTCATGGACAATGACGTATTCAATGCAAAGGCGCGGTGCCAGAACAAGCCGCGAGTTCAACGTCATCTGGCCCGTCGGCGAAACACTTCCCCATCGACTGCGCATTTCACGAGCCGAAATCTTTGACTCCTGAAATCCACGCGTTTTAACGTACCCCAATACGTTGCTGAGCACTGCATCCTAAACTTCACGGGCGCGGGCCAAATACCATCGACGTAGAAGCTCTCTTACCTTCTCTGGCGGCAGTTTCCTCACGCTTTGGACAACCATCTCCCCGCGAGTGAACATGACCTGATCTTTGGTCACCCCAGAGTCATTTGCCACTACTCGAAGTCGATATTGCCGTCCTAAGTATCGATGCGACTCCCCGCTGAGATTCTGCCTCGGCACGTTATGCCGCTCGTACCGTGAAACGTCGCCAGTTGACGGCTAATCGTCCCAAAAGCCCACCTTCTTGTTGCGTGGAATGATCGACCAGATATCCGTTCAGTGCGGAACGATGAAAGCCTTTGTCACGAGGGCTGCGACACTGTAGCCAGGCTGTCGAAGAGCGGAGACAGTGATGCCGGCCGAACCATCCGGCATACAACCCTCAAGCGGCGGATCAAACTGCAAAGTAGCTGTGCCAGGCAGCTGCAAGCCGCTCCACTGAACCTCACGGCGGTCGTTCACCTGCCTGATCGTTTGTCCGATCAGCTTGCTTCCCTTCGGAATGGCAACGTTGCCAAAACGGTCATAGACGTTGAGCGACACGATGCCGATCATCATGCCGCCAAGTCCGGGATCGCCCGTTTCCAAGCCAACAGCGATGGGAGTGCCCTCCGCGATTTCGTACCGGCGGATGTGATGGAATTTCGCCACGATGGGTGCATCCGGATCCGTGCCATCGGTGGCTTGAGCCCGCGCTCCGTCCGAGAGCATCAACATCACCACGCACGACAGGATGATCAGGGGCAACTTCACGGCGAACTTTTCCGTTGCTGAGGGGTCGGTGCCAGCCACAGGCGAGCAAATACAGTGTCTTGATCCGATCATACGAGACTCGATATCAGGTGACAGCCACATGTGGCGCGATGGCCGTGCCGTGCGATCGGAATGCCATCATCAGTCATTGACGGATCGCCTTCCTCTATGAGGTTAGGCGACACATCGGGATGCTGGGGGCACGAGACGCGATCGCCCTTACGGGCGACATAGCGGCCATCGAAACGCATGGTCGTGGAGCCTGTTTCGACTTTGCCACCGTGGTCGGTGTCGTCACCGATACGGATCAAGTTCATCATAATTAACTCATAATAAAATGAATTTGCGAGTTAATTTTTTTATGAAAATAATTTATGTCGTCGCATTTCAACCATTTCTCGATAACCACACCTTTCTTGGTTATATACCGAAATTTAACATATCCATCTTCGGGGTCTCCGAGAGTCTTTACTTTGTCTCCAGCTATTAGGTATGCTTTCCCCATTCCTTGAGGGGAGGGTTGGTCATACAAATACGCACGTTCAGCGACGACAGTAAAGTCATTTGCCTTTGCTTGATCGGCCACCATCTCCCAAGAAGGAGGTATTTTTTTGACTAGAGATATCAAGTCATTTTTTTCACCCCCCCCAACCTTCGAGAAGTAGGATCGGTCATTTTTCTTGATAACCTTATTGTTCTCGATAAAATTAATGGCACCACCCTCATCAACGACATAGATAGTATCGTAACAATACGGATCTTTTTCTTCGTTTGATGGCTTTTTATCTAGCAATAGAAATACACTGCGGCCGATCATCTTTTTATCTGCCGGCTTGCACATCGAATGTGACGCCATAATATCAGGCACCATTGGATTCAAATTTGGCGAGAAGAATGAACGTGGAAAATAACGTCCGGCCGCCAGTCCAATCACCATTCCCTCATGGTTGACAAACCAGTTATTGTTGTTTTGCTCGGAACAATTACATGAGCATGACACTAACGTCCAGTCGCTTTTTTTGTTCCAAGACATTTGGATTGGTGAATTTGGACACAGACTTTTTGCTTCGATCGTGTCATTGGTGACGGTCGTTGTGCATTCATCTCCGGGCCCACACTTAACTGAACCGTCTTTTTCAGCGGCCATTACATCTGTAGCGCCGGCAGCTATGGCAATGGCAAGTAGCAGCCTCAGCGAAATCACTTTACAATCCGCAAACATTTCTTTCTGCCTTTCCATTAAGAAGTTTGAAGTTTACGTTATCTCTTGGCCTAGGTTTTTCGTGCTTGACTGGTGCATGTGGATATGGTTTTTGTTGGATGATCCCCATGCGACGACTGGTGCAGTCAAAAACGGAGCTGGGATTGGCTGTCTTTGCTCTCTCTTGGACTGCTATTTTTAATAAGTCAATCTGTGTTTCAGGCTTTTCCGTGGCTGTGCGCTCCCGAATCTGCTGTGTGGCCTTACTTAAATCACCCTGTTGAACGCACAAATCATACAGGGCGCAGTAAGTAACCAGTTGTACTGATTCCATCAAATCAGAACAAAGCCCGCGCAGAAATTTCAAGCAACCCAAAACGTATTGGTGATATTTTGCAGCCTCATGAATTTGAATCGCTTGAAATTTTTCGTTGTCACCGATTTCTTTAAATGTTTTCAGCCAGTTGGCTTTGTTGCTATTTTGTTGCGTGATTGCCCAGTTTTTTTGGGTGACGGAGTCGCCGCTATTTATGGCACTCCAAATGGTTTGGTAATTTGTACCAGGGGCAAATGCGGCCTCAAAGGCCTGAGGGTCGACGTCGTGCATTTCTTTGAGAATCGGCCCCAGTGTATTCATGCCGAAATTCCACTGAATCAATCCGAAAGACATTCCCATGCCATCAAAATTATCTGCGCATTTTCCAAAACTTGGATCTCCATTTTCAAAGCCCGCCGTGATAAATAGCGCAATCTTTTGGGCTTCGATTAATGGAATGCAGTCCCCGCCTTCACATGTGAAATTTCCAATCAGCCCAATCGGATGGAAATGCCATGGTTTCGGTTCTTTCGGAAGAATCTTCGAATCAACACACTGAACATCTTCCCACCACTGAAGCTTCTTGATCCGCTCCATCTCGTTCTGCCATTTCCATGGCACGAGCTTCATATGAGGCGTGATGTCCTCCCACTTCCCCATATTGCCGCCCCATTCGCTTTCACTTTTCACGACTATGTGCGAAATCGCTTCGGCTAACCACGGCGTCTTCTGCGCATCCGCCAATTCTGCGGCAGTCACCTTACCATCGTGATTGACATCAATGGCTTTTTCGAGCTTCTGGATGAGCTCACTAGTGGCCAATGCATCAGCACTCGGCTTGAAGTTATCCTGATCCTCTCCCATGGCCAGTTCAGCGACGAACAGGTAACGCTTGAACATATCAACCATCGTGGTCGAGCTGTTGTCGACGAGTTCGAATCCCGGCCAGTCCCACTGGCTACACAGCTGCACTTTGGGATGGTCGCGTTCACGCACCCAGCCTTGACGGGTTCCACCGTCTTTCGTGCCGACCGTCACGTTCCACCAGCGTTTCGTTTTTCCGCTCGCGTCCTTGTCTTCTTGTGCCAAGCTTTGCGGGCCCTGCTTATCGAGATCGACCACCCGAAACATGACCCGGAAGTCCGTCGGGAGCCCGTCTGCTTGGCTAACCTTCAGCGGAAAGTCTTTCCAGCCCTTGACAGGCGCCTTCGTCATTTGATTGATAAGACCTAGGCTGCTGTCGATCCAGAATGGGATACCGGTCGGCGTCTCGATTGGTTCAGGCTGTTTCGCTGGCTTTGCCTTGTGCTTCTTCCCGTTGCCAGCCGGAGCCGTTGGCTCCGGTTGCACGGTAGGAATTTTTACGGTCTTTGGCTGTACTTTGACCCACCGCGATTTCGGATCGCTGACGGGTACGAGCTTCAAATCCGTCTGGTCAAGGGTGTAATCTGGATCAGGCGCTTTCGTCACGAGTTTTGCACCTGCCAGAACTTCCAGAAAAGGCTTATCCATATTCGGATCTGCCGCCGACAATTCCTTCGCGCGCGCCTGACTCTTGGCAATGAACGCTGGAAGATCGGGGCCCGCAAAAACTTCGAGGTGCAGCAACGGTCGGGTGGGCAGCGGCGGTGTGGGCTTCGCTTCCCTGTATCGTTGGTATTGTCCGATATGCGCAACAACGTCTCCCGCCTTGACGGGGTACGGCTTCTTGAGCACGACCACCTTATCGACGGGGCCAGACTGGGGAATCGGCTCGAGCTCCGAAACGAAAACGTAACCCCACTTCAGTTGCACGTCGGGCGGCTGACCAACGACTGGGCCCACCGGATCACCTTTAATGATCTTCGCGATTTTTGCCCAGCCCTTGCGTCCACCGTTATCGGCCTCATTCACAGTGAGTTCCGTGCCCTCGGGTAGCAAACCGAGGAGCTTGGCGTTCGGAGTAATGCGAACCCGCACACCCGATACAGGCTCCGGCAGCGCTTCATCTGCGCCTCGTTGCTGCGGCGACGAATCGTCATCGGGTGCACTCGGATCGATCGGCTTCGGTTTCGGAAGGTCCTGTTTGTTCGGTTTCAATGCTCGATACGAGCGGTCAGCTTCCCAGTACGGAAGAGGCTTGAGTTGCGGCGCCTTGATGTCCGCACTCTCTGTTTTGGGCTGATCGAGCGCGGCTTTATACGTTTTCCAGTCGAGCGTATGCATGTACAGACTGAAGAACGTCAGCGTTTCACCGGGTGGCGGACCGGAGGACGCGGGAGCTGGTGTCGGGACCGGTGCCGGAGGCGTTGCATTGCCGCCTGAGGCGGGTGATCCAGCTGGTGCATTTGCGGGGGCGGGGGCTGGTTCCGTCTTTTTCGGTGCGGGTGGCAATTGCAAAGTATGGCGGATCAGCACAAAGCCCCGCGAGTACAACGCATGACGCTGGTCCTGGTAGGTCAGCGTGGGGTATTCGTTGTCGAGTCGGTAAGCGACAACCTCGCCCGTGGCGATGGCGCGTACGCCTTCGTCCTGTTTCAGGGCCTCACCTGTTTTCTGCCCGAAGTGAATGCCGCCGTGCCAGATGCCGCTAGCTCCCAGTGGATAAAATCCATCCTCCGCAGTCGCAAGCACCTTCATGTAGGTCATGGGGTCTGCGGCATCGGACGCTGCACCTTCCTTGGCAGCAGGCGAAAATGGATAGCTCCATGCAAGAGGCGTGTACGCGGGCTTGGCGTCCGGCTCAGGCGTCTTCGGAGGTTGTTTTTTTGGAGGGTGCTTATCCGTCATGGCAATTGAAATTGTAAGTCGTTATCGTGCTTCAGGAACGGGGCATCTCGATCAACCAGAGAAATCGTCCGCGTAACCACCATGCTTCGAAATCGGCGTGCCGTTCAGCGGATCACGTAACGTCATGGTCGACGCCCCAGGCTTGTCCCACGACGCGCATTTTTCGAGAATCTGGCCCGACGTCCCGTTCTCGATCATGTCAGGCGTGATCTTGATATACGATCCACCGACATTAAGAATCAGTTCCTTTTCTGCGCGCAGAATCATCCGTCCCGATGCACTCTCGATCTTGACGTCCTGCTGCGCCAGCATCGTCAACGCATCGTTCTGAGCCTGAATTTCGATAGGGCCTTTGGTCGCGAAGATTTTGATCCCGAGGTTTTGAGCGTACAGGCTGATCTTGCTCATCACGCTCGCGAGCAGCGACTTCCCGGCTGCGAGATTGACATTCTTCCCCGCTACCAAGTTGACCTGTTGATTCGCCGACACGTGAATCGATTGCTGGCTGGATAGGCCAACACCTGCCGGGCTCGACAGCAGCAACGCCGGTTTCGCAAAGCCACTGGCATTCCCCGTTCCGCCGCCAGCCGTGCGGCCACCTTTGGTGACGCCCGGAACGTTGCCCTGCGTCATCTCAGTAAAGGCCTTCATCGCATCGCTGCCGTCCTGCAGGCTTTCGGCCCGATTCGTTTCGCTCGCCTGCGAGACCGTCTCGAATACTGCCTCCGAAGCTGCGAGCTGATCGGTCGCGGCCGACACGTTCATTGGCTGTACCGCTGCCGGGTGAGTCGAGATCGACAGGCCTTGCACCGCCCGAATCGCTCCATGCGCCTCCGACTTGAGATCGAAGCCACTGCCAACGAACGAGCCGCGCGTGTTGTCGGACTGCTCAATCAGGTAACCCAAATGCAAGTGAGAGCTGTAGCTCGACGAGTAAAGTTGAGCTCGGTTTTGACCGCTCGAATCGTCCATGACAAGCTGGTTGAAGCCGTCGCCACCATACTCGCGGGAGCGGAAGCCAGACAGCAGGCCGTGTGTATGCCATACCGGCATCGTCGCGCCCCCGTGGAGTCGCGAGATAATCACCGGGCGGTCGCAATCGCCATTTACGAATCCTAGAAGCACTTGGTCATCTTTGCGCAACGGGAAATAGCCGCCGCGCCTAGCGCCGGCGTCCGGCATCGCCGCGCGAATCCACGACGTGGACTTCGTATTGCGATCCTTTCGACTGTTCGACGTCCGGACCCGCACACGATTGCCGTCGTCTGTGACGATTTCCTCATCACTATCGGTTACGACAATCGCCGTCTGCAAATGCATTTCCGGCTTCTCATGCTCGAACGGGCTGCGGAATGGCGTCTTGCGAAGTTGCGCTTCGATCTCGACGTGAAAAAATCCGATACCGCCATCGCGGTGGCTCACGGTCGTACCGGTGCCGGCCGCCTTGACCTGTTCGATCTCGCTGCGCAGGCTGCGCGGAAATCGCGTGAGCGCGTCCATACCGGGCAAGTTATTTTGGATCAACCAGTCGCTCGCGATGATCGAAAGCTCGCGTTCCTCTTCCGGCAATGCATCGAAGAGGGGATGTCCTGACACCTTGAACCAGTAGCCGGGCAATACATAGCGGGGGCTGCCGATCGCGAAATAGCGTTTTGCTCGCGAAGCCCATTCCTCGGTGCGGATGCGGGCCTGTTGTTGTCCAGCATCAGATTCGGCCCACGTCTGCGAGCCGGTATAGAGATACTCTTCGCCCTGCCCCGGTAACTCATCAAGGTCAGCCGCTGGCGTGCTCGCCTGTTTATCGAGGTCAGGTCGCTTGTAGTCGGCGGTACCGAGCGTCAGCGTCGCACTTTGGGCGTCCTGCTGTTCGCTCAACTGGGTAAGTCCGTCGAAATCCTCGTCGGTACCCGCGTGGCTGAACTTCATCTCCGAATTCGGTAGCGACGGCCCAAAATAGAGGTCGTCCATCATGACGACGTTGTGCGACTTGCCGTCCTTCGCGAAATCGAAGCGCGGAAAGACACCGACTTCCTCGAGGCTTCGGTGCACGAAATTCCAGTCGGTTTCCCACTGTACGCGGTGCGAATATGAGCGTATCGCCGTGCGCAGTTCCTGACCATAGTTGCCAGAGGCTTGCGGATGCTTGTCGAATACGTCGGTGAGAATCTGCCAGCCGCTGGCTTCCTGCCAATCGCGCCGATCGCTGCTGAGCTTGAGGAAGCTTAGCCACGAAGAGAACTGGAGTTGAAAATACGAAACGGTTCCATCATTTCCAAGGCGGCGAGCCCGCTGCACATAGCCATGGATCGGCAGATAGCCACCGTCAGTCTGGCGAATCCAGAGCGTGACGGGTTGCAGCATCAGGGCGTTGAGCTTGATTTTGTCGCCCATGACGGATGAGGCGTCGATGGTCACCTCGAAATTGCGCCCAAGCCGCGCGTTGACCTTGACGTACAGAGGCGTGAGCCAGTCATCGCCGAGCGGCGTGTCAAGTTTCACGATGCGATCGAACTGCGCGTAGCCGCCGCGCAGCACCTTATCCAGCATGTCCGATGCCATGCAACAACCCCGTTTAGGGAAACACGTCTATTGCTCTCAGACAATTCGACGATAATGTTAATGTAAAATTCTTGAAAGAAAACGGAAATAAAATACCGATTCGATTTCGATATTGGAGCATAGCAAAGGTTGGTGGAAAACGCGCTCGCTCGTCGCCTTATAAAGGCGCTGCTTTCAGAAAACTAACGAAGATCAACTTCGTGAGGCGGTACTTCCCTCCAAAGCCAGACAGTCACATGCCAACGCGCTCGACGAATCTATCCGTCGCAATATAACGTCGAGCAGTCGCTGCGTCCGGCTTCGCCTTCACGAAGCTATCGGCCATTCCGTTACTTTGTGTGGCCATCAAGCAATGAATCCCCGATGGCATGTATCTACGCGAGCATCCGGTTCAAGAACGAACTCGTGTGCCCCCTGGTTCTACCGCTGCGGTCGATTCTAAAAAGATTCATCCATATATCACTTTCCCGAGCATGGCCCACGCCCACGATGGCCGCTCCGCCGCTGCACTCCCGCATCGGCGCACTTCGCTCAGGAACTCTCTATGCATCCCACTCTTGCCTTCGCGATTGGTAATGTCGCTGCCGTTATTCTTGTATGTACTGGCGTCGCTCTGTTTTTCAGACGGCGCGCTACTCCAGCTCCCACCCCAACGTCGCCTACACCTGCCGCCGTCACCTCGCCCGTCCACTACGAGCTTTTCGATCCAACGATCGACGAATGGGAGGCCCAAGCCCCCTACCCCGATCACGCACTACATGCTGTCCGACATACGCAGCCGATGTCCTCCAGGACATCAGACTATCTGACTCACCGTTCGCCCGATCCGTTTCCCGACGATGGCGAGCCGGTCGAAACCGAATCGTGTCGACGC
>NZ_JBYQCG010000210.1:3773-4092 GCF_057837105.1 Burkholderia sp. APQ4-4ca | reverse complement strand
TCCCGGCGTTTTCTCGTTTCCACCTGATTCCAATCCCCATGACCAACCTCGAATGTCTCACGGAGATCATGACGTTCTCGCGATACGGCGCGCTCGCGCAAGCGTTCGTGATGGATGCGCTCAGCCAGCACGCGGAGCGCGTTGCAACAACATCACTCGATCAGTTGCAAGTCAACCCAATGGTCAGTGCTCGCGCCTGGCAGGGCGTCGCCCTGGAAATCCACGCCAAGCTCGAAGCGCATTTGTCCCGATAGTCGGCAACGCTCGCAGTTCCCTTCCCCCTTTTTTCTATTTTGAGGACCACCATGCTCAAAGGTCT
>NZ_JBYQCG010000210.1:0-3753 GCF_057837105.1 Burkholderia sp. APQ4-4ca | reverse complement strand
TTCATCCATATATCACTTTCCCGAGCATGGCCCACGCCCACGATGGCCGCTCCGCCGCTGCACTCCCGCATCGGCGCACTTCGCTCAGGAACTCTCTATGCATCCCACTCTTGCCTTCGCGATTGGTAATGTCGCTGCCGTTATTCTTGTATGTACTGGCGTCGCTCTGTTTTTCAGACGGCGCGCTACTCCAGCTCCCACCCCAACGTCGCCTACACCTGCCGCCGTCACCTCGCCCGTCCACTACGAGCTTTTCGATCCAACGATCGACGAATGGGAGGCCCAAGCCCCCTACCCCGATCACGCACTACATGCTGTCCGACATACGCAGCCGATGTCCTCCAGGACATCAGACTATCTGACTCACCGTTCGCCCGATCCGTTTCCCGACGATGGCGAGCCGGTCGAAACCGAATCGTGTCGACGCCGTTTTGAATCGCCAGCGCGCGGCGAATCGCTCGACTTTCAATCATCGTTGTCGACCGAGCCGCGTCCATCACCAACAACTATTACCGAACCGGATCACTTCTCGTATGCGCCATCGTGGGCGACGGAAGCACTGGCGTCGTCCAGCAATACACGTCACTGCCAACACTGCGGTTCTACACGAGTCGATGTGCTCAACGTCGGCCGCAAAACTGGCAGCACGCTCGGCAGCATCGCTGGCGCGACGAGCGGTGTCGCCATGGCGCTGTCCGGTGCAGAGGTCGGGGCATCCGTCGGCGCCATTGGTGGTCCACTCGGCGTGGTGTTCGGTGGCCTGACGGGCGCCGTCATCGCCGGATTGCTCGGCAGCGCAGCCGGCTCGGTCGCGGGCTCCGCTGTCGGCGGCTTACTCGATGACAGCCTTCTCGACAACTATCGGTGCATGTCGTGCGGTCATACCTTCGGCGCGCAATACCGCTGATCGCCGGAGTCGTGGCAGTCGCTCTCGCCGTCCGCCTCTTCCGCTTCCCTCTCATTCAAACCAATTTGCCCGGCATCGGCCGGGCGCTATGCCATCTCTATCGAACAGGAGTTTTTGATGCATCTCGTACAAACCATGGCCTACGTCGGCCAGGAGCCGTGGCACGGTCTCGGCAACAAGCTCGCCCCTCAACAACCGATCGAAGTATGGGCCGAGCGCGCTGGCATGAACTGGACGATCGAGTCGTCCGAGGTCCGTTTCGTGACGGGCTCAGCAGGTATCGGCGCGATCCACACATTTCCCGATCAGAAGGTGCTCTATCGCTCGGACAACAAGGCGCCGCTGTCCGTCGTATCCGCCCGTTATCAAGTGGTGCAGCCCCGCGAGATTCTGGAGTTCTACCGCGATCTCACCGAGATTGGCGGCTTCGAACTCGAGACGGCTGGCGTGCTGAAGGAAGGCCGCAAGCTCTGGGCGCTCGCAAGAACTGGGCATTCCGGCGCGCTCAAGGGTAAGGACAAGATCGGCGGCTATTTGCTGCTCGCCACTGCGTGCGACGGCACGCTTGCCACGACCGCGCAATTTACGTCCGTACGAGTCGTATGTAACAACACCCTCGCCATCGCGTTGGGCGACAGCACTGGCGTCGTAAAGGTGCCGCACCGCTCGCAATTCGATGCGGCTTCCGTCAAACGCCAGCTCGGAATCGCTGTGTCGTCATGGGATGCGTTCATGGCGCGAACCAAAGCCCTGTCCGAGCGCAAGATTACCGATTCCACGGCCGAAGCGTTCCTACGGCGGGTGCTTACTTACTCGACGGCCGGCAGCACCGATCGAGAAGCACTCTCTGTCAATGAACGGGCCATCAAGGCAGTCGGTCAGCTATATACCGGACGCGGTAAAGGCTCGGACCTGGCTTCTGCTTCGGGTACTGCGTGGGGTCTGCTTAACGCTGTCACCGAATACGTCGATCATCATCGCCGTGCACGCAGCGATGACCACCGGCTCGACGCCGCCTGGTTCGGGGCTGGTGCGACATTGAAGCAGAAAGCCTGGGACGAGGCGATGAAGCTTGTCGCATGACCAAGCCCATCCAGCGCCTGGCAGTGGACATGCGTATCCAAATTCCGCGCGGTGCAGGGCTACGGTTCGGCGGACGCTACGCCACGATCCTGCAAATCAAACCCCAGGGTACGACTGTCCACCAAGCTCGTGACGTTTGCGTACGACGCCTTGCAAGACGCCATTCGCCGCATCGGTTCCGAATAGCCTGCGTATTCCCTCACCTCTCGCCCGGTCAGATTCGCTCTGCCGGGCTTTTTTGTTTTCGGAGCAAACCATGACTACACCTCACCCTGAACCAACCCGTGTACGTAAGCCCGCGCTGAAGCTCGTCAAGACGCAAGAGCTGAGTCGCGATGACTGGCTCGCCGTGCGGCGAACCGGCATCGGCGGGTCGGATGCCGCTGCTGCGGTCGGCCTCAACCCATACATGAGCGCACTGGAATTGTGGCTTGACAAGACCGGCCGTGCCGACGGCCTATCCCGCCCCGATCCGGACGATACGACGTCGCCGACGTACTGGGGAACGCTACTGGAGCCGATCGTTGCTGCGTCGTACACGAAGCAGACTGGCAACCGAGTTCGACGCGTGAACGCCGTGCTGCGGCATCCCTCGATCCCGTTCATGCTCGCGAACATCGATCGCGAGATCGTCGGCGTTCCGGACGTACAGATTCTGGAATGTAAAACGGCCGGCGAGTTCGGCGCACGGCTCTGGCGAGAAGGCGTGCCCGAGTACGTGCAGATCCAGGTGCAGCACCAGTTGGCCGTGACCGGTAAAACGGCGGCGCACGTCGCCGTGCTGCTCTGTGGTCAGGCGCTCGAAGTGCATCGGATCGATCGCGACGATGCGCTGATCGGGCGCCTGGTCGAACTCGAAGCACGCTTCTGGCGGTTCGTGGAAACCGATACGCCTCCGCCCGCCGACGGAACGGAGTCGGCCGACCGTGCGCTGCGGCACCTGTATCCGGGAAATGGCGAAACGGTCGACTTCAGCGATGACCATCGCCTGTCGGCCGTGTTCGCCGATCTGGTCGCGGTACGGCCCGAGATCGAGACGCGCCAGCAGCTCGAAGCGCAGTTCAAGCAAACGCTCCAGCAGGCCATGGGTGACGCAAACCGGGCCGTATTCCAGACCGGCGCCGTGTCGTTCAAGCGCAGCAAGGATTCGTCTGGCGTCGATCTGGCGCGACTGCTGGCCGACCACCCCGAGTTCGAAACGCAGTACGCCATCTCGAAGCCGGGTTCCCGGCGTTTTCTCGTTTCCACCTGATTCCAATCCCCATGACCAACCTCGAATGTCTCACGGAGATCATGACGTTCTCGCGATACGGCGCGCTCGCGCAAGCGTTCGTGATGGATGCGCTCAGCCAGCACGCGGAGCGCGTTGCAACAACATCACTCGATCAGTTGCAAGTCAACCCAATGGTCAGTGCTCGCGCCTGGCAGGGCGTCGCCCTGGAAATCCACGCCAAGCTCGAAGCGCATTTTTCCCGATAGTCGGCAACGCTCGCAGTTCCCTTCCCCCTTTTTTCTATTTTGAGGACCACCATGCTCAAAGGTCTCGCCATCACACCGCCCGTTGTCGGGCGCATCTCCATTGGGCGCATTGTCGAGAAGAACGGCAAGCGCATCCCGGAAAAAGACGACCAGTTCACCCTCACTACCCAGGTGCAGCAGCGCGGTGAATGGATGCTGCACCCGCTGAACGAGACGCTGCGCAAGGCCACCTCCGGCAAGCTGCGCGCGATACCGGTGCGTGTGCTGTTCAACGATCCGGATCT
>NZ_JBYQCG010000209.1:0-1062 GCF_057837105.1 Burkholderia sp. APQ4-4ca | reverse complement strand
GAGGTCGCTCGCAAGATGGGTCTCGCGTGCCTCACGGCCGTCGTGCGCCGGCACGTGCCGACGGACGGCGATGCAGGCGGGGCGCGCGACGACACGTGGTGGCTCGATTCGCTTTCCGTCGAGTCGCTGCTGAGATTGCTCGAGCGTCTGGACGCGCACTATGACGTGAAGGCCGTCTTTTGCTATGCGGGGCAGGCGTCGGCCCATGGAGAGGTGGGCGCGGTGGTCGCCGACGTTTGCCGGATAACCGGCCGAGTCCATTCTCCGTCGGCGGCCGTCGCCGCCTGCAACAACAAATTCCTGATGCGTGCGGCGCTGGAGGAACGGGGGGTACGGTCGATTCGACACGCAATGTGCAGCGATGTCGACGCATTGCGAGAAGCCGCCGACACAGTGGGCTATCCGCTGATCGCGAAACCGCCTTACGGCGCGGGCTCGGCCTTTACCGCCAAGTGTCGCGACTGGAACGAATTGCGCGATCACTATCAGCGATTTACCGCGCAACATGATCAGGCAGTGGTTTCGGACTACTACGGCATGCCGCACGACGTCCACACCCGTGACGGTGCCCCGATTCACTATGAGCCGGGCAAGAGCATTCTGCTTGAACAGTACATCGACGGCGTCGAAGGCAGCGTCGAATGTGTGATCGTCGACGATCAGGTTTATCCGGTGCTGATCAACGAAAAACTGATCCTGACGGAGAAGCGCGGCACGGTGCTGGAAAACCTGTTGATCTCGCCGCCGGTGTCCTTTCCGGCGCCCGCGATTGCCGAGATCAATCGGTATGCGATCGATTGTCTCGAAGCGATCGGCCTGCGCAACGCGATCGTGCACCTCGAGTTCCGTCTGTCGCCGACCGGCCCGATCGTCATCGAGATCAATCCGCGGCTCGGCGGACTGTATGTGAACGCGGCGCTCAAGGACATCGCGGGCCTCGACCCGTACGAGTTCTATCTGCGGATGCTGACACGGGCTTCCGGGCTGCACGAACGCCTGCGAAGCGCCTGCGAACGCGCGGCGGACGGGCGTCAGCATTACTCGATGTTCGCGCTGTTTCCA
>NZ_JBYQCG010000208.1:0-1079 GCF_057837105.1 Burkholderia sp. APQ4-4ca | reverse complement strand
AACCCGAATCCGCACGTGTACGTGCCGATCGGCAAGGTTGATCGGCTCCCGACCGATTCGCGACAGCTCCCGCTGCTCGACGCCTAAGCCCTAACCCGCTGTTTCGCTGAACACCCATCGCGCCCGCTCTGCGGGCGTGAGGGACTCCTTTTGCCTGAAATTTCCTGGAGGCCGTATGCAAACGCTCATCACCACACCGATCGCCGCACTCGCCCAGTCACTGTCCTACGACGAGCGCGTCTCCTACCTCACGAAGATCTCCGCAGCCGACGTCCGCGCCGACGTGTTCGTCGCGTCCGCACGTGCCTTGGGCTTCGTCGTGTCGTGGGACCTTGCGCACGGCACGCCAGTGCTCGAGTGGATGCACTGACGCGATGCGCGCGCCCCTCACCGACCTCGACCTGCGCGCGATGTGGCGCCGCCTGCGCATGGTCGGGAATTTCGACGCCCTGTGCCCGGCCGCCCGCCGCGCCTTCGAATGCACGGCGAACGTATGGCGCGATCGAGAAACCGCGCCCGAGTTACCGGCCGTCGACGGGAAACGCCGCGCCGCGAACGACTTCGACTGACCCATCCGCGCCGGCCGCCGGCGCACTCACCTGGAACCACACCATGAAGCCATACGTGTTCGGCATCAGCGTGTTGCTGATGCTTTCCCTCTCCCTCACCGGCATCTACTACCTGGCCGCCGACGTGCTGCGCCTGTTCGACGTTCGAAACGCCCGCGCGATCGCTTTCGTGATCAGCGTCGTCGCGATGATCGTCCTGATCGCGGCCCTGGCATGGTCCGTTCCGCCGCGTGGGTGAAGCATGAACCTCGAACCCACCATCCGCTACGAGTTGCTCACGACGGCCGGCCTGCGCACCGTCGCCGGCGATCACGTCGTCATCCCGAACGACGCCGGCGCCGCATTCGGCATTCACACCGAGTCGCACCTGCATGACGGCCACCCCGAAAAATGCGTCGTCACGCACCTGATATCGGGCATGCGCATCGGCCACGGCGCGACGCGTACCGCAGCCCTCGCGAACGCGACGTCGAATCTCGAACGCAACCGCAAGCGCCTGCGCACCATGCT
>NZ_JBYQCG010000207.1:0-1636 GCF_057837105.1 Burkholderia sp. APQ4-4ca | reverse complement strand
GGGAAGTACAGCAACTCGACCAGCGTGATGCCCAGCGTGGCGGCAAGCACGGCGGCCGCCTGCCAGTACATGCATCGATACGCCATCCAGACCGGGCCGAGGAAGCACGCGGCCCAGTTCCACGACTGCCGGCTCCTGCGCGATTCGGCGATCGCCCACTTCCGTTCGAACCAGGCGGCTTTCGTGCCGACGTAAGCGGCGATTTCGTCGTTGCTCGCCGATGATGCGGCGGTCGTGACCTCGGACATGATCGTGTGCTCTCAGTCGCGCGGATTGCGCGTCGTTGTTTTGATGCGGTGGAAGTCGGGTGACGGGCGAAAGTGCCGCGTCGATGCGCACACGATTCTACGCGCCGTGCAGCGGCGGTTGTGTGGCGAATCGGATTGCCGGTGACGATGCGATGCCGGGCGCGTATCGCGCAACGTATCGGGGATTCACGCGTTGTTTCGGGCCGGAAAAGAAAAACGCCACGCGATGTTGCCGCGTGGCGTTTGTATGTTGGCGAGCCGCGTTGCCTGTAGGCAAATTGTGCTGCCGGACCCCTTCATTTTGTTCGTTGGTAGGCTCGATTGGATTCGAACCAACGACCCCCACCATGTCAAGGTGGTGCTCTAACCAACTGAGCTACGAGCCTAAGAAGCCGCGAATTATAGAGAGGGTTTTGGGGGAGCACAAGCCCCTTCGTGAAAATTCTTTGAAACGTGCCGCGCGGGGTTCCCGATCGATGTTGCGTGGCGATGCCCGCCGTGTTGGCTTCATCTGTTCGCATCACAGCAAAACGCGTCGATGTGCTGTGGTGTTATCCACATTGCCCTCTGGATAACCGTCCGGGAAGTCTCTGGATTCACAGTGGAACGATTGAGGATATGTCGACGCGGCTGTGAATCGACGAAAAGTTGTTCCGTGCTCCCGGATGCTGTTCACGTCGCGCACCCAGGGTTATGCATTTCGGTTCGCGTTGAAGATTCAGTGCGTTACGGAGGTTACCCTGTTAACACCTTTGGATAAGCACAGTCCGTCGACTGTGATCCGCTCGGGCTATGCACTTCGTGCGGCGAGAGGACAACCGAAACGGAACGCTGTGAAGCGCTCGCGCGATGCGCGGGCCTTCATGTCTGTAGAATCACCGGCATCCACGAGAAGCGGTTCTTCAACGATTGAACCACGCGAGGCAAAGCGATGACGTACGAGGTCTTGATGGTGTCGCGTGGTGCGATCGACCTGTCCGATGGCGAACGTCCAATCCGGGTGTCTGGTGAAGCATTGCTGCCGGTCTCGGACGACGGTCCCGCATTCGTCGTCTACGTTGGCTCCATGAAGTACGTGGCGCCGCCGCACGATGACCGGCCGATCGATGCCATCACACGTCAAGCCGTGATTTCGGCAATCGCCGCATATTTCTCTTCTCGGCACATGACGGTCGATTTCGAACCCTGAGCCTTTGACGATGACCGACACGACGAATCCGAAATGTCGTCCGGCGTGTTCGTGGCTGCACTTCAGGATCGGGAAGTCATTCCACTACGTCATCGCGCCGGAAACCGGCGAGATTCTCGGGATAGTCGGAACGAAGTGACCAGAAGCGCGGGCGGCGGTGTGTGGATAACCGACGCGCAAAACAGCTCCAAACACTGTG
>NZ_JBYQCG010000206.1:0-924 GCF_057837105.1 Burkholderia sp. APQ4-4ca | reverse complement strand
GGGAGTACAGGTTGGCACTGGCCTGCGCGCCGGCGACCGTATCGGAGAACAGCCAGCCCTTGCGGCCGACGACGAACGGCCGGATCGCGTTCTCGCACAGGTTGTTCGAGATCGGCCAGTTGCCGTTACCGACGTATCGGACCAGCTTTGACCACTGCCCGCTCATGTACTGCAATGCCTTGCCGAGCAGACTCGACGGCACGACACCCGGCAGATGCTCGACCAGCATGCGCTCGATGATGGCGAGCACGCGGGCGCTGTACCGGGCGCGCAGTCGCTGCCGACGTTCGGGCTTCCACTTCGCGCTGCGCGCCTCGGCCGCGAACAGCTTGCCGATCAGCACGACGAAGCGCGTGGTAAGCAGATCCGGCGAGCGTGCGGCCTTCGGCACCGACTCTTCGGCCTTGATGAAGCCGCGGCGCACGTGCGCCCAGCATCCGAGATGCACGAGTTGGTGATCATGGGCGATGCCGTTATAGAGCTCGTAGCCATCCGTCATCAACGCAGTGCCGGGCTGTACACCGGCATACAGCTTCTGCGCATGTTGAGCACCGCGCCCGGGCGAGTAGGAGAACATCCGCACGGGCGGCCCCGAGCCGTTGACCTGCGCCCACAGGTAACTCTTCGCCTGCGGCCTTCGTCCTGGTTCCCTCAGCACCTGGAACGTGGTTTCGTCGCCGTAGATCAAGTTCGATTCGAGCAGCGCGTCGCGCATCAGGTTGATCACCGGCTGCGTGGCCAGACCTACCCGCACCACGCTGGCGGCCAGCGTGTTCGACGAGATGTCGCCGCCGAAGCGACGCAGCAGCGTGGCTTGGCGATACAGTGGCATACCGTACTGGTACTTGCCAGTGATGATCCACGCCAGCGCGGATTCCGTGAGCAGCCCGCGCGCAATAATGCGCGCTGGTGCCGGCGTAACCT
>NZ_JBYQCG010000205.1:19611-24245 GCF_057837105.1 Burkholderia sp. APQ4-4ca | reverse complement strand
GACGGCATCGTGCTGCGCCGTGAATTCACCGAAGGCACCGACGTGAAGGCCGGTCAGCGCCTCTACAAGATCGATCCGGCGCCGTACGTCGCGGCGCTGAACAGCGCGAAGGCGACGCTCGCGAAGGCGCAGGCGAACCTCGTCACGCAGAACGCGCTGGTCGCGCGCTACAAGGTGCTGGTCGCCGCGAACGCGGTCAGCAAGCAGGACTACGACAACGCGGTCGCCACGCAAGGGCAGGCCGCGGCGGACGTCGCGGCCGGCAAGGCGGCGGTCGATACCGCGCAGATCAACCTCGGCTATACGGACGTCGTGTCGCCGATCAGCGGGCGCGTCGGCATCTCGCAGGTGACGCCGGGCGCGTACGTGCAGGCGAGCCAGGCGACGCTGATGTCGACGGTGCAGCAGCTCGATCCGGTGTACGTGGACCTCACGCAGTCGAGCCTCGAAGGGCTGAAGCTGCGTCAGGACGTGCAGAGCGGCCGTCTGAAGACGAGCGGCCCGGTCGCGGCGAAGGTGTCGCTGATCCTCGAAGACGGCAAGACCTATTCGGAAGCGGGCAAGCTGCAGTTCTCGGACGTGACGGTGGATCAGACCACCGGCTCGGTGACGATCCGCGCGGTGTTCCCGAACCCGGGCCGCGTGCTGCTGCCGGGGATGTTCGTGCGCGCCCGGATCGAGGAAGGCGTGAACGAGAACGCATTCCTGGTGCCGCAGATCGGCGTCACGCACGACCAGAAGGGGCAGGCGATCGCGATGGTGGTGAACGCCAGCAACAAGGTCGAGCCGCGTCCGCTGAAGACTAGCGGGATGCAAGGCCAGAACTGGATCGTCGAAGGCGGTCTGCAAGCGGGCGATCACGTGATCGTGCAAGGCGTCGACAAGGTGCGCCCGGGCGCGACGGTGAAGACCGTCGCCTCGCAGCTCGCACCGGCGCCGGACGCCGCCTCCGCCACCACGGCAGGCGCCGCGCCGACAAGCGCCGCGTCGGCGACTACCGCGGCCAGTGCCGCAGCGAGTTCGGCCGCCGCGTCGAGCGCGCAATAACAGGGAGTCCGTTTCATGGCCAAGTTCTTTATCGATCGCCCGATCTTTGCGTGGGTGATCGCGATCGTGCTGATGCTGGCCGGCGTCGCATCGATCTTCAAGATGCCGATCGCTCAGTATCCGACGATCGCACCGCCGACGATCCAGATCCAGGCGAACTACCCGGGCGCTTCCGCGAAGACGGTGGAAGACACGGTGACGCAGGTGATCGAGCAGCAGATGAGCGGTCTCGACAACTTCCTGTACATGTCGTCGACAAGCGACGATTCGGGCAACGCGACGATCACGCTGACCTTCTCGCCGGGCACGAATCCGGACGTCGCACAGGTGCAGGTGCAGAACAAGCTGTCGCTCGCGACGCCGAACCTGCCGCAGGTCGTGCAGCAACTGGGCATGCAGGTCACGAAGTCGAGCAGCAACTGGCTGATGTGGTTCGCGTTCAACTCCGAGGACGGCCGGATGTCGAAGGAGGACCTGACGAACTACGTGGCCTCGCATGTGCTCGATCCGCTGAGCCGCGTGAACGGCGTCGGTCAGACGCTGCTGCTCGGTTCGCAGTTCTCGATGCGGATCTGGCTCGACCCCGTCAAGCTGACCAACTACAGCCTCACGCCGACCGACGTGACGGCCGCGATCACGCAGCAGAACGTCCAGATCGCGGGCGGCCAGATCGGCGGCACGCCGGCGAAGCCGGGCACCGTGCTGCAGGCGACGATCACCGAATCGACGCTGCTGCGCACGCCCGAGCAGTTCGGCAACATCCTGCTGAAGGTCAACCAGGACGGCTCGCAGGTTCGCCTGAAGGACGTCGGCCGCACGGCACTCGGTTCGGAAAACTACACGTTCGACACGAAGTACATGGGGCAGCCGACGGCCGGCCTCGGCATCCAGCTCGCGACCGGCGCGAACGCGCTCGCGACCGCGAGCGCGCTGCGGGCCAAGATCGACGAGCTGTCGAAGTATTTCCCGCATGGCCTCGTCGTGCACTACCCGTACGACACGACGCCGTTCGTGCGCCTGTCGATCGAGGAAGTGGTCAAGACGCTGATCGAGGGCATCGTGCTCGTGTTCCTCGTGATGTACCTGTTCCTGCAGAACCTGCGCGCGACGATCATCCCGACGATCGCGGTGCCGGTCGTGCTGCTCGGCACGTTCGCGATCATGGGCATCGTCGGTTTCTCGATCAACACGCTGTCGATGTTCGGGCTCGTGCTCGCGATCGGCCTGCTGGTCGACGATGCGATCGTGGTGGTCGAGAACGTCGAGCGCGTGATGGCGGAGGAGGGGCTGTCGCCGAAGGAGGCGACCCGCAAGGCGATGGGCCAGATCACCGGCGCGCTCGTCGGCGTGGCGCTCGTGCTGTCGGCGGTGTTCGTGCCGGTCGCGTTCTCCGGCGGCTCGGTCGGCGCGATCTATCGTCAGTTCTCGCTGACGATCGTGTCGGCGATGGTGCTGTCGGTGCTCGTCGCGTTGATCCTGACGCCCGCGCTGTGCGCGACGATCCTGAAGCCGATCGAGAAGGGGCATCACGAAGAGAAGAAGGGTTTCTTCGGCTGGTTCAACCGGACGTTCGATCGCAGCCGCGATCGCTACACGAGCGGCGTGAATCACGTGATCCGCCGCTCGGGCCGCTGGCTCGTGATCTACCTGGCCGTGTTCCTCGCGGTCGGCGTGATGTTCGCGCGGCTGCCGAAGTCGTTCCTGCCGGACGAGGACCAGGGCTACATGTTCATGATCGTGCAGACGCCGTCCGGCTCCACGCAGGAAACGACCGGCAAGACGCTCGACAACATCAACACGTACCTGACCACCGCCGAGAAGGACGTGGTCGACTCGGTGTTCACGGTCAACGGCTTCAGCTTCGCGGGCCGCGGCCAGAACGCGGGCCTCGTGTTCGTGAAGCTGAAACCGTACGAGCAGCGCCAGCGTTCGGATCAAAAGGTGCAGGCGCTGATCGGCCGGACTTTCGCGCACTATTCGACGTACAAGGACGCGATGGTGATTCCGTTCAACCCGCCGTCGATTCCCGAACTCGGTACCGCTGCCGGCTTCGACTTCGAGCTGACGGACAACGCGGGTCTCGGTCACGAAGCGCTGATGGCCGCGCGCGGCCAGTTGCTCGGGATGGCCGCGAAGGATCCGACGCTCGCACTGGTACGCCCGAACGGCCTGAACGATACGCCGCAGTACAAGGTCGACATCGATCGCGAGAAGGCGAACGCGCTCGGCGTGACGGCCGCGGCGATCGACCAGACGTTTTCGATCGCATGGGCGTCGCAGTACGTGAACAACTTTCTCGATACCGACGGCCGGATCAAGAAGGTGTACGTACAGTCCGATGCGCCGTTCCGGATGACGCCGGAAGACATGAACATCTGGTACGTGCGCAACAGCGCCGGCGGGATGGTGCCGTTCAGCGCGTTCTCGAGCGGCCACTGGATCTACGGATCGCCGAAGCTCGAGCGTTACAACGGCGTGTCGTCGATCGAGATCCAGGGGCAGGCCGCGGAGGGCAAGTCGACCGGCCAGGCGATGGCCGCGATGGAAGCGCTCGCGAGCAAGCTGCCGGAAGGCATCGGCTATTCGTGGACGGGCCTGTCGTTCCAGGAAATCCAGTCCGGTTCGCAGGCGCCGATCTTGTACGCGATCTCGATCCTCGTCGTGTTCCTGTGTCTCGCGGCGCTGTATGAAAGCTGGTCGATTCCGTTCTCGGTGATCATGGTCGTGCCGCTCGGCGTGGTCGGCGCACTGCTCGCGACGATGCTGCGCGGCCTCGAGAACGACGTGTTCTTCCAGGTCGGCCTGCTGACGACCGTCGGCTTGTCCGCGAAGAACGCGATCCTGATCGTCGAGTTCGCACGCGAACTGCAGGCGGGCGGGAACATGGGGCCGGTGCGCGCGGCGATCGAGGCGGCACGCCTGCGGCTGCGCCCGATCCTGATGACGTCGCTCGCGTTCATGCTCGGCGTGCTGCCGCTCGCGATCAGCAACGGTGCGGGCTCGGCGAGCCAGCACGCGATCGGCACGGGTGTGATCGGCGGGATGATCACGGCGACGTTCCTCGCCATTTTCATGATCCCGATGTTCTTCGTGCGGGTGCGTGCGATCTTCAGCGGCGAAACGGAAAACGTCGACGACGCGTGGCGCCTCGTGCAGGGCGACCTGCAGCGCGGTCACGACGACGCACACGATTCGAAGGGGCGGTAACGATGCAAAAACATGCTTTGACTGCAACCGCGGCCGCACTGGCTGCCGCGCTCTTTGCCGCCGGCTGCACGATGGCGCCGCATTACAAGCGGCCCGACGCACCCGTCGCGCAGGCGTACCCGGCCGGCGGCGTCTACGCGACGCAGCCGGGCGCGGCCGGCGCGCGCAGCGCGAACGGCCAGGCGGCGACCGCCATCGGCTGGCGCGAGTTCTTCGTCGATCCGCGCCTGCAGCGGCTGATCGAGATCGCGCTGAAAAACAACCGCGACCTGCGCGTGTCGGTGCTGAACATCGAGGCCGCGCGTGCGCAGTACCAGATCACGCGCGCGGGGCTGTTCCCGACGCTCGACGGTACGGGCACGGGCACCATCCAGCGTTTC
>NZ_JBYQCG010000205.1:0-19591 GCF_057837105.1 Burkholderia sp. APQ4-4ca | reverse complement strand
CGGGCGCGGCCGGCGCGCGCAGCGCGAACGGCCAGGCGGCGACCGCCATCGGCTGGCGCGAGTTCTTCGTCGATCCGCGCCTGCAGCGGCTGATCGAGATCGCGCTGAAAAACAACCGCGACCTGCGCGTGTCGGTGCTGAACATCGAGGCCGCGCGTGCGCAGTACCAGATCACGCGCGCGGGGCTGTTCCCGACGCTCGACGGTACGGGCACGGGCACCATCCAGCGTTTCCCGGCCGGTGTCTCGCAGACGGGCCAGCCGCTGATTTCGCGCACCTACAACGTCGGATTGTCGGCGTCGTGGGAGCTCGACCTGTTCGGCCGCGTGCAAAGCCTGAAGGACCAGGCGCTCGCGCAGTACCTGTCGACCGCGTATGCGCGGCAGGCGTCGGAGATCTCGCTGGTGTCGCAGGTGGCGGATCAGTACCTGACGCTGCTGTCGACCGATGATCTGCTGAAGGTCACCGAGGACACGCTGAAGACCGCGCAGGCGTCGTACGACCTGACCAAGCTGCAGTTCGACAACGGCACGGGCTCCGAGCTCGAGCTGCGTCAGGCGCAGACGGTGGTCGAGACGGCGCTCGCGAACCAGCAGGCGCAGGCACGTGCGCGCGCGCAGGCGCTGAACGCGCTGGTGCTGCTGATCGGCGAGCCGCTGCCGGACGACCTGCCGGCGGGCATGCCGCTCGACGCGCAGAACCTGCTGACGGACGTGCCGGCCGGCCTGCCGTCGGATCTGCTGACGCGTCGTCCGGACGTGATGCAGGCCGAGCAGACGCTGCTGGCCGCGAACGCGAACATCGGCGCGGCGCGTGCGGCGTTCTTCCCGAAGATCTCGCTGACGGCCGCGTTCGGCACCGCGAGCCCGACGCTGGGCGGCCTGTTCAAGGCCGGCACGGCGGCGTGGTCGTTCGCGCCGAACATCGCGCTGCCGATCTTCGAGGGCGGGCAGAACATCGCGAATCTCGATCTCGCGCACGTGCAGAAGCGCATCGAGATCGCGAACTACGAGAAGGCGATCCAGTCGGCATTCCGCGAAGTGTCGGACGGGCTCGCCGCACGCGGCACGTACGATCAGCAGATCGCGGCATTGGAGCGCAACGAGCACGCGCAGCAGCGTCGCTTCGACCTGTCGGACCTGCGTTACAAGAACGGTGTGGACAGCTATCTGTCGGTGCTGACCGCGCAGACGGATCTGTACTCGGCGCAGCAGTCGCTGATCAGCGCGCGCCTGGCGCGCTGGACGAACCTGGTCGACCTGTACCGTGCACTGGGCGGCGGGTGGATCCAGCATGCAGGCGAAGCGCTGCGCGCGCCGGATGCGCCGGTCGATTACGACAAGGCGGCGGCTCCAGCGCCTGCGTCGGCAACGGCGACGAACGGGTAAGCCGTGCCTGTCGGTCCATCCGAAGGGGTGTGAAAACGAAAACGCCACGGACGCAAAATCCGTGGCGTTTTCCTTTGTACCGTCGCCGCGCGGGAAGCGGCATTACGTTACGCGTGCTTCGTCCAGAGCGTTCGGCCGAAGAACGTGAGCGTGCGATCCCACGCCGTTTCCGACCACACCGGATCGAACTGCGTGCCGGCGATGCGGCCGGGGCCGACGGCCGTTTCGTTCGCGAACGCATGGTGCGCGAGATAGCGATGGAATTCGAAGCCGACCTTCGCATCGGTCAGCTTCTTTTCCAGCGCGTCGACCTGGTCGATCGTGAAGAACGCATCCTGCGTGGCCCAGTGACCCATCAGCGGCACCTTGAGCTTGGCCGGATCGATGTAGTCGAGCGGCGGCAGGCCGTACCACGTGACGCCGGCATCCGCGTCGGCGTACTGCAGCGACAGCAGCGTGAGGGCGCCGCCCATGCAGTAGCCCGTCACCGCGACCCGCGGCGCCAGCGTCTTCAGGTAGGCGACCGCGCCGGGAATGTCCTGCGACGCGGCATCGCCGAAATCGAGGCCGGTCATCAGATGGTGCGCTTCTTCCTCCTCGACCGTCGACTTGCCGCGATACAGGTCGGGCACGAGCGCGAAGTAGCCGCAGCGCGCGAGACGGTCCGCGACGCCGCGGATCTGGTCGTTCAGCCCCCACCATTCCTGGATGACGACGACCGCGGGCGCGCCTTCGGTGCGTGCCGGCGTGGCGAGATAGCCCTGCAGTTCCTGGCCGTCCGGGCGGCGAAACGTGATCGTGGAACCGGATGTTTGAGACATGAAACCGCTCCTTTTCGAAAAATGCGCCGAGTGCGACATCGGGCCGGCCAGCGCGCGTCGTGATACCGCTCGCGTTCGTGCTGGCCGACGCCGACCACGCGGCCATTCTATGCGCAAACACCGGACGCTTGCGCGAACGGCGCCGGGCGGCACGCGAGCAGCGAAGGGAGCGGACAACCGGAAAACGAACACCCCGCCCCGATGAACGGGAGCGGGGTGTCGCGGGTACGACGGGGGTATCCGGAATACGCCGGAAATACGTCGGCGGGTATCCGGCTTACTGACCGAAGTAGATCGAGTTGCGGCCTTCTTCCTGCTTGGCCGCGATCGCGCGGCCGGCACGCGCGCCGGCGGCTGCTTGCGCGCCGTAGCCGGCTTCGTCGGCGTTCGTCACGCGGGCCTGCGCGGCCTGCAGTGCACGCGGGTAATACTGATCGGAGACTTCGGGCTTGTAGCCGGCTTGTTCGAGCTGGACGAGTTCCGCACGCACCTGGGCACGCGTGAGCTGGCCTGCCGGGTTCGACTGGGCGAATGCGCCGTACGACGCGGATAACGCGGTTGCGGCGACGACAGCGGTGATGAACGACTTCATGGTGACCTCCGGTTCTGTTGATTTCGCGCTTCGCTCGTTGCGTTCAGCGATTGATTGCATCGTAACGATCGCGTTCCCGGTCGGAAATACGCGTTGCAGCGAATCATTATTGCAACTGGGTAAACGATTCGCGAGGCCCGCCATTTCATCTGATGATTTCCGGTGCGTCGGAGCAGAGGGAAGGAGCGATGAGGTCGATCGGCACGGAACAAGCGGCTCGCTCGATTGAATCGTATTCCGAAATATTTGAGCGAGGCCGTCGGCGCCACTCATTCAGCGCCGCGCGTTCTGCCTCACGCAGCCTGGGTCGCCTGCCGTTTCCGATATTCGGCCGGCGTGATGCCGACGTGCCGGGCGAACGCTCGCCTGAGCGTATCGACGTTTGCGAAGCCGCATTTCGCGGCGACCTGCTTCGGTGTGTCATGGCCGTTCTCGAGCAACTGGCGGGCAGCAGAGATGCGCGTCGATTCGACCCACGCGGCTGGTGTCATGCCGACTTCCGCGCGGAACAGCCGCGCGAAATGGCGCGGGCTCATGCCTGCATGTTTGGCCATCTCGGCCACCGAATGTTCGAGATCCGGGTAGGCCGCGACCCAGCGCTGGACTTCCTGCAGCACCGAACGTCCGGCGGGGCGCGCTTCGCCCTTGCGGCTGAACTGGAGCTGCCCGCCCGGACGCTTGAAAAACATCACCAGTTGCGCGGCGACGCGCCGCGCGATCTCGCGGCCGAGATCTTCCTCGACCAGCGCGAGCGCGAGATCGAGCCCGGCCGTGACGCCGGCGCCGGTGCGCAGCTTGCCGTCGCGCACGTACAGCGCGTCGGCGTCGATGACGAGCGACGGATAGGCTTCGCCGAGTGCATCGGCGAAGGCCCAGTGCGTGGTCAGGTGACGCCCTTTCAGCAGGCCGGTGGCGGCGAGGATGAATGCCCCGGTGCAGATCGACCCATAGCGTCTGCTCTGCACGGCCGCCGCGCGCAACCACGCGAGGACGTCGGTGCGCAGCGCGATCTGGCCGGCGTTCGGCGCGCCGGCGACCAGCAGCGTGTCGATGCGCTCGGGGATGTCGGGGGCGATCCAGTCGGGCAGCAATCGTGCACCGGATGAACTGCGGATCGCACCGGCCCCGCTCGCGATGATCCGCGGCGCATAGAACGGCTTCCCGCATTCGACGTTCGCTTGTGCGAACACGTCGAGCGGCGCGGAGACGTCGAGCAGCTGAACGCCAGGAACGGCAAAAATACCCACGACCTTCGGCATGATCGGTTGCGTGTCGTATCGAACGTGATGCGCAGCAGTATAGGGACGCTTTCTTCACCGCGCCGGCACCGTGTCCGTTCGTCGCGCGAAATGGCAGGATTCGTCGCATTCAGCCTATTTGAGACACCTGTCGGTCCCCGGACAATCGAGCATGTTTTCCACGGAGGTCGATCATGACTGTGAACGTTGCCGGCATCACCCTTCCCGATACTCGACTGACGCGCGAGATCACCGAACTCGTGCGCGATACCCAATCCGAACTGCTGTTCCATCACTCGAGCCGCGTGTTCTATTTCGCGGCGCTGGCGGGCCGGCGCCGCGGGCTCGAGTACGACCCCGAGCTGCTCTATTGCGGCTGCATGTTCCATGACATGGGACTGACGCACCGGCACAGCAGCGCATGCGAGCGCTTCGAAGTGGACGGCGCCAATGCCGCCCGCGATTTTCTGAAGGCAAAGGGGATCTCGCAACAGGACATCGATGTCGTGTGGACCTCGATCGCGCTGCACACCACGCCCGGTATTCCGCAGCACATGCATCCGGTCGTCGCGCTGGTCACGGCAGGCGTCGAAATGGACGTACTGGGCCTCGCTTACCCGGAATACAGCGACATCGAGCGGGAAGCGGTCGTGCGCGCGCATCCACGCACGCCGCATTTCAAGGAAGACATCATTCAGGCGTTCTACGACGGCATCAAGCACAAGCCCGGCACGACGTTCGGCAACGTGAAGGCCGACGTGCTCGCGGACAAGGATCCGCATTTCCATGCGGGCAACTTCTGCAGCGTGATCCGGTCGTCGGCATGGGCCGGCTGAGCCTCGACACTCGGCTGCGCATCAGCCGACGGTGGTCGTTTGCCCGGCGGGCAGCAGGGAAAAGAGCCGATGCCCTCGGCTCCCGTATTACCGTTGGAAAATTGTTACGTGACAACTTCAGATCATTACGAAGAGGGACTTTATATACTGAATTTTTGCACCTCCTCACCGGGGCGAATCTCCGATTCGCGTACCGCCGAAAACCGGTCCGCCAGCCCCCGGTGGGCAAACCCTCCCTCAACCATCCGCCTCTCGCCGGCAAAACGCCTATAATGATGGGGCAAATTGCCGGAGGGAGGTCATGAGCACCATCGCATTTCACCCGTCGGGCGTCGCGCACCCGCGTCAGGCCGAATTCACGATTCTCGAGCAACTGCTGGCGATCCGCGTCCGGTCGGGCGCCGATCTGGCCGAGTTGGCGAGCGCGCGCGTCGACGTATCGGTGATCGACCGGCTGTCGGAGCACGGGCTGAAATCGGACGAGCTGGCCTTCATCATTCCGCGCCGCACGCTGAGTCATCGTCGGCAGGCGCACGAACGCCTGTCGCCAGAAGAGTCGGACAAGGCGATCCGTCTCGCGCGCATCGTCGCGCAGGCGGCGGCCACGTTCGGCGACCAGGACAAGGCGATGGCGTGGCTGCGCAACGGGCTCCAGCGCTTCGGCGGCCGCACGTCGCTCGACATGGCGAGCACCGAGCATGGCGCGCGGCTCGTCGAAGAGGCCCTCACGCAGATCGACGAAGGGTACTTCGCTTGACGACGCTGTGGCGGATCAGCAATTACGCCGACCTGAAAGGCATCGGCGGGTTGCGGGCCGGCGGGCGCTGGCATTTCGCCGGGCAGCCCGTCGTGTATCTCGCCGAGCATCCGGCGCTCGCGCTGCTCGAGACGCTGGTTCATTTCGAAATCGCCACCGTCGCGCAATTGCCGAGCGCATATCAATTGCTGCGTATCGAGGTGCCCGATTCGGTGGACGTGGCCGAAATCGTGGAAGGCGATGCGCCGGACGACTGGCGCACGAACGTCGACTGGACCCGCAGCGCCGGCACCGAGTGGTTGGCCACGCAGCCGAGCGCGCTGCTGCGCGTGCCGAGCGTCGTCGTGCCGCACGCCCATAACTTCCTGCTGAACCCGCTGCATCCGGCCGCGTCCGACATCCGCGTCGCGGAAGTGATGCAATCGCCGTACGACACGCGGATTCTGCGGCTGGTGCAGCCGAAGCCGGGCGAATAGCGCACCGGGGGGAACGCGGTTCGCGCCGGCGGCGCGCGATCACCGCTCGTGGGCCGCACGATTCGCGGCCGCATCGGGCGGCAGCGTTTGCCGAATGCGCGTGACCGTTCGCAGGCTGGCGAGACCGAGCATCGCCGTGACATCGGCATGCGCGTGGCCGGCGAGCAACTGGCGGCGCGCATACGTATTGCGCAGCACGCGCGGGCTCATGTCCGCCGTGTGAAAGCCGATCGCGTTCAGTGCATCGCGCACGACGAGCAGCAGGAACATGTCGTTCATTGCGCCGCCGCGCGGCGCGGGAAACAGCCGCATCGGCGGCGACACGTCCGAACGCGCACGCCAGGCGGCGAGCGGCGCCAGCGCAAACGCGGCGAGCGCGATCCGGCGCGCCGGCCGCGCGCGATCGCGCGGCACCGACAACACCGCTGGCCGCGCGTCGAGATCGAGTGCGTCGCCTGTCGCCGAGCGAATCTCGGCCGACGTGATGCCGCTCGCGAGCAGCAGCGCGACGATGGCGCGATTCCGGCAGTCGGCGAGTGTATCGTCCGCTCGGGGCTGCACGTGGTGCTGCAGCGCCGCGTCGGCGTCGGGCGGCAGGTAGCACGGCTCGGGCTCGCCGTCCGGCCATGCGAGATCGTGAGTCGATCGGCCGGCCGGATGAATCGTCCGCACACCGGCATCGACCAGATGCCGGCCGAGCCGGTCGATCAGCTTCGCATAGCGCACGCGCGTCGACGTGCCGGGCGCGCAGGTACGGTCGAGCTCCGCGAGGAAGGCTGCGACGTGGTCGGGCCCGAACGTCGCGAGCGACACGTGCCGCGCGCTCAGGTGACGCAGGAATCGCTCGAACATCGCGACATGCTGGACGATCGAACGCGGCGCGAACGGCCGGCGGCCGGCGCCGGTCGCGGCGGTTTCCTGCCAAGCGCGAAACGCGCCGACGGGGTCGTGAATCCAGCGATCCGTATCCATCCCCGCTTTATAGCCGGACGGGGCGACGCCGGCAATCGTCCCGATGGCCGGGCGGCCGGCACGCGACGCCGGGCGAAAAGGTAACGACGTCACGACACGCCCATGCGCTGCGCTGCAATGCAGCAGATAGAACCGCATGCCGGTTCGGTGACGTTGCGCACACAACGTCCGGTTGCATGACGTCGTTTCCCGATTGCGAAAAAAATTCCGTTCGTGGGACTATCGAACGCATCGCCCGCGCATCGAGGGGGTCGCTGGCGACAGGATATCCATCGCAACGACCAGCACATCGGCAGACAATGAACAGAACAGCGATTTTTCCGTATGCGTCCGCGTTGCTCGCGGCTGCGTTGTTGACCGCCTGCGGCGGCGACGTCGAGAACGAGGCGGGCCGCGCGACCCCACCTTCCACCGAGACGAGTTGTCTCGCGGTCGATAACAGCGGCGCGACGGTCGTGGTGGGCTCGAACCAGCCGGGCGACCCGTCGCTGCCTGAAGCGTCGTCGGGCTATCGCACGGGGATGAAGCCTGTCTATGCGAAAACGTACCTGGTGGCCACGTCGAACGCATACGCGAGCGCGGCCGGTTGCGCGGTGCTGAAGAAGGGCGGCACGGCCGCCGACGCGGCGGTCGCCGTGCAGGCCGTGCTCGGCCTGACGGTGCCGGAGGCGACGGGTTTGGGGTCGGGCGGCGTGCTGCTCTACTACGATGCGCGCGGCAAGACGCTGCAGGCGTACGACGGCCGCGAAACCGCGCCGGCCGCCGCGACGGAAAACTACCTGCGCTATGTCGATGACGCCACCGATCATTCGGCGCCGCTGCCGAACGCGCGCGCGAGCGGCCGCTCGATCGGCACGATCGGCGTGCCGCGGCTCATCGAGGCGCTGCAACAGGATCATGGCCGCTTGCCGTGGCAGAGCCTGTTCGGCGACGCGATCACGCTCGCGACCAACGGTTTTCCGATCGGCGGCCGGCTGGCCGACGCGATCGCGGCGAACGCCGCGAACCTGAAGCGCGACCCCGAAGCCGCCGCGTATTTCCTGAACGCCGACGGTTCGCCGAAGCCGCTCGGCACCGTACTGAAGAATCCGGCCTACGAGCACACGTTGTCGCTGATGGCGCAGTCGGGCCCCAATGCGCTGTACACGGGGCAGATCGCGCAGGACATCGTCGCGAAGATCGCGGTGACGAAGGGCGCGGACGGCTCGACGCTCACGCCGGGCAAGACGAGCGTCGCGGATCTTGCCGCGTATCAGGCGAAGCGCCGCGAACCGGTGTGCACGACTTATCGCAGCTATTGGGTCTGCGGGATGCCGCCGCCGTCGTCGGGCGGCATCGCGGTCGCATCGGCGCTCGGCATTCTCGAGAACTACGATCTGAAGTCGTTGAAGCCGACGGCGATCGATCTCGAAGGCGGCAAGCCGACCGTCGCGGGCGTCCACCTCATCACCGAGGCCGAACGGCTCGCGTATGCCGACCGCGACAAGTACGTCGCCGATACCGACTTCGTGCCGCTGCCGGGCGGCACGTGGGACACGCTGCTGCACAAGCCCTACCTGAAATCGCGTGCGGCGCTGATCGACACGACCAAAAGCATGGGCACCGCGCAGCCCGGCAATCTCGGCGCGGTGCCGCTCGGCGTCGACACGACGCTGATCGAGCACGGCACGAACCAGTTCACGATCGTGGACGGCGACGGCAACGTGCTGAGCGCGACGACGACGGTCGAGTCGAGCATGGGCTCGTTCCACATGACCAACGGCTTCCTGCTGAACAACCAGCTGACCGACTTTTCCGCGAACCCGGCCGACACGTCGGGCAATCCGGTGGCGAACCGCCTGCAGCCGGGCAAGCGGCCGCGCAGCTCGATGGCGCCGACGATCGTGTTCGGGCGGGCCGCCGACGGTTCGCGCGGCGACTTCGTGATGGCGACCGGTTCGCCGGGCGGCGGCACGATTCCGCAATACGTGGTCAAGACGCTGGTCGGCGCGCTCGACTGGGGGCTCGACGCGCAGCAGTCGGCGGGGCTCGTCGACTTCGGCGCGAGCAACAGCCCGACGACCACGATCGGCGGCGAGCATCCGAACGTCAACGCGGCGAACAACGGCGCGAACGATCCGCTGATCACGGGGCTGCTCGCGCTCGGGCACAAGGTGTCGACGTCCGCGCAGGCGAGCGGCATCAACACGGTGATGCGCGTGACGGTCGGCCAGTCGCCGGCGTTGCAGGGCGGCACCGATCCGCGTCGCGAAGGCGTCGTGCTTGGCGATACGTTCCGGCCGTAATCGGACAGCGTGCGCACGGCCCCGGTCCGCTTGCTGGCGGCCGGGGCCGTGCATCGTGAAGCGGCCGCATAGATCCACGTCATCCTTATCATTCGGAATGCAGATGAAATGGGTCGGCATGAAGCATGCCTGCCGGCCCGTGCCGCGCCCGTCCGTCGTCAAATACAGCGGCCACCTCCGCAGCAAACCCTCCGATTGTCAAACAGTGTGAGTCAATCGTCAGCATTTGCAACCGAAGTAACAGTCCCCGCAATGCAGTCGTTTTGTTCGCCGGCGCCGCTACATTAGCTCCACCTGCCGCATGTCGCGGCAAGGCATGCGACCAGCCGCACGAACGCGGCGCGCAGCAACAACGTCTTTGGGGAGAATGACCATGAACAAGATTCGTACGATTCTGCTGGGTGCCGCTCTGACGGCGATGGCGACGTCGGCTGCATTTGCACAGACGGCCCAGACCGGCGCCCAGGGTTCCGCAGGCGCCGGTGCGCAGGTCCAGACGCCGCTGCTCGGCGGCGGCGTGGGTGTGCAGGCAGGCGCCGGCGCGAATGCGGCCGGCTCGGGTTCGGGCGCCGGCAATGTTGTCGGCGGCGCGCTGAACGGCGTGGGCCAGACGGTCGGCGGCGTGGGCACGGCGGCCGGTACGGCGGTGGGCGGCGCGACGCAGGCGGTCGGTTCGGCGGCTGGCGCGACGAAGGATGCGGCGGCATCGGCCGTGCACGCGACGAAGTCGCACGTGAAGCACGTCGCAGCCTCGACGAAGCGCCATGCTCAAGGCGCAGTATCGACCGCGGGCGACGTGGCGGGCGGCGCGAAGGCGAAGGCCGGCGAGGCGCTCGAAGGCGCGACGAATTCGGTGCAGGGCGGTGCGTCGGTCGGCGTGAAGGGCTCGGCATCGGCGCAAGGCGGCGCGCTGTAACAAGCAGCACGCATCCCGTCATGGCCCGGCCCGCTTCGATGCGGGCCGGGTTTTTTCATTAAGGAACGCGATACGTCGCGCACGGCGCCTCATGTCGAAAGGCGGGAAAACGGATGTATCGATATTGATTGGGATCGCAAATAATAATAAACGGCGGGTCGACTGAATTTGACGCCAGAAAGAGACGACTGTCGGGCCGCAGCGGCAAGCTGACGGCTCGAAGGCCGCGCGGACGGAACGCCATGCGGCCCGCAGGCGGTTCTCCGAACCACCGGCACCGGCTGGGTAGAGCCCCGCACCGTCACGACATATCCCACCCGAACGATTCGGCGGCTTTCGATGCAGGGCACTTTTTTTCCTCAACGAGGCATCGCTCAGGCGGTATTTTCGAGCAGCGAGCCGAGCTTGCTTTTCGATATCGCCATCGAGCGGCTGGCGGCCTCAAATTTCGCTTTCGTGATTCAATGGCGGCCGCCGTAAATGCATTTGCAATGATGAAATAAAGTATTTGCAAGGAAAGTGGAAGCTAGTTTATAAATACGAGCGATTTGTATTTTCTCTACCGGTTGCAACCATCGAGGTTGACGGAACGCCCGGATGGTCGTGACACGGTTCGCTGCGCTTCATCATGTGCGCGCGTTGGCGCGACATGAATGCCGCCTGCCAGGCAGCTATGCCGACATGAGGGAATCCCGTCGATATTGCTGAACTCGTCAGCCAGCACCTGGTGAATCTCGGAGGGAACACGGTATTTTCGTTATCGAAATGCTGATTATCGCGATCAGCATCAATCGCGAGCCATCTTGTGGTTATCGCTGGTATCAATGTGGATTTTTTAATCAATTTGATTCGGATTGGAAAATGAATGGGTCGTATGAAATGAAAAACGAAATAATTGACGATCCCGTTCCTTGCTGCGCGATCCGCATTTCGGAAGACAAGATTCCAGGATCAATACGTTGCAGCGTATGAAGCACCCGCAGTAATTGAGCGTGTCGCCAGCCTCCCGGCGCATCCGCCTTCATGTCGTGCGCGCGATTCGCAGCGGCAACGCCGCGGAACAGGAATGTGCGATCTGGTGCGTCGGTGCCGGTCGCGGCACGTCAATGTTCAAGTCAACCTGCACGACCAGTGTGGCAGGCCCGTTCGATACGTGAAATCCGGTGAGACACAAGTGAATACGATGATATCCACGATGGCAGATGGCGCTGAACCCGACGCGGACGTTCGACCGCGGCTCGCAACGCAACCCTCGCGACTCCTCGTGCTCGGCAAGCGCACGATCGACGAACTCGACTACGATCCGTCGATGGTGCTCGATGCCGTCGAACGCGCATACCTTGGCCTCGGTAGCGGCGAATCCGACAATCCGCGCAAGCTGATGAGCCAGCCCCCGGACAAGCATTCCGTCGCGTACTCGATGCTGGGTCGAGACGGCGGACGCAGAACAGTCGGCTTCAAGACGTCGTATAAGTTCGATCCGGAACATAACCGCGAACTGCAGAAGTACTACACGACGTTGTTGCTGTTCGACGATGAAACCGGCCTGCCTGTCGCGCTGATGGACGGCAGCCTTGTCGGGTCGCTGCGCACGCCGGCGGTGTCTGCCCTGATCGCGCGCGCTGCCGCGCCGCGGGCTCGAACGGCGCTCGTCGTCGGCACGGGGACGCAGGGGCGGATGGCGGCGCCGTTCCTGCTGACCGCCTTGCCGGACATCGAGCGCGTGATCGTGCACGGCCACTATGCGTCGGGGATCGACGCCGTCCGCAAGACGTTGAAGCGCTTTCATCCGGGCCGTGACATCGAAGTGTCGACCGATCTCGTGGCCTCCGCGAATGAAGCGGACATCGTGCTCGGGGTGGCCGGCGCCGGTGTATCGGAGGCCGTGCGGCACGCGGCGCTGAAGCCGGGCGCGCTCGCGCTTCTGGTCGGATACGGCATTCACGCCGACGCGCTGCATGGCGCCGATTACCGCATCGCGACGAGCGAGGCGCAAATGCAAGTGACCGGTGCCGATCTCGCGGACGAAGCCGGAAAACTGCCTGCCGTCGATGCCGAGTTGCCGGACATACTGCTTGGCCGCAAGCCTGCGCGGCGCACCGATGCCGATATCGTTTACGCGTTCAACAGCGGCATGATCGTGACCGACATCGCGCTGGGGCGCGTGCTGGCCGATGCCGCGCTAACGAAAGGGCTCGGCCGGGAAGTCGAACTATGGTGACGGATATTCCACGGCTGCCGGCGTTGTGGGACCCGCTGCTGCGGGCTTTCGTGGACGAACATCAGGCGACGATCCACGACCTTGTGCATGGTTTCGACGCGCCCGTTCATTTCTTGTTTCCCGAGCGCTTCGCGCGCAATGTCGCCGATTTTCAGCGCGTACTGGACGGTCGCGAGGTGTCCGGGCGCATTTACTACGCGAAGAAGGCGAACAAGGCGCGATGCTTTGCGCATGCGGCGGCGGCATCGGGGATCGGCATCGACGTCGCAAGCACGGGCGAGTTCTCGGAAGCGTTGGCCGCGGGGGTGGGCGGAACCGATATCGGTGTATCCGGCCCGTCGAAGTCGAGTGCGCTGCTGCGGCTCGCGGTTTTGCACGATGCGTTGATCGCCATCGACAGCGGGGAAGAACTCGATCGGCTGATCGCGATTTCGGGGCAGGCGAAGCGGGTCGCACGCATTCTGTTGCGGATGGCGCCGACGGCACGCAACGACAGCCGATTCGGTTTGAGTGTCGACGCACTCCGCGTCGCGCTGTCGACCTGTGCCGCGATGCAGGCGTCACTCGTCCTCGAAGGGTTCTCGTTTCATCTATCCGGTCACAGCGCGACGGAGCGCTGCAATCAGGCCGCGACCGCGATGCGCGCTTGCATGGCCGCGCGTGAGCTCGGTCTTGCGCCGACCACGATCAATATCGGTGGCGGCTTCGCGATGTCGTATGCCAGCGAGCGCGACTGGCACGCATTCCAGCGTGCGCACCGGGCGGACGATTACCACGCCAACAAGGTATTCGACGGATTCTATCCGTATCACTCGGCGTGTAGCGGTGCGCAGATGCTCGATGCGATCCTGGCCGGGACTCCTGATTCGGCGTCCGCATCGCTCGCGGAACTGCTTCGCGAGTACGGCCTGACGCTGATGCTGGAACCGGGGCGTGCGCTGCTGGATCAGGCAGGGTTCACGGCGTTTGCCGTGCAAGGCATGAAGGACTGCGGCGACTATGGCATAGCGACCGTCAATGGCACGAGCTTCAGCGTGTCGGAGCAATGGTTTGCCAGCGAATTCCTGCCCGATCCGGAACTGCTGAGCGTCGTGCGCGCGCCTTCGCGGTCGCCGCGCCCGGGCACGCCTTATCGCGCCTGTGTCGGCGGTGCGAGCTGCCTCGATTCGGACATGCTGACCTGGCGCAAGATCGCATTCGGGCAGCGCCCGGAACCCGGCGATCTGCTGATCTACCCGAACACGGCCGGCTATCAGATGGATTCGAACGAATCTCCATTTCACGAGCTGCCGCTTCCCCCCAAGCTTGTCTTGACACTTGACGGCGCGCGGCCACGCTGGCGCGTCGATCGCCTCTTTCAGCTTCCGGGAGCCTGACCATGAATGTGCGTTTTATGGGTGAGCAAGCCACGATCGCCGTGCCTGCGATCGTGTCGAAGGTATCGGATCTTGTCGGCCGCACGCCGTTGTTCGAATTGATTCGCGGCGCCAACGGCGCGCGCATCCTGCTTAAACTCGAATCGACGAATCCGACCGGCAGCGCCAAGATCCGGATGGCAAGGCAGATGCTCGACGAAGCCGAACAGGACGGCAGTCTGCGGCCGGCCGGACACGTGATCGAATCGACGTCCGGCAATACGGGCATGGGGCTCGCGCTGTTGTCGGCCGAGCGCGGCTATCGGTTCACCGCGATCGTGGACAGTCACGCGTCGAAAGACAAGCTGCGCGCGATGCAGGCCTTCGGCGCAAAGCTCGTCTGCGTGAGCGACGGCGACGCGATCGCGACGGCGGACCGCGACGCGCTTGCCAAGCGCATGGCAGCCCACGATCCGGACAGCATCTGGACGGAGCAGCACAACAATCCTGCGAACGGTAACGGCTACCGCGGGCTGGCACATGAACTGCGCGACATCCTCGGCGACCGAATCGACTTTCTGGTCGGTTCGGTCGGCACCGGAGGCTCGCTGTTCGGCACTGCGCGAGAGCTGCTCGCGACAGGGCCGGCGCCGCGAGTCATTGGCGTCGAGCCCGTCGGCTCGATCGTTTTCGGCGGCGAAGGCGGATCGTATTATCAGTCCGGCACCGGGACGCCGCCCGGCGCCGAGATCGGCGCGTTGGTCGACTATGCGTTGCTCGACGAAGGCTACAAAGTGACCGACGCGGCCGCCTTCAATACGGCACGCTATATCGCGCGCAAGAAGTCGCTGCTCGTCGGCGGCTCGGCGGGCAGCGTCATCTGGCACGCGTTGAAGATGTTCGACTCGCTGCCCGCGGGTGCGACGCTCGTGGTCCTCGTCTGTGACGGCGGGGAGAAATATCTCGACACGGTGTTCGACGACGACTGGATGCGAGAGCGAAATCTGCTCGATGCGTCGATTGCCCGGGAACTTGAATCGATATTTTCCCGCGCCGCATGAAACTTCATCGACAAGTCTGGCTCGATGCCACGCAAATCGGCGTGCTTGCCGCTCCCCTTATCCTGACGCAACTCGCCCAGGTGGCGCTGACGACGACCGACATCGTCATGATGGGCATGCTCGGCCCGCGCGAGATCGCCGCGGGCGGCCTCGCGCTGACGATCTTCAACCAGTTCCGGACGATGGGAACCGGACTGGTGACGGGAACCGGCAACCTCGTCGCGTTCGCGAACGGTCAACACGCGCATGCGGACATCATGCGGCTGGTGCGGTCCGGCTTTGCGCTGTCGACGCTCGCGGCACTGGCGTTTGCATTGATGATGCTATGTATCGAAATGCCGCTTGTCTGGCTCGGGCAGGATCCCGACGTCGCGCGGCAAGCATCGTTCTATCTCGCGGCGGCGGCACCCGGCATGTTGCCGTGTCTGTGGTTTCAGGTGCTTCGGCAATACACCGTCGGACTGCGCAAGCCCGGGCCGCTATTGGCGATCACGATCGTATCGATCGTCGTCAATGCGGCGCTCGACTACGCGTTGATGTTCGGCCGGTTCGGATTTCCGAAGCTCGGCCTGATCGGTATTGCGTGCGCAACCAGCAGCGTGTACCTGCTTTCCTTCATCGCGTTTCTGACGATCGCCAGGCGCCGGCCGGAACTATCCGAACACTTGTCGCTTGTCGTCTGGCGTGCCGATGCCGATACGTTGGCGCGGACGTGGCGGATGGGTTTGCCGATCGCGGCAACCTATGGATCGGAGGCGGCGTTCTTCACCGTCCTCACGCTCGTGATCGGGACGCTCGGCGCCGATGCGCTGGCCGTCCAGACGATCGTGAATCAGATGATCTACATCGTGTTCATGGTTTCGGTCGGTTTGTCTCACGCGTCGTCGATCAGCATCAGCCATGCGTGTGCGCGGCACGACTATCGCGGTGCGCGTCGACTCGGCTATACGGGGCTCGCGCTGGGCGTCGTGACCATGCTGATCGTTGCGCTGCCGTATCTCGTTGCGCCCACCCGCGTGCTCGCGCCATTTCTCGATAACGGTGTGGCCGCGAGTGCCGAAGTTCTGCGCCTCGCCGGGGGGCTGCTGACGATCGCGGCGCTGCTGCAGATCTTCGATTGCAGCCAGAACATCGGCGTCGGCATTTTGCGGGGCCTCGGTGACGTAACGAGTTCGTTTCGGATATCGATCGTCGGATACTGGTTGATCGGTCTGCCGGTCGCCTGGGCGGCCGGTGTGCTGCTGGGATACGGCATCTACGGTATCTGGAGCGGACTTGCCATCGGCCTGGCGGCAACGGCGTCGATGTTGCTGCACAAGTTCGAGGGCCGCCTTCGCGCGATGACGAAACGAGTGCAAGACGGACATTCGTGAACGCGACGAAGTTTCCAATGCGTACACCGGTGCACGCCGTGCACCGAATTCCCGAAGTACCGGCTGGCATTGCATCGAACGCGGCACTTCCGCTCGTTCCCTCCAGCGGCGGAATGCCGGCCGAATTCCCGATTGTCCGCATGCGTTGTCGTTTATAGAAGGCAACCTGTCTTTGTCCGCGACCGACCCGGTGCGCGGCATGGTGGTCGTGACTCGCCTCATCCGGCGTATTCCGCTTTGGGGATGCACAAGCCGTGACGGTCATCGCTCATGAGTGCGCGAATCGTATGCCGACGAGATGCGTCGGTGGAGCGTTTTCGTAGTCAGTAAATTTTTCTAATTCGGCCGATCGAGGTCGAAAGAGCGAGGCGGATATAACCACATCTGGAAAGCATGATTTGGCCGGCCGCATTTTATGAATTATCGAAGCGGTAATTGATTGCCGTGGATGCGCGCGATGTAAATAATGCATCGTATTATACGAGCCGGTGAAATTGACGTCGATTGATTTGTAAAGTTTTCTGGCGCTTCGAATTCAAAATTGTGACAAGATGCCGCACTTCGCAGAGTTATTGAAATATTCTGTGGATTTGGTGCATTTTCACGCAACGAAATCGCAATTTCGCTCTGTAATATCAAAGAAAGGTTCATTACATATTTTTTTCGGAAAGTAATGTTTCTGTCTTCTGTCCTCCGATATACTTGCGCAACTTCAACTTTAGAGCGCGAAGTCTAGACGGATAGGCATGTGGTGAACTGTTTCAGCCATTGGCAAGTAAATAATTCAGATGTTAATGGTCTTGCGTAATTGGTTTGTATTCCACATGAGTACTGGTTCTCAAAACATGGTTCGCGAACGATGGCTGGCTAGACGTTGCCATCGGATACTGTCGCAGTACTGGCGCGTAGAAAGCAAGTGGCGTTGGATTGCCAATCCGATAAGGCCTTGAAGCTTTGGCAGCTATTCGGCTGCCAGAGCATGTCGACGAATACGAATCTTGTCTTTTCAATAAGGGCCCAGAAAATTGGAGACCTTTTCTCGCATCATTGGCGAGATTCTTCGTCCCAACGGTTTGACCGAGGGGATCGATCAACTCGCGGAAAAAATCGGACGCGTGATTCCGTTCGACAAGTGTTTGATTTTGCACGGCGGAAGCGGCGATACGGCTTCTCACGGGCTGATATATCGCTATGGGGCCGCGAGCGACGCGGGAGCCCGAAGAGGCGTGACTTTGTTCGGCCCCGGGATCGATATCGATCGATATCTGGGTTGCTTCGCGTTGTCCGATCGTCAGGATCATACGTTTCGCTGGCGCGATCTCGACGGGGAAGCGCCACAACGCGATGCGCAGGTCAGCGATGTCGCGTCGTACATGCGGGGGCGGGGTGTGGTCGCTTGCATCGGCGCTCCACCCGGCGATTCGACGGCCATTCGGACCGTTTTGCAGCTGAAGTGTGAAGACACGACGCTGCATTCGGCATTGCTCGTCAGTCTCATCGCCATGCATTTGCATGCGGCGTTGACCCAGAAGATTGCGCGGCAGAACCGGGAAGGCGCGGAACCGCGCGCGGCCGGCCTCGAGCCGGATGCGTGCGAAAGCTCGAACAGGATTCAGTTCACGAGAAAGGAATCCGACGTAATCAAATGGGTAGTCGAAGGCAAGACTGCGTGGGAAATCGGCCGGATCCTTTCGATGTCGGAAAGAACGGTCAAGTTTCATCTGACGAACGTCTATGAAAAGCTGCGTGTGTCGAATAGAGCGCAAGCGGTGGCGAAGGTGAGCCGTCTGGGATTGATCTAGGAGAGTTCGGGAATGTCTTTCAAGGAAAAGGTCAAGGCATTTGTCGCGCGTCACGGGTTGACGTACAAAGCTTATATTTTGTCGATTCTCTTTCTGCCGCCGGCAGCACTTTATATCGCATGGAAGCGACCGGGCTTGCCGGTGCCGGGCCGTGTCTTGCTGTGCGTGACCGGCGTGCTTGCGCCTCCGTTGGTCGGTATCGCCACGGCGATGATTCTGAAAGGTGCATTCGATTTGATCCGGGCAGCCGTTTCCGTTTAGTTTCCCTGCCGATTGCCGAATACGATTCCGCTTTCCCGAGCGTGGTTCTCGATCGCTTCATCATTCATTTCATAGACGCCAATGAATGCCCGACTGCCAACCGTACAATTGCTGGAGCGTATTCGGGCAATAGCTGGATTACATGAACCGTCGCGCAATATTCCGTATAACTACACGTCGTTTTCCGATCGCGAGATCGTGATCCGCCTGCTCGGCGAGGACGCGTGGGCGGTGCTCGACGAACTGCGCGCAGAGCGCCGCACGGGCCGCTCGGCGCGGATGCTCGGCGAAGTGCTCGGCGACATCTGGATCGTGCGCCGCAACCCGTACCTGCAGGACGACCTGCTCGATAACCGAAGGCGTCGCCGGTTCCTGATCGCCACGCTGCATGATCGGCTGTCCGAAATTGCAAGACGCCGTCGGGTGAGTGTGAGCGGATGGTACGACGACGCCGGCCGCGAACGCGCATCGCGCGTCGAGATGCTCGAAACCGCCGCGCAGCGCGCGGTCGACGAATTCGCGGACGAATTCGACAAGATGGCCGAGCTGCGCCGCCGCGCGACCAAGGCGCTCGGCCGCTGCACGCAGAAGGACAACATCCGCTTCGACGGGCTGTCGCGCGTGTCGCACGTGACCGACGCGACCGACTGGCGCGTCGAATACCCGTTCGTCGTGCTGACCCCCGACACCGAAGCCGAGATCGCCGCGCTGATCAAGGCGTGCTTCGAGCTCGGCCTGACCGTGATCCCGCGCGGCGGCGGCACCGGCTACACGGGCGGCGCGGTGCCGCTCACGCCGTTCTCCGCGGTGATCAACACCGAGAAGCTCGAACAGCTCGGCGCGGTCGAGCTGACCGAGCTGCCGGGCGTCGCGCACAAGGTGCCGACGATCTTCTCCGGCGCGGGCGTCGTCACGCGCCGCGTGACCGAGGCGGCGGAGGCGGCCGGCTACGTGTTCGCGGTCGATCCGACCTCGCTCGACGCGTCGTGCATCGGCGGCAACGTCGCGATGAACGCGGGCGGCAAGAAGGCCGTGCTGTGGGGCACCGCGCTCGACAACCTCGCGTGGTGGCGGATGGTCGACCCGGACGGCAACTGGCTCGAAGTCACGCGCCACGAGCACAACCAGGGCAAGATCCACGACATCGCGGTCGCGCGCTTCGAGCTGAAGTGGTTCGACGGCGCGCATGCGCCCGGCGAGAAGCTGCTGCGTACCGAAATGCTCGAGATCGAAGGCC
>NZ_JBYQCG010000204.1:6144-12932 GCF_057837105.1 Burkholderia sp. APQ4-4ca | reverse complement strand
AGTTTTGTTATCGAAATCGAGGGGGAATGAAGGTTTAGATTACCGCAGGCCGTGGGCAGGACGCGACAGTCGCGAACGACAATGGGTCGAGAAAACGCAGGCGGCTCCGAGTAAGCGAATGTCGGTTCAGATGGCTGATACGCGTAACGAGCAGCCATTGACCGGCGCTCGCGAGACGGATTGTAGATGGGTGAAAGCTGGCGAACCGCGGTTTCGATGCCGACCGGCAATCGGAACGCTGAGCCTCCTGCTGCAGGGGCGCGCCCAGCTCCGATTTGAACGAAACTAGACAGGTAGGCTGCTATCTGAGCGAGGGCTGCGCGAATTGCTCTAGCGCATCTAACGCTTTGGAAATCCGGATTGTAAGCTCGTTGTCTGTTGCGCCGCGCGAAGCAAAAACCTCCGACCTCACTTTGCGTCCGAATTCGCGATCCGCTTTGAAGATCTCCCCTTCGCTGCGCAAGTCATCCATGTAGCTCTCCGTCGCCGCGTTCAACAATACGACACAATCAACCAGTTCGCGGGTTAGCAGCCTGACGTCGCCACCCCATATTGCCTCGGCTTCGAGGCTCCTTGTTTCGAACTCTGTCATAGCTGCGCCAACCGGGGACCACCGGGCAGCGAAAACATGAGCGTAGGCCCGCACCTTTTCATCCCAACGAGTCTCACGGCCGAAGGACTGGCTCTCGCGATATTCGGCGGGAAATTCGCCTGCGACAATGAGTGGCGCGCGGCAATTGGCAACTGCCTCACGCAGCGCGTACGCAGCGCGCATTAGACTCAACGCGGCGTCGAAGCGCGTCCTTCCCCGCAACTCCCTAAGCCAGTTGTTCAAACCTTTCCAGGCCACTGTCGCAGTGACGGCGCCGGCGATCGCTAGAGCGATATCCTTGCAGATCGACACGAGTGCGGACACGTCTGCTATACGCACCGGCCCCGCCGCCGGCGAATGCGTCAGGACGGACACAGCTGACGGCACTTGGAGAAAGAATCCGGCCGCGATCAGACAAAGCCCGAGCTTTGAACGTCTCTGGTATCGTCGAGCTCGCTCTGTTGTCTCCATCGCCACGTACGAGCCCTCGTTGAGCACGTCGAGGTTAGGCAAGCCGTAAATAATCGTTAGAACCGCGCCCGCGAAGGCTAAAGCGAGGCCGGCAAGATTTGCAAAAGCGAAGAGCACCGTGAAGTTCATTGTCGGTATTCGAAGCCGTGGACCGCTAAGTTTAGAGCATGCCAGATCGCAAAACGACCACCACCTAAGGTTGATACTCCGAGTTGCCCTATGCAGTAGCCGGTCATGACTTGCGCCGTCCGGTAGACTCAAATGGGAGCCCTATTGAGCTCGGGCACGGCCGAGAAATAGCAAAGATTCCTCTACGAGCCAATGTCCGGACTTGAATTGGAAAGCTGTCGTCGACAGTTCAAAAGCTCAAACGACGCTTCCGGGGGATCACGGCCCGTGATGAAGCGACGGCGAAGCAATCTCACCTGATTCGACGCTGACTGAGAGATCAAGTCTTGGCTTACACAGCGTCGCGCACCCGCATGATCGTCTGACGGCTTGTGCCGTAGCGCTTTGCGAGACTCGCCACGCTCGTCCCTTCGCTCAGTTGCTGTCGCACCTCGTTCTGCTGTTGCTTGGTCAGTACAGACGGACGGCCCATCGCTTTCCCGTCCGCTCTTGCTCGCGCGATACCAGCCTGCGTCCGCTCGATCAACAAGTCGCGCTCAAACTCGGCAACGGCATTCAAGACCTGCATCGTCATTCGGCCAGCAGCACTGGTCAGGTCGACCCCGCCAAGAGCAAGGCAATGAATTCGGATACCGCGACGCGCCAAAGCTTCCACAGTTGCGCGCACGTCCATCGCGTTTCGACCAAGTCGGTCGAGCTTCGTAACGATCAGCACGTCGCCTTCTTCCATTTTGAGAAGCAGTTCCGCAAACCCCGGTCGCTGGTCCGCGCTGACACTTCCGGAAATGCTTTCCGTAATAACCCGACGCTTGTCGACGGAGAAGCCGGCCGCTTCGATCTCGCGAAGTTGATTAGTTGCCGTCTGGTCGGTCGTGCTGACGCGGGCGTATGCGAAGGTCCGGGACATGCTGCACTCTTAGTATGTTCGAAATGGATGTCCGAATCATACATCATGTCCGAAAATATGAAACCGTTATTTTCGGACATATCTACGCACCCATGTCCGTAAGGGATCGGTTTCGTACAGGCCCTCTTGTCCGAATTGATTTTGGTACCTCGGGTCCAATTGAACTTGCCGGCGTGTCGGTACTAGGATCGGGAACGCAAACTGAAACGATCACCGATCCGTGAAAGATATTGTCTCGAACGCTCACGTCGTAACGGCCCCGAAGGCACAAGATCGAATCCGTAAATATGCGTGCCAGTGAAGCCACTACTATTGACTGGAAGCTTCCGAGATAAACATGGCGCGAAATACGACTACCAATTTAAGGCTCGGCATTATCTGCAAATTCTTGCGCGTAAATCACAACCGTGCTTTCGTCGGACTCGACTTCATATGCCTCATACAGCCTCTGGAGTTCACCATAGCCCAACCTTCTTGAGCCAATTTTGCCGGTATTAAAAAGCCCTTCAAACATCTCACCAGAGAGAGATATATCTCGCATATTTTTGTATTCGAGAATTGGGCTACCGCGCTCCCCAAAGCTCTTACATTCGTCGATTCTGCAGATAGGAAGATGCTGCCCGGAGGAAATGAACCCTTGATCAGCCTTCTGAAGTTTGTCAGTGGGTCTCAGAAAAGATGCGCAACATGGAAATCGATATGAATTCGAATTCGGTTGTTGCGTACAAATACTTTCGTCGCACGTGAATTTCCTAAGACGATCCAATTGTCCGAGCATTCTCGGATCCGTCAAATACATCACCCTCTTTTCCCAGATCTTATACTGCACGGCAACAATACTAGCACCCTCCTCTCCGGGACTATGTCTCTCATAAATTATATCAGCACCAGTGATGTGCTCTGGCCTATCAGGATGCAAGACCCTAACGCGCAAAATATTTGAATCCGGAAGCTCGAAATCTCGATAAGCACGTCCAGAACTCATGGCCGGAACCGTTCTATGAACCGCCAATGCATCTCTAAATATAAGTTGATTCTCAGTATGAGACACCGGATTTAACTCTTTCTCCGTCGCAAGAAGGGCGGCGAGTCGGCGCTTAATTTGATCCACACTCCCTCTGTTGGCTCTATTCTGCTTCTCAATTTCGAGCAAATCTTTTTCCTCCGCGATCACCTCACGAACAAGATCGAGCGGATTTATCACAATATTTTCCTTAATACCACGCAGCCTGGCCCTCTGGCGAAATTCCTTGGTCGTATCACTTTCCCGCTCTCGCCGCAAAATACTTGTCCCTGGGCCCAGTAATTCCGGATAAAGCTCCCCACCAAGTTCAAGCGCATTGTCGTAAGTCGTTTTTCCAATATCGCCTTTCGCAGCAAGCTTTGTCATGCCACGGACAGCATTCAAAGTAACCCACTCGGCGTTAATCCTCGACGTATTATCCATTGTTGTCCCGTCTAGCTAACTAAAGATTTTTCCACGACCTGACAGAAGGCGCTCAACTTTTCCTCTGCTATCTGACTCGTTTCCAAAAGAAAAAGCACATGCTGAGGTTTCCGATGATCGGATCCAGCCTTTGGAATATCAAGCAAAGTCTCGACATCTCCGGCAACCGGAATTATTGATTTGGTAAAGTTCGCATCAGCCGAATCCACAATTAATTTATTGAGATCTCCGTGCTCACCCTTATTATTATCATCATCATGAATTACCGAATGAGATATACCCAAACGAGACAGCAGATTCATAAACCGATGAATGTTGTATTTTCCCAAACAGTCCAAGACGTACACCCCGCAGTCCGCACCAGAGACTTTACCGAGGCCGACAAGGCGATTGATTAATGCAACCTCGGTTGCACCCTCAACCAACAAGACATGATTCGCAAAGAAAATCGCAGACCGATCAGGATTAAGCCAGAGAAAATGCTTTACCGCCTCCATTTCCGGCCTTGCATCATCCGCGTGAAGCCTCTTTTCCATCTTAGGGTATTTCTTCGCAATCTCCGCAATCACTTGATTAGCGTCAATCAACTCATCCCAAGCAGCCTCGTCAATTTGATACGTGCAAGTAATTCCACCCTTTCGGCACAATCGAGTTATCGCAGGAATATCTTGCGCATTCTTACTAACGAAATTGGCAGAATGGGTCGCCACCAATACCTGCCAGTTTTCGGCTTCGGCGACGAGTGCCAAATTGCGCGCCAGCACCTCCTGCTGAGGTGGATGCAAGAAGGCTTCAGGTTCTTCGAATAATACTAGGTTTAGTGAAGGCGAAAAGTCTTTCACCTTCTTCCCTGCCTTCTTCCCTGTATAACGCGCCCCTAGCTGAATGAGAGAATAAATGAAATGACGCTGAAATCCTGATCCATAATAATCAATCCCTTGCTCTTTACCGTGAAAAAGATCTAGCAAGTCCCATCCAAGCATCGACTTGACAATTTCCGGCGCCGTCGGCGCAGGAAACTTCAATTGAAATGCCGAATCCCAAGGCTTCAGCATTTCATTCAACTCCGCCTCAAAACCGGATAACGAACGATCATCAGCCGTCTTCTCATCCCGGACAGCATCTGAAAATGCTTTTACATTTTTTGAAAATTCCGCATATGCAGCACCCCCCTCCACCACATCGCTCATAATATCACTAAGAAGATCTCGCAATGCAGAAGGCCCGCTAAGCTTGGCATGCTCATCAACCTTACTAATAGCAGGTATATATATTAAATCCCCGAACTTCCCGCTCTGCACATTCTTGGCACCATAGAACGGCTCGTCAGAAATTGTTCCATCGACCTTATATCCAAATATCGCACCAGTCGCAGATTTTCCGTCGTGCATCTTTAGCTCAGTCGAAAAATATTTACGGACTCGCAATACTCCATCAGCAAACTTGTAATCGTCAGCCAAAGATGCAAACTCATCTTTTGTCAAACTGAAAGTAAGATCAATCCAAGATTCGGCATCCTTGGGTTTAACATGCGGAAAATCGGTTCCCGCCTTAAATTTATAACCATCCTTTTCATAAAAGGCTCGGATTGCATCAATAACACTACTTTTCCCCGCATTGTTCGCCCCGACCAGAAGACCATAGCTCTTCATGACAAACGTCGCATCATGAATAGCTCGAAAATTATGTATCTGAACCTTGGTTAGCTTCATTGAGTGGCCTCCTGGCAACTTCAGGTTATTATCGAAATCAAGCCAACATACGTTGCCAGAGCCAACATCATTCGTCAATTAGATAAATAACTATTCGATACAAGCTTGACTCGAAGGAACCTCTTTCGCGCGGAGTCGGATTGCCCCGGATATACCTTCGTGAATACAGCGACTATTGCGACAGTTAAGTCCGACTCCTACACGAGACTGATTTCATGGCGATTTTCATAAATCTGATGCAGGTCAATTTTTCCAAACAACGGAGATTCACGCTCCTGATACACCTCGAACGTTGAGTGCCACCAAGTCGACGCCTCCCCCGATATAGCCAACCGAAAGCGCAACCAACCGTGAGAAAATATCGATCGCAGAGCCTAGGGCGGCCACCCGAAAACCGGACACCTTCGCCGGCTGGCTCGGCACTCTTTGGAAGGTGGCGGCACAGAAGGGTGCACCATTGACTAGTTCAAACAAATCTCACGCAAATTTAATGAAGTCAGCACGTCCAGGCCTTCGTGCCCGGCGTGCAAGTCCGCTTGCTCGAACTCTCCGATCGTTCGCAGCCGCTGCGGCACAACGTAGGGCGTCACAACCGTTTGCAGCCGCCCAAGGCGAAAGCCCGTTCGGCCAAATGCGGGACCTCATCCCGCCGAATGTCCCGGTAGGCGAAGCGATAGGATTGCTCGCGGGTCTGCTGGTCAAATGCGTCGATTCGGGTAATCCCCGCGCGGCCCAAGAGTTGATGAAACACGAGCTTTTCAACGGGCGCGCGTTGGAAGCTGTTGTGCACTACGCGCGACGTGAGACCGAGACCGCGCTCGTAGGGCGAATCAATGCGTTGCATATGCAGATTGCAGAGATTACCGAGCAGCATGACGTATTGCAGGCCCGCTTTGCCACGCTTCAGGTGGAGCAACGAGAGCGACAAGAACAAGCTAAGCAAAAACGACGCAAGGCTATCAAGCCAGCCCAAGCGGCCCGGCTTGCAGGGGCGACAAATACGAAGATCTCGGCTGAACTGACTCGACGGCGGCGCAATGGCGAAGATATCCAAGGTCGTCATGTTTGCTCAGAGATCGCCGCGCGACTTGGTGTTACGGCAGATCACGTGCGCAAGGTAAAGCGGAACTGGCTCAGTGGGTTAAAGCATGAAAAACGCGACTGATGTATCGATCGTCTTGTTTGACGCAACCGAAACGCGATTATCGATACGGTAGTCGCGTATCTCGCTTCAAGCTCCGTACTAGCCCGTGCAGTCCCGCACGGTCCCTAGAGATGAGGAGCTTGAATGGAAAATCTGTCGTCAACGTCCGGCAATCGAGTCGTCCGCATGCGACCGCTTATTGAGCGTGTCGGTTTGAGCAAGAGCGAAATCTATCGCCGAATTCAGGCAGGAACGTTTCCCCAGCCAATCGCACTCGGCGTTCGTGCCGTTGGCTGGCTCGAACGGGACGTAGAGTTGTGGCTCGCGACTCGCACGAAGCGAGGTGAGGCGTGAGCGACACGACCAAGTTGGCGGAACAAACCACC
>NZ_JBYQCG010000204.1:0-6124 GCF_057837105.1 Burkholderia sp. APQ4-4ca | reverse complement strand
TATCTCGCTTCAAGCTCCGTACTAGCCCGTGCAGTCCCGCACGGTCCCTAGAGATGAGGAGCTTGAATGGAAAATCTGTCGTCAACGTCCGGCAATCGAGTCGTCCGCATGCGACCGCTTATTGAGCGTGTCGGTTTGAGCAAGAGCGAAATCTATCGCCGAATTCAGGCAGGAACGTTTCCCCAGCCAATCGCACTCGGCGTTCGTGCCGTTGGCTGGCTCGAACGGGACGTAGAGTTGTGGCTCGCGACTCGCACGAAGCGAGGTGAGGCGTGAGCGACACGACCAAGTTGGCGGAACAAACCACCATTGATTTGGAGTCCGCGCGTGCGACGCAAAAAGCCGCCGAAGTCCAGCACTATTGGACTTTGATCGAGCATCAGCATGAGCGCTACGCGTTGGCGCACGAGCATTGTGTTGATACGGATCGTAAGGAAGCAGCCCGCGGCATGATGGCTGCGGCCGCCATTTTCGAGATCGATGGTCGGCGCATGCCTTCTAGATTAAAAAAAGCAGCCGACGTCATCAAGATCGCGGTATTTCTCCTCGATCCGAAGGCCCCTGCATGACGTCGCACCAAAGTCACTTTGCCGTGATGAAGGGCACGGCGAGTCGACCGCGTCATGCCGTTGCCTCTAGTCTGTCCCTTCCTCGATTTGCGCATTGCGGCGGTGCGCAGTATCCTGTGACCGTCGCTGAAACAACAGCGGCCGGGCGTGGAACCCCGAATCCAAAGGCGGACAACCGCCGCTCAGGCGGTATTTTTTCGTCCGCACGCCTTCGCGCGCCTTCTTCTATGGGTGGGCCTTGGCGGGGACGGCTTCGGCCGTGCCGGTTTCCTTTGGTCCGGTGTTCCAACCCCGTCATGTGCCCGCCCACCCCGATTGGAACCGGGGGGCGGGTTGTAGCCAAACCCAAAGGAGGTCGCACCCAATGCGCCAGTCCACGCACGCCCGTACCGGGCAGCAATCCCACCTCATTCAATCCATCGTCCGCGCAGCACTGCGCGACGCGGCAACCGCCAGCACGTATCAAGACGCCCTCGATGCAACCGGCGCGGCACTGGCAGCGATCGCGGCGCTCGTTCGTGCGGAGGTACGCCATGGCTGAGCTGCGCTGCAAGATTGGCGATCTGGCGATCGTCACGCAATGCGATGCGCGCTCACGCATTGGCATGCTGGTTGAGGTGGCATCGGCTTCCCCGACGCCCGATCACGATTGGCGCGTGCGGATCTTGGGCGGCCCCGTTGCGGGGCGCAGCGCCTACGATCGGCGGTTCGGCGAATTCACGCATGCTGCCGTCCACGACTGGAACCTCACACCGATTCGCGGCGAAGCGGAGCAGGATTGCACGATCGACGTCCGGCAACTCCTCGCGTCGATCCTGGAGGTGCGCCATGTCTGAATTCCGCCTGCCGAACGAAGTCAAGATGATCGCCATGTGTGCGGCCCATCAGTTCGCCCATCTCGAAGCGCTGTTCGATGCCGTCCGTGCGCATCTTCCGGAGGACACCTACGAGCGCTCGCTCGTCGACATGGGGCAAGGCGTTGCGAGCCGGTACTCGGCCGAAATGCGCCGTACCGCGCAGCCGGAGGTGTGCCATGACTGATCAGCGCATCCGAACCGCGGTTATCAACGGATTCGACAATGCGCCGCCACTCGATACCGGCGCTCCGATCGAGCTGCAATTCGCCGTCGACCTTGGCGCGATCTGCGCTGACGCGTGGCTCGACCTGAAAGGTGACGTGCGGCTGCACGACTACGCGGCCCATCAAGCCGGCGCGTTCGCGCGCGGCATGGAAGCCGCCATGCAGGACGCAGGCGACGTCGACGCGCACCGCCTGACGATCAGCCGCCAAGCGTTCGCGGCCGGCCTGATGGGGCGGGTGCAACAGCACCTGTTCGCCGCGCTCGGCCTCGTCACGCGCGAACCGCGCACGACGCACTGAGGGGCGGCCATGGCAAAGACGAACAAGAATGCCGTGCAACCGCTCGCGTCGCACTTCGTGGCCGAGGTGAATCGGCCCGATCACTACCGCATCGGCACGCGGATCAGCGATGCAATGGAGCTGCTGGACAGCCTGCATTGGGCGGCCGACAAGGCCATGTCCGATGACGACTACTGGCTTGTGCTGAGCCTGTTTCGCGCGTCCCTCCCTTCGATCGGCGCGGCGCTGGAGGCGGCGAACGACGCCCTTGGCGAGTCGCGGCTCGGCCGCTACGTCTACAGCAACGACGTCACGGCCGGCGGGGCCGTTCTGTCGGTGCCTCGCGCGGCCGGCTGACACTCCGCCGCTAGGCATCGTCGCATCATTCAATTCTTCGTGCGTCGAGTCGGTGCTTGCCCGATATGGACTACTAATCGGGAGTCGACCGACGCGCGTCCAGCGGGAATCTATGAGTAACGCACCCATGTCGGAATTCGAGCGGGCGAGAGTCGCGCTCGGCTATGTTCTGCCCGACGACCGCGACACGTGGCGTCAGGTGGGGATGGCGCTCAAGGCCGAGTTCGGCGAGGAGGGCTTTGCCCTCTGGAACGAATGGAGCCAAGGCGCGCAGAACTACAACGGCAAGGACGCGCGGGATGTGTGGAAGTCGTTCAAGGGCGGCAAGATCACCATCAACACGCTGTTTCATCTCGCCAAGGTCGGCGGCTTCGATCCGCGCGCGCATCGGGCGAAACCGGTCGATCCAGCGGAGCGCGAGCGGCAGAAAGCCGAGCGCGCGGCGCGCGAAGCGGCCGAGCTGGCCGAACTGACCGAGAAACAGCAAGCCGCGTCGGCGCTCGCCGAATCGATCTGGTCGGCGGCCGAGCCTGCGCCGGCCGATCACCCGTATCTCGTTCGCAAGCGCATCCCGGTCGACGCGCTGCGCGTCTATCGCGGCGGCTTGTGCATCGGCACGGCCGCATGCGACGGCGCCCTCGTCATCCCGGCCCGTGACGCGGGCGGCAAGCTGTGGACGCTGGAGTTCGTCCTGACGGACGGCCAGAAGCGCTATCTGCCGAACGGCCGCAAGGCGGGCTGCTTCTCGTTGATCGGCGGCCTGCTATCTTCCGCGCCGTCGACGTTGCTGATTGGCGAGGGTTACGCCACGTGCGCGACGCTCGCGGCCGCGACGGGCTATCCGGCCGCCGTCGCGTTCGACGCCGGCAACCTGCACGCGGTCGCGATGGCGCTACGCGGGCAGTATCCGGACGCCCGCATCGTCGTGTGCGCCGACGACGACCACACGACGAAGGGCAATCCGGGCGTGACGAAGGCTCGCGCGGCGGCCGAAGCCGTCGCCGGCATCGTCGCGGTGCCCGACTTCGGTTCGAACCGCCCGGCGGCCGGGACCGACTTCAACGACCTGGCTGCGCACCTTGGCCCGGATGCGGTGGCCGCCGCCGTGCGCGCTGCGCTCGCACCGGCCGGCTCGGCGGATGCCGGCAAGGGCAAGGCCGCTCCAGCCGCCGCGAAGCCCGCCAAGCGCCCGAAAACGGCCCGCGCGCAGGACGGCAAGTCGCGGTTCGTCGTCGACGACAAGGGCGTGTGGTTTCACGGCTTCAACAACCAGGGCGACCCGCTCCCGCCGCATTGGGTCAGTACGCGGATCGACGTGATCGCGGAGACGCGCAACGAGATGAACAGCGAGTGGGGCTACCTGCTCGAATTCACGGATCGCGACGGCATCCTGAAACGGTGGGCGGTGCCGGCCGGCCTCTTTGCCGGCGACGGTACGGAGCTGCGCCGGATGCTGCTCGATATGGGCGTGAAGCTCGGCGTCACGCAGATCGCCCGCACGCAGATCGCGAACTATGTGCAGATGGCGCAGCCCGACGAGCGCGTGCGCTGCGTGCCGCGCGTCGGCTGGCATCACGGCGCGTTCGTGCTGCCTGATCGCGTCATCGGCACCGGCAAAGAGGCGCTGATCTATCAGGCCGACACGCCGATCCAGAGCCAGTTCAAGGAGCGCGGCACGCTGGACGACTGGCAACGCGAGGTCGCGGCCTACTGCGTCGGCAATAGCCGGCTGCTGTTCTGCGTCGCTACCGCCTTCGCTGGTCCGCTGCTGCACTTCTCCGGGCTTCAGTCGGGCGGGTTTCACTTGCTCGGCACGACGTCGAAAGGCAAGTCGACGGGCGGCGTCATCGCCGCGTCCGTGTTCGGCTCGCCGGACTACGTGCGGAGCTGGAAGGCGACCGACAACGCGCTTGAAGCCGTGGCCACGCAGCATAGCGACGCGCTGCTGATCCTCGATGAAATCGGGCAGGTCGAGCCGCGCTTGGTTGGAGACGTGATTTACATGCTCGCGAACGAGTCGGGCAAGGCGCGCGCGTCGCGTAGCGGCTCGGCAAAGCCCGTACTCACGTGGCGGCTGCTGTTCCTGTCGAACGGCGAAAAGAGCGTGTCCGCGCTGATGGCCGAGGGCAACAAGCCCATGAAAGGCGGTATCGAGGTGCGCTTGCCCGCGATCCCGGCCGAGGTCGGCGAAATGGGCGTCGTGGAGAAGCTGCACGGCTTCCCGACGCCGGCCGCGCTGATCGAGCATCTAGAGCGGCACGCAGGCATGCACTACGGCACGGCCGGCCCCGCGTTCATCGAGTGGGCGTCGTCGCAGGCCGGCGAGCTGGCCGAGCATCTGCGCATGCGCGTCGACGAGCTGGTCGGGCAATGGGTGCCAGACGGTTCGCATTCGCAGGTCGCGCGTGTCGCTAAGCGGTTCTGCCTCGTCGCGGTGGCCGGCGAGCTGGCGACGGCGCACGGCCTGACCGGCTGGCCGCAGGGCGAAGCGGTCGAGGCTGCGCGTCGCTGCTTCGAAGGCTGGCTCGAACTGCGCGGCGGCACGGGCAACTCGGACGAGGCGGAAGCCGTGCGGCAGGTACAGCATTTCCTCGCCGCGCACGGCGACAACCGTTTCGTGTGGATGAACCGGGCGCAGGACGACCATCGGCCGAACGTGCCGCATCGAGCGGGCTTCAAGCAGCACGTGAAGCGCGACGAGCGCCGCACGCCCATCGCCTCCGATCGGGAGTATTACGCCGAGTTCGGCGGCAAGATGAGCGCCGACGATGCCGAAAGCGTCGAGACGGAATACCTGATCGAAGCGGCCGTGTTCCGCAAGGACGTGTGCGCCGGCTTCGATCACAAGATCGTCGCCAAGGCATTGATGAAGCGCGGCGTGCTGATGCCGCGTAGCGACGGCTATCCGTACCGGCAGGAGTACATCCCCGGTCACGGCAAGTTCATGGTCTATCGCGTGTTGCCGTCCATCTTCACGCTTGAGCTGTGAAATGCACCGCCGCCGTCCGGGAGGGCGGTGGCGGGCATTTCTTTGCGCGGCATTTTTGGCCAGTGCGTCAAAGTTACTTTGAGCGATACGCTCCAGATGGAACCGGGCCGGCGATGGCCGCGAATCTTGCCGTATCCGTAACAATCCAGACCCGTTTATCTCCAGTATCTCCAGCGTTCTCCAAATCGTTTGGAGACACGCAAAGCCTTACCCCATAAGGCTTTGCGGCTGATTCAGCCGTTTATCTCCAAATCTCCAACTCGTTTTGCACTGAGCGGACAGGTGTCGACCGTCCGCGTCGACCGCAAAGCTAGACGGGACACGGCTCTCCGGGATTCAAAGGGCGTCAGCAACGTGTTTTGAAGAGGGGCATCCGCGATGCGCCTCGATCCGACATTGTTACGCCGGCCGCAAGTGTCGGGGTGGCGGGAAAGCGGGGGACCCTGCGTCTAGGGCAAAGACGCGGGGGCTCACACCCGCGCTTTTTCTCTACCCCAGAGACGCCAAGGGGGGTCATATTCATACCGAAATGCAGGGAGTCGGTAGCGTCTGACCAAGTACTGGAAAATGGTGGGAGGGGCGTGACAAGGGGGTCATACGTGTGGCGGCACGGGTCTATCTTGCCGCCGCGATTGGGATGATCTTCGCCCCACCCTGTTTGTCGAGATAGTCCGCCCACCACTGCATCATGCGATGGCGCTCGGACAGATACTCGGCGTGGTTGTATGCCGCCCGCACACCGTCCTGCTCGGAGTGCGCGAGCTGACGCTCGATCCAGTCAGAATTGAAGCCCTTCTCGTTCAAGATCGTTGAGGCAAGGCCACGGAACCCGTGCCCGGTCATGCGACT
>NZ_JBYQCG010000203.1:0-1641 GCF_057837105.1 Burkholderia sp. APQ4-4ca | reverse complement strand
GAATTCCCGCGCGACAGCATGCCGAAGATCTACGACGCGCTCATTCTCGATGGCTCGGAACTGACGCTCGAAGTCCAGCAACAGCTGGGCGACGGCGTGGTCCGTACCATTTGTCTGGGTGCATCCGACGGCCTGCGCCGCGGCCTGACCGTGAAGAACACGGCAAAGCCGATCTCGGTGCCGGTCGGCAAGCCGACCCTCGGCCGTATCATGGACGTGCTCGGCCGTCCGATCGACGAAGCCGGCCCGATCGAAAGCGAAACGACGCGTTCGATCCACCAGAAGGCTCCGGCGTTCGACGAACTGTCGCCGTCGACTGAACTGCTCGAAACGGGTATCAAGGTCATCGACCTGATCTGCCCGTTCGCGAAGGGCGGCAAGGTCGGCCTGTTCGGCGGTGCTGGCGTGGGCAAGACCGTCAACATGATGGAACTCATCAACAACATCGCGAAGGAACACGGCGGTTATTCCGTGTTCGCGGGCGTGGGCGAGCGTACCCGTGAAGGGAACGACTTCTACCACGAAATGAAGGACTCGAACGTTCTCGACAAGGTCGCGCTGGTGTACGGCCAGATGAACGAGCCGCCGGGCAACCGTCTGCGCGTCGCGCTGACCGGCCTGACGATGGCCGAGCACTTCCGTGACGAAGGCCTCGACGTGCTGTTCTTCGTCGACAACATCTACCGTTTCACGCTGGCCGGTACCGAAGTGTCGGCACTGCTCGGCCGTATGCCGTCGGCAGTGGGCTATCAGCCGACGCTGGCTGAAGAAATGGGCAAGCTGCAAGAGCGCATCACGTCGACCAAGAAGGGCTCGATTACGTCGGTCCAGGCCGTGTACGTCCCTGCGGACGACTTGACCGACCCGTCGCCGGCGACCACCTTCGGCCACCTGGACGCAACCGTCGTTCTGTCGCGTGACATCGCTTCGCTGGGTATCTACCCGGCGGTCGACCCGCTCGACTCGACGTCGCGCCAGATCGACCCGAACGTGATCGGTGAAGAGCACTACTCGATCACCCGTCGCGTTCAGCAGACGCTGCAGCGCTACAAGGAACTGCGCGACATCATCGCGATTCTGGGCATGGACGAACTGTCGCCGGAAGACAAGCTGTCGGTCGCACGTGCGCGTAAGATCCAGCGTTTCCTGTCGCAGCCGTTCCACGTCGCTGAAGTGTTCACGGGCTCGCCGGGCAAGTACGTGCCGCTGAAGGAAACGATCCGTGGCTTCAAGATGATCGTCGACGGCGAGTGCGACCACCTGCCGGAACAGGCGTTCTACATGGTCGGCACGATCGACGAAGCCTTCGAAAAGGCCAAGAAGATCCAGTAAGGGCTGAGTGAGTCGCAAGCCGGCGAGCGCCGGCCGGAGCAACGAGTCAGCAATGACTTGTATGCCGGCCGCCTGCGCCGGCCGCAATACGCTCAACCCGTGGATGAGATTGGAGTCGATATGGCAACCATCAAAGTAGACGTCGTCAGCGCGGAAGAGCAGATCTTCTCGGGCGAGGCGAAATTCGTCGCGCTGCCGGGCGAAACGGGTGAGCTGGGCATTCTGCCGGGTCACACGCCGCTCATTACCCGGATTCGTCCGGGTGCGGTGCGCATCGAAGTCGAGGGCGGCAACGACGAATTCGTGTTC
>NZ_JBYQCG010000202.1:0-1704 GCF_057837105.1 Burkholderia sp. APQ4-4ca | reverse complement strand
TGGTGCCATCCAATCGCCCGGGCGTGCAACAGCTCGTGAAGAAACAGGCGATCGGGCCGGTCGCCGCATTCACGCCGTGGAATTTCCCCGCGATCACCCCGGCGCGCAAGCTCTCCGCCGCACTCGCCGCCGGATGCAGCGTCATCATCAAACCCGGCGAGGAAAGCCCCGCAACGGCGCTCGCGCTGGCACGCGCACTGGATGACGCCGGTTTGCCGAAGGGCGTGCTTCAAGTCGTATTCGGCGTGCCCGACCAGGTGTCGAAGCATCTGATCGCTTCCCCGGTCATCCGGAAAGTGACGTTCACGGGCTCGGTACCGATCGGCCGCCTGCTGTCGGCGCGTGCCGCCGAAGGCGTCAAACCCATCACGCTGGAGCTGGGCGGCCACGGGCCCGTCCTCGTATTCAACGACGCAGATGTCGAGAAGGCCGCGGTCGACGGTGCGGCGAACCGCTTTCGCGGTACGGGCCAGGTCTGCATCTCGTCGACGCGCTTCCTGATCCAGCGCGACGTCTACGACGCGTTCGTCGGGCACTTCGTGCGCGCCACCCAGGCCCTCAAGGTAGGAAATGGCATGGATGCCGGCACGCAGGTCGGGCCGCTGGCCAACCCGCGCCAGCTTGCCAAGATGGAAGAACTCATCGCCGATGCAGTGGAACGTGGCGCAAGGGTCCTCGCCGGCGGAAAGCGCATCGAGGGCGAAGGATATTTCTTCGAACCCACGGTCCTCGCCGACGTACCGAAGGACGCGCGCGTGATGCACGAAGAACCGTTCGGCCCGATCGCGGTGCTGATGCGCTTCGATGCCCTCGCCGACAGCCTCGCCGAAGCGAACCGGTTGCCGTACGGGCTCTCCGCCTATGCATTCACGTGCAACGCGCGCACGGCCATCGATGTCGCGGACGGTCTCGAAGCCGGCATGATCGGCATCAACCAGTACCGCATCGTGTCGACCGAACTGCCGTTTGGCGGCATGAAGGAAAGCGGCCACGGCTCGGAAGGCGGCACCGAGGGCATCGAGTACTACCTCACGCACAAGTTCATCAGCCAGGCTTGAAGGAGTATCGCCATGTCTCATACGCATTTCGACAGTCCGCGCGAGGCCGCGCGGGCCTTCACGCCGACGCTCTCGGCATTCGTCGACGACACGCTCTATCCGCGCATCTGGAGCGATCCGGCGCTCGCGCCGCGCGACCGCAGCCTCGTGACCGTCGCCGCCCTGATCGCGGGTGGCCATCTCGACGAGTTGCCGGCGCACCTGCGGCGCGCGCTGACGAACGGCGTCACGCGCGAAGAGCTCTCCGCGGCAATCACTCACGTCGCGTTCTACGCCGGGTTTCCCGCGGCCATTTCCGCTTCCGCCGTGGCGCAGGCAACGCTGGGCGCACAACCTCGATCCGACGATCTCGCCGGTCATTCAGCTACGACGCAGGAAGGCATGAAATGAAAGCCATCACATTCAAGGAATTCGGCGAGGCCGAGGTTCTCGAACTGGCCGAAGTCCAGGCACCCGAGGTTCGGCCCGACGATCTGCTGGTACGCGTTCATGCCGCGGGCGTGAATCGCGCGGATCTGACACATCGGCGAGGCGGGTACGGCCGGCCGAACTTCGGCGACTCGACGATCATGGGGCTCGAAATCTCCGGGGAGGTAATCGAGACCGGAAGCACCGTGCAGGGTTACAAGGTGGGTGATCGCGTAAT
>NZ_JBYQCG010000201.1:0-2335 GCF_057837105.1 Burkholderia sp. APQ4-4ca | reverse complement strand
TTTACTTCCGCAACGGTTTCACGTCGGAGGTTCGGCAAAAGCTGGTGCGCTGCTTCAAGCAGTACAACGCGGCGATCGAGGAATATCAACACGCGCTCGAAGTGGCGGCCGGCCAGACGCCGTCAAAGTCCGGGCCGCTGCGCTGGTTCTATTCCGAGGGAGAAGAACCGATCCAGTACGACAAGTCTCCGGGATTCGAAAGTCTCGCGACGAGCGTTCCCTCCGACGAGGCCCTTGCGGTCGCGATCACCAGCGCCGAGCACAAGCTCGCGACCGGGTTCTATGAATTCACGGTGTTCGCGCTTAGCGAAAAGAAGGCTGCACGGAAACGCGGTCTCGACGGACTGGTCTTCACGGTACCGCGTGCGTTTATCGCCCACCGCCCCGGCGTGTTCGAGGCGATGTTCCGCGCGTTCGCAGAAGCGTTGCCGATAGTTAGCGGTCACGGCGGGCTGGCCGTGAATGTGCCTCCAATGGGGCGGCGACCAAACGAAGCCAGCGAGTATTTCTACGCGCGCCGTTTCGGGCCGGGAATCGACGTCGGCGATCCAATGCGTTCCACCGTTCGTAAGCTTTACACGAAGATCAAGACCGTTGACTGGCTCAACGCGCTCGATGCGGACTTAGTCGCGGCTGTCGGCGGCGCATCGGCACTCGGACTCCCGCCCGATTGGTTCGCCCGTATTCCGCTGGGGAACGGGGGCTTGATTATTCAGGCCGGCGTCGCGCCGCAGTCCGGCGTATCCAATGGACCAGGCATTCCCGTATCGCCACCCGCCGCGTACGTCATTCTGAACCGCGCGCTGCGGCCGATCATCGCGGATGACGTCGATACGCTGCAAGACGGGACACTGGACAGTACTGCGCCCCTGCTAAATACCGTCGTAGCGACCGAGACATGGTTGCATCGGTTCGACGTGCCAGATGATCAACTCAACGGTTTTTGGGTTGAGCTACACAAGGAGCAGAAGGTGTCCGGCGGAACAGCGTAACGTGGGGAGTGCTCTCTGGCAATTTTGGTTGGGTTTCGGAGATGAGTGACGTGTGCGATCGAGACCGAGATGCAATACTGGCGAAGGCAGCTGATGGAACGCTCGTCGACGCCTTGTTTGGCGAGTATGGCCGCGACTGGCCGCACGAGGACAGCCATAGGATCGACCTGCTCGCTAAGATGCACAACAAGGGTGAGATCGATCTGCTCGCAGTTGTTACCCCTGAGGCGGTCGAGCGTCATCGGGGAACGAATTTCTTTAATGGGCAGCACCTTTACGAACAGCTAATCCCAAGAATTTCAGGATCGGTCAGGGAAATGTTACGCGTCGTCGAGCTCCTTCGAGTCGGCGGCGGCAATGATATGGCGGCTGGCCTCCATATCGACAAGTTCGCTGTGTGGTGCGGGGCAGAGCCGACGCGTCCGATGGACCTGCTCGCGTTAATCGACGAAGGTGTGCCCAACGCGGACACCTACCTTGTCATCGCCATTAAGACCGGCGTCCACGTCGACCGCGAACTGTTTACCATCCGCGCCTACGAATTCTTGGAGAGCGGCACCGAGCGGCAGCGGTTGAGTGCGCTCTGTGCGTTGGGCCAGATTGAGATGTTGGACGCCGCGGAGTGGGACCGTCTACTCGGCGCGCTCGCGGCGGCGCAGGATGCTAACGACGACGACGTATTCCGTGGCCAACTGCTCTCTGCGGCGGCGAACAGGGTCAAAGGCGCACCGCCCGAGCGCGTTGCGGAGCTTAATCGAATGGCCGCCATGGCTGTCGCCAACGGAGGGAGTCAGACGCTGCACGTTGCGGCGAGAATCCTTGCCTTCGAAGCTGAGTCCTTGGCCGAGGATTTACGTGAGAAGCTTTTACACGCACTTCGTGGAGTTGGCGGCGAAAGCCACTCGACCATCGGACTTTTGGACATCGCGCTCTCGAAACTCGTCAGCACGGGACAAGTCGACGCGGTTCGCAGATTCGCCGAGGATCTACTAACTCGCCCCGATGACACCATCAAATTACAGCGTCTGGATTCGATGGTGCGCGCACTTGTCGACGATCCGGGCAATGCACTTGCAGATTGGATGGTGGCGTGGCTGCGCAACGGCAACTATCGGCTTTGCAGCGCGATGGATAGAGCAATGTTTGGCGCTGGCCGGGACGATCGCGCACTTTCGATCGACTTCACCCGCTACGAATTGAGCGATGAAGAGTATCCGTATTTGGCGCGCAAGGCTGTAGCGACCTTTTTCCTGAAGCCGCTTCTCACGGTATCGTTGCTCACATCGCTGCTTCGGACAGCGCCGACGAATGCGGCCGCCAAGGTCGAAGATGTATTGATCGAT
>NZ_JBYQCG010000200.1:0-1700 GCF_057837105.1 Burkholderia sp. APQ4-4ca | reverse complement strand
ATCCTGCGCCATACCGATCGAGCCCGGCACGTTGTGCGAGCGCGAGTTACCGTGCGTGGCACGGCCGGAGGAGAAGTTGTAACGCTTGATCGTACCGGCGTAGCCCTTACCGATCGACACGCCTTGCACGTCGACCTTCTGGCCCACTTCGAAAAGATCTGCACCGACCACGGCGCCATTCGACAGCTCGGCTGCCTTGGCCGCGTCAATGCGGAATTCCTTGAGGATTTCACCGGCTTCGACACCGGCTTTGGCGAGATGACCTGCCAGCGGCTTCGTCACGCGCGATGCGCGGCGGGAGCCGAATGCAACCTGCACGGCCGTGTAGCCGTCGGTTTCAACAGTCTTGATCTGCGTCACGCGGTTGTCCGACACGTCCAGCACGGTGACGGGAATCGAATCCCCTTCAGCCGTGAAGATACGGGTCATGCCAACCTTGCGACCTACGAGTCCAAGGCTCATCATTTTCTCCATTCCCGACTGCGATTGGTCGGGGCTGATTTACAAAATGCCGGGCACGCAAGGCCCAACTTTTTTACGCGAATACGCGAAAAGCCAAGCAGTATAGCCCGACTTCTCGATTTCCGCAAGCAATACAAAGACTTAGCGCCGCCCGGCATGCCGATCGGCGCTGGAAGCCTTACTGCAGCTTGATTTCCACGTCGACGCCAGCCGGCAGGTCGAGCTTCATCAGCGCGTCGACGGTCTTGTCCGTCGGATCGACGATATCCATCAGGCGCTGGTGGGTGCGGATTTCAAGCTGATCGCGCGACGTCTTGTTGACGTGCGGCGAACGCAGGATGTCAAAACGCTGAATGCGCGTCGGCAGCGGCACCGGGCCACGGACGATTGCGCCAGTCCGCTTCGCGGTATCGACGATTTCGGCAGCCGATTGATCGATCAGACGATAGTCGAATGCCTTCAGGCGAATGCGGATTTTTTGTTGCTGCATGACAATTCCTTGGAAAGAGCGAGGCGATGTTGCATCGCCGGACACTAAAAGAACGTGAAACATGACACCAGCGGGGAGCGAAGCATCAGGTTCCGGACAGTACTTCCACTGCTAAGCCCGCGATTCTACACGAAAATTCGCTGTGGTGGTGGGCGTTTGTCAATAGAGCGATCGCACGCCACAAAGAAAAACCGGGTGCCAGATCGAACTGGACACCCGGTTTCTACGGTACACAGCTGCTTACCGTGGAATCGCAGACCCCGTCGGGATCCGCGGATCGCCGATATTACTCGATGATCTTGGCGACGACGCCGGCGCCGACCGTACGGCCGCCTTCGCGGATCGCGAAGCGCAGACCTTCTTCCATCGCGATCGGAGCGATCAGCTTCACCGTGATCGACACGTTGTCGCCCGGCATCACCATTTCCTTGTCCTTCGGCAGCTCGATCGAACCCGTCACGTCCGTCGTACGGAAGTAGAACTGCGGACGGTAGTTGTTGAAGAACGGCGTGTGACGGCCGCCTTCGTCCTTGCTCAGCACGTACACTTCAGCCGTGAAGTGCGTGTGCGGCGTGATCGAACCCGGCTTCGCCAGAACCTGGCCACGCTCCACGTCTTCACGCTTCGTGCCGCGCAGCAGGATACCCACGTTGTCGCCCGCTTGACCTTGGTCCAGCAGCTTGCGGAACATTTCAACGCCCGTGCAGGTCGTCTTCACCGTCGGCTTGATACCGACGATTTCGATTTC
>NZ_JBYQCG010000199.1:0-1684 GCF_057837105.1 Burkholderia sp. APQ4-4ca | reverse complement strand
CGAGCTCGTGCAGAAGCTGCAGGCCGCTCGCCAAAATCTCCAACTGCCCTCGATGCTCGGCAAGCTGGACCGCTTCGACCTGATCATCCTCGATGACCTATCGTACGTGCGCAAGGACCAGGCCGAAACGAGCGTGCTGTTCGAGCTGATTGCCGAGCGGTACGAGCGTCGCAGTCTGCTGATCACGGCCAATCAGCCGTTCTCGGGCTGGAACGACGTGTTCCCCGATCCGTCGATGACGGTCGCCGCGATTGACCGGCTGGTGCATCACTCCACCATCTTTGAACTGAACGTCGAAAGCTACCGCCGTCGCAATGCCAGCGACAACAAGCGTCCGCGGCGGCGACAATTACCCGAAACCGAACAGGAGGAAACGACAATTACAGAAACCTGACTAACGACAATTACCCCATCCAACCGGCCAAGGTAATTGACGCTCGACCGGCCAAAGTAGTTGACGATCTACAATACGGAATGTCTCGACAGCCAGGCAATCCGGCGCGTGAGGCAAGGCAGCGGTGTGTGCAGCTGTTTCCCATATCTCTTCGAGTTTGGCGCGTTTGTTCACCTTGCGGCCGACCAGATCCCATGCAGCAGCCACAAAGCTCTCGCGATCCAGGGCGCGTACATGCGTCGGCGTCGGAAACTCGAGCAGAAAACGCACGAACCATTCGTTGCGGGTGGTGCACCAGTAGCGGTGCATCTCCGGGAAGTACAGGGGCAGGCTATGGTTGATCAGAGAGTGCTGCACCTTGGTGCGTGCGCGGGAAACTTGGTAGTAGGTCTTTGCAAGTTCCTGCAGGTCATGATGGCCGGCGATCTGCGGGTCCACGTAGCGCTGATATGTGCCACGCCTGAGCATTTCCAGGATGACCTGCGCGTCCTTGGGATCGTTCTTGTCCCAAGAGTTGAACATCGCTTCGCGATACCGCGCCTGTGCCACGGAATTGATGCTGACCACTTCGTGCCCAGCTGTGAGCAGGCGGTGAGCCAGCGGGCGATGGTAGTCGCCGGTCGGCTCAAGCGCTACCCGGCAATTGCCGGGTAGTGCTTGAAGGTAACTCAACAGGCGGTCGAAGTCAGGAGCGCTGTTGGTCATCCGGAAGCGCTGACGCTTCCCGTCCGACAACTCGATCAACACAGCGTTCGAATAACGGGCGATGTCGATTGCAACCAGGTTCAGGGGCAGCGTACCTTCCAGCAAGTCGGCCATTTCGGTTTCCTCCGGCGGGCGGTGAACGGGCAATCCAAAGGATGCCCGTTACCCCTGATGGCTGACATTCTGCATGTACTACGGGCCGGAGTTCGCTGGTAAGGTGCTGGATGCATGGTAAGCGCTCTTTGAAGGACGCCATTGCACGGCAAGGCTGATTCACCGAGGCTACGTGTCCATGTTCAATGAGCGTGGACAGGTGTGCATGAACGAGAAAGACGAAGGTTTGCAGAGCCGGTTGGTGGTCGATCTCAAGCGAGACGGGCGGCGCAAGTACGACGAGGATGCGAAGCGCGAGTTGATACAGGCGTGTCTGAAGCCAGGGGTGTCTATCGCGCGGACGTATGCGGTCTTTTAACGACGCCCATCAGAGGTTGGGAGTGGCAGGCATGCTCCATGGCATGAGGGCGGCATAGTCGTCGGCGGTTGCGGCGAGCGGCAACCTGGTGAACAGCCAGACCAGATAGCGAT
>NZ_JBYQCG010000198.1:0-1975 GCF_057837105.1 Burkholderia sp. APQ4-4ca | reverse complement strand
GAAGCGGCCGCGCGCATCGGCATCGGCCGCGCGACGCTGTACAAGAAACTGGCGGCGCTCGGTATCGAGCGGTAGGTCGATCGGCGACGCCGATGCGGCCCGATGTAACCCATCGAACAGGAGGTCACGATGAAGCGGATCGGCTTCGCCGGGTGGTTGACCATGTTGCTGACGAGCGCCGCGCTCGCGCAGGCCGACAACACCGACGCGCCCGACGCATCTGATGCGCGGCGCAACTGGTACAACGATCCGTTCGTCGCGCTGTCGCAGGACGTGGCCGAATGCCCGTTGCCGCTCGGCCCGTGGATGACGCGCGCTGAGATGACCGACGATGCGCACTACCGCGCCGAACGCGGCACGACCTGCTGGCTCGCCCATCGCTGCACGAAGCCGAACTCGTATATGTATGACGCGTCGATCGCCGATGCGGCGAAGGCCCGCTTCGCCGGCTCCGATCGTCTGCGCGGCACGAGCCTGTGGATCACCGTGCAGCGACGTTTCATCTACGTCGAAGGATGCGCGGACACGACGCTCGATCGCCATGCGCTGCAACGCGAATTCGAGGCGCTTCCGGACGTCGAGCAGGTTTTCGTTCGCATCACGGACGATCCGCGCAAGCGCTTGCCGTACAAGGCGCGCGGGCAACCCGAGCGCGCGCCGGACTGACGGCCGAAGGGCAGCCCATGGCATACTCGCGACATTCAAAAAAAGGTTGACGGGAAGAACAATGAAACACATGCTTGCGTCGGTCTGTCGGTGGCCTCGGGCGGCCGTGATGTTGGCTCTGGTTGCAGGGCTCGGCGGGTGCGGTGGCAGTGCCCCGCTGTTCACGTCGGACGGGCGCCCGACCACTCAGGTGCAATGCACTGGCAGCGACTGGAGCAATTGCACGGACAATGCCCTGGCCATGTGCAACGGAGATTTCGACGTGATCCAGCAATCGACGGATGACGCCGTGCGAAATCTTCTCTTCGCGTGCAAGAAGAAAAGCGGTTATTGATCCCGAAATGACCGGCTGGGGAGACCACGATCGGGCGAAGCGCTTTTCTGTTTGCTTTGAGTCACTTGTTTTTCACGAATAACACTCATGGAGTCCCATCCATATGGCGACCTACAGGCAACTGAGCGCGCAGCTCGAACGGCTTCAGCAAAAGATCGACAAGGAACGTGAAAAGGCGATTGCCGATGCGATCGCGCATATCCGCGCGAAAATCGACGAATACGACATTACGCCCGAAGAGCTCGGTTTTCGCCCCGCAGGATCGGCCGCCGCCACTGCGGCAGCGAAGCCCAAGCGCACGTTGCCGCCGAAGTACCTGAACCCGAAGACGGGCGAAACGTGGAGTGGCCGCGGGCGCGCGCCGGCATGGCTCGGCAAGAATCGCGGACGTTTCCTGATCAAGGACTGACTCCCGAAAGTACTCACCTTTCGTGCGCCGACCGACGGTGCGAACGGCCATGCGGCCTTCGCACCGTTTTGTTTTCGCGTAATCGTCACGCGATTTTCCCCGACGAATTGAAGTGCAATGCCGCGCAATTAACGGATCCCGTTTCGCGAATTCGCCTCGATCCGGTTGCATGTTGCGGGTAATTCCCGGAAACAACCGCGTAATGGCGCAATGCATGCGCAGTGGCATGCGCGATTTCCCCGGTGCATGCATGACGCGGATTTTCATCACCTTTCTCATGCTGATGCGGTGTGTCGTGCGATTCCCGAAGATACTCACCATGGCTCCTGTAAATCCTCACCTTTGAGAAAGCGGCTGCAGCGTCGTGCCGCATTGCGTGCCTCGTGCATGCGGCGCTGCGATGCCGGGCCGTATGTATTGCAGGTCCATGGTGCGGGCGTTGACGCCCGTCGCATAGTCGGCCGTTCGGCATATAGGCAGTCGCAAGCGCTTCGCCTATGCTTGGGGTTCGCGTCGATCGGCGCACGGCCCGCCCGGCCGCATGCCGATCGTGTCGTCTTTCGTCA
>NZ_JBYQCG010000197.1:0-1373 GCF_057837105.1 Burkholderia sp. APQ4-4ca | reverse complement strand
GTCGAAGGCGTGCGGCTCGCCGTGCGTGAGGAGATTCAGAAAGGCGCGACGCAGATCAAGATCATGGCGTCAGGCGGCGTGGCTTCGCCGACCGATCCGATTGCGAACACGCAGTATTCGGAGGATGAAATTCGGGCGATCGTCGATGAGGCTGAGGCCGCGAATACTTATGTGATGGCGCATGCGTATACGGGGCGGGCGATTGCGCGGGCTGTGAGGTGCGGCGTGCGGACGATCGAGCATGGGAATCTTGTGGATGAGGCGGCTGCGGCGCTCATGCATGAGCGGGGGGCGTTTGTGGTGCCGACGCTGGTGACTTATGACGCGTTGGCTAAGCATGGGGCGGAGTTTGGGATGCCGGCGGATTCCATCGCGAAGGTGGCTTCCGTGCAGCAGAAAGGGCGGGAGTCGCTTGAGATCTATGCGAAAGCCGGGGTGAAGATGGGGTTCGGGTCGGACCTGCTCGGCGAGATGCATGCGTTTCAGTCTGGGGAATTCCGGATTCGGGCGGAGGTGCTGGGGAATCTGGAGGCGCTCAGGTCGGCGACTACGGTGGCGGCGGAGATCGTGAATATGATGGGGGAGCTTGGGGTCGTTGCGGTTGGGGCGATCGCCGATCTCGTCGTGCTGGATGGGAATCCGCTTGAGGATATTGGCGTCGTGGCCGATGAAGGTGCGCGGGTCGAGTATGTGTTGCAGCGGGGAGCCGTTGTGAAGCGGCGTGTCGGCGGGCGGTGATTTGACGCCATACGGCTATTTCGGCAGGCGCGGTGTGGCCTCACTGGCCTTGCGGTCGTGACAGTTGTTGAAGATCGCTTTGGGTGCGGGTCGCGGCGTTTGCGGCAATGGCCGGGGCGGTGGTGCCCCGGCGGTCAGTCGTGTTCATGCAACGCCTGCATTCCACTCGCTAGAGCCGCATCAAGCGGCCTCTAGCAGGAGTTAGAGCGGCGACGGTCCCCGGTCAGGATCGTGATACGGCTGCTCTCGCAGCGCCAACTGGCTATAGTCCGGCGTGATCGTGATCTGCCGGCTCGCGTAGTCGACGTTCAAGTATACGCGGTCGCCCGGCTTGAATCCGAAGATCTTGAAATCAATGTCGATCGCCTTCATCCATGGCAGGTACGGCCAGCCTCGTTTGGGAAGGTCCGGGTAGTTGCGAAGGACCGTAAGCCGTCAATAAACGACGCCCTACCAATGGTAGGCAGAAGGTCAGATGCTAAGTGTCCGCGTGGACACATGCACTCAGACCGTGATGACAGAGAAACAGGACCTTCGAAGCAGACTGGTGGTTGGCCGCAGACGGGATGGCCGGCGGGAATTTGATGAAGATGCCGTGCGGGAGCTGGTCGAGTTTTGCCTGAGGCCGGGGGTAT
>NZ_JBYQCG010000196.1:0-2121 GCF_057837105.1 Burkholderia sp. APQ4-4ca | reverse complement strand
TGCCTCCCTCCACGTCGCGGATTGCGTCCGTCAGTTGATCGACGTTCACCGCGTCGGTGCCAGCCTTACCCTTGGCCACGTTCGACAATGTCACCGGATCCGCCGACTTCCCGCCGCCCAGCGACACCGAGCCGTAGTTCGTCGTGCCATCCAGGTTACGGTCGTACGTCACCGCGGCAATCGACTTGCCGTCGTCACCGATCAAGCCCGACGACTTCAGCTGCGACACGTTCACCGCGTCCGTGTCGGCCTTGCCCGCCGCCACGTTCGACAGAACCGTGCCGCCTTCGCCCGCCAGCTTCACCGACTTGTAGTTCGGCGTGCCGTCCGCGTTCTTCTCGTACGTCACTGCGGCAACCGACTTGCCGTCCTCGTCGATCAGGCCGGACGACTTGAGCTGCGACACGTTCACCGCGTCCATGTCGGCCTTGCCCGCCGCCACGTTCGACAATGTCGTACCGTTCTGGCCGGCCAGCGTCACCGAGTCCTTCTGCGCACCGTCATAGGCGACCGCATTCGGATCCGTGCCGTTACCGCCATCGCTGCCACTCTTCGCCGCAGCCTGCAGCGCGTCGTTGACGTTGTGGTACTCCTTGCCGTCGATCGTGTACGTCGGCGCGGTCACGTCGCCGTTCGCGTCGAAGCCCGTACCGCCGCCGACCACGTCCGCGAGACCCTTGAGCTGTGCGAGGTTCACCGCGTCGGTGTTCTGCGTGCCCTTCGCCACGTGGATGATCTGACGCTCGGCGCCTGCCGAGCCGATCGACAGCGCATTCGCACGATCCGCGAGCGAGCCGGCACCCAGCGCGATGCTGTTCGACTGAGTCGCCTTCGCGTTCGCGCCGAGCGCGACGGCGTCAGCCACGTTCTTGGCCACGTTCGCGTTCGTGCCGATGGCGATGCCGTTCACACTCCCGCTCAGCGTCGTCGCCTTGTCGCCCAGGGCAATCGAGCTCTTGCCAACGGCCATCACGCCGTTGTTACCGACCGCCACCGCGTTTTCCGCATTGGCCTTCGCGTGGGAACCGATGGCGAGCGCACCGGCGCCGTTCGTCGTGACCATGCTGCCCATCGCGACCGAGAACGGTTGATCGACCCCCGTCTGCGCAAAGCTGCCGAGCGCAACCGAGCTCGCCGAAAGGGCGCCCGCCTGCAGACCGATCGCGACCGCATCGAGCCCGCCCGCGGCGCTCCCTACGCCGATGGCCGCGGCCGTTCCGAGCGTCGGATCCGCACCGCCAATCGATGCCACGTTCGGCATGGTGCCGTCCGCACCCATCCCTTCGATCGCAACGAAGGTGCCTGGCTTCGATTCGACGTCACGCGTCATCCGCAGCATCTTCTGATCGATGTTCGTATTGGCGGTTTTCATCGCATCGGTCAGCTGCTGCATCGTGACGGCATCCGTTGCGTCAATGCCATCGGCGAGGTGGACGATTCGGCGCTGCTGACTCGTGTCGCCGACCGCCACGGTGAAGTCCTCGTCGGCGACCGAGTTCGCACCGATTGCAACCGAATGGTCGCCGGTCGCGCGCGAACCCGAACCCAAAGCCAGCGTAAAAGGCTTGCTTGCAAACGCGCTCGAACCGATCGCGACAGATTCATTGCCGTTCGCAACTGCCTTGAGACCTGCCGACTTGACCTTGATGTACTTGAGATCGATCGCGCCGTTGGTGAGCCTGTCATACATATCGTCCAACTGGTCGACGTTGACGGCATCGGTGCCGGCCACACCGGCCGCCACGTTCGACAGCGTCACCGGGCCCGTCGACTTCCCGCCGCCCAGCGTCACCGAACCATAGTTCGGCGTGCCGTCCGCGTTCTTGTCGTACGTCACCGCGGCGATCGACTTGCCGTCTTCGCCGATCAGGCCCGACGACTTCAACTGCGACACGTTCACTGCGTCCAGGTCGGCCTTGCCTGCGGCAACGTTCGACAGGATCGTGCCCGTCTTGCCACCGGCCAGCGTCACCTTGTCCTTCGACGTGCTGTCGTACACCACCGCCAGCGATTCACCCGTCGTGCCGTCGATGACGCCGCCGTCCTTCAGCGCGTCATTCAGCTTGCCCAGGCTCTCGTTCGTCGCGAACAGTTGCGAGCCGTTCACCGCGTCCGTGCTCG
>NZ_JBYQCG010000195.1:0-1986 GCF_057837105.1 Burkholderia sp. APQ4-4ca | reverse complement strand
GATCGATACGCCGTCGATCACCAGCGGGTCCGGCCTCGTCGGGGTTTGCAGCGTATGCTGCTGATGGCGCGAGATCCAGCGACGCAACTGGTTCGGATTGACGTCATGGTCCATGGCCGCCCGGGCGATCGATACCCCCGGCCTCAGGCAAAACTCGACCAGCTCCCGCACGGCATCTTCATCAAATTCCCGCCGGCCATCCCGTCTGCGGCCAACCACCAGTCTGCTTCGAAGGTCCTGTTTCTCTGTCATCACGGTCTGAGTGCATGTGTCCACGCGGACACTTAGCATCTGACCTTCTGCCTACCATTGGTAGGGCGTCGTTTATTGACGGCTTACGTTCTTCGAACTCGGTTTACCCAGTGGATCGATCCCTCTCTCGGCTGCCGTTGGGGCGCAGGCGACCCCGTAGATAATGCTCGGACCTTCCGCTGGGGCTTCTATGCTGTTTTAGGTACGGTGAAGATCACGCCGTGTGCGATGAATCTTGTGTCCACTATGGTCAGCAAGTCTCCCCGATGCCGCAGAAGACCACTGGTTGGTTGTCATTCGCTCTTTGACAGCTCGCGCACTGCATCTCGCCGTGTGCGCGGCACCGTTTTACCTTGCGTTGCACATTCCGCTTGCATTTAGAACGTTGTCGACCGTGATGGATGCGGGTAAGCCTCGCATCTCCTTGAGCCGCTCGAGCACTTGCTGCACGCGTAGGCCCGGTAATGAAGTATCGACCTCGATGGCCAAGCACTCGCGCGTGTAGTCGTCGACCACGTTCAGGCATCGAAACCGCCGACCATAGGCCAGCCCATCAGAAACGAAGTCCATCGACCAGCTCTGATTGGGGCCCGTTGGTAACGGCAGCGGCACGCGATCGACAGCCGCAATACGCTTGCGTCGTCGCTTGCGCACGCTCAGTCCCGCCTTGCTGTACAGGCGCCAGATGCGCTTGTGGTTGGCAAAGCAGCCATCCCGCTGCAACAGCACGTGAATCCGGCGATAGCCATATCGGCGCTTCTGCGCGGCGATGGCCATCATCCGGCCAGTCAGCGCTTCGTCGTCAACTCGGCGACGTGATTCGTAGTGGAACAGCGAGCGCGAAATCCCTACCAGCCCGCAGGCCCGGGTAACACCCATGGCGCGTTCGGTCATCAAGATGCGGACCGCTTCGCGCTTGGCCTGCGGGCTTGCTACTTTCGGGCCAACAGGTCCTTCAGCGCAGCGTTGTCGAGCATTGATTCGGCCAACAGGCGCTTGAGCTTGTTGTTCTCCTGCTCCAGTTCCTTCAAGCGCTGCGCTTCGGAGACCGTCATCCCGCCGAACTTCGCTTTCCAGTTGTAGTAGGTCGCTTCCGATATGCCGTACTTGCGGCACAGCTCCGCCGGCTTCAGGCCAGCCTCGGCTTCCTTCAAGATGCCGATGATTTGCTCTTCGGTGAATCGCTTTTTCATTGCCGTTCCTCTCTGGAACGGACTCTACACCGTCACCGTACTAAACGCCGGGAGCAGGTCAGTAGGACTCCATCGATGTCGAGGAATATCGTTGTCCTCTTGCTCATGGCTAGACTCAACTTCACCGAAACGGATCGAGATTACGCCGTCACCACTGGGCTGGTACCCAATAACATTCTAGGCGACCGCACTCAGTCTTCGTAGGTCCTCGCCCTGCTGAAGCAATACTGACGTGTCGCGGGCGAACAATTCTCGCTAGTGCCCTTGGTGTTCACGCAAATTAAGCCATCTCCCGCGCTTGTGTGCAGAGGCGCGCATGCTCCTCAAGCACCGCCGCTTCGTTTACACCGAGGCGCGCTCCGTAACGATGGGACATGCCTGCGAAGACTGCCCTCACCGCATCGCCAATTGCTTCTTCTGGCAGAAGAGAGGCGAAGCGATAGAGGGCCGCGGCCAATCGATCCTCTCGGTGTTGATGTCCACGCAGAACTGACCCACCGGGGATGCGGACAAAATCTTGGACTACTTTGGAGGTAGTCCA
>NZ_JBYQCG010000194.1:1459-4288 GCF_057837105.1 Burkholderia sp. APQ4-4ca | reverse complement strand
TGGGGTTCGGGCCAGTTTTTCGCCCGCCCCAACCGCTCGAATCGACGAGGAGTCGACGACCACACGTGAGAAGTCAATCTGGTTTGCCGCGCGTAGTTTGGTCAGCAGCAACGCGTGCAATGCGTCCCACACGCCAGCCTCTTGCCAGTCCCGCAGCCGACGCCAGCAACTCACGCCCGAGCCACATCCCATTTCCGCAGGAAGATCGCGCCAGCGAATGCCGGTCTTCAGCACGAACAGAATGCCCGTCAGCGCTGCACGATTCGGCACGGGCTTGCGACCCGGGTACTTGAACCGACGGGGCTTGGCAGGTGGCAGAAGTGGCTCGATTAGTTTCCACAACTCGTCGTCAATGATCGGCTTGCCCATCTCCCTGATCCGGTTATCACGACGGCTCAGATTAACAGGTCGAGAGAAAAGTTAACAGTAGCTACGCACCTTTTTGAAACCGTCTCTAAGCCGATACGAAGGGACTCGACACCGATTTCCCGGGCGAGCTTCTGCACAGGCTCCCCGCTGGGCGAATGAAAGGGCGAAAGCACCGTCAGTCGGTTGGCATCGTCAACGCGCGCCGCATGGTCTAGGAACTGTTCATCAGCGGGGGTACTGAGCGTGTGCACGAGCCAAGCACGGCGAGTCGCATCGTCGACCGTTCCGGCGCGGGAAAGCTGGCGGGCGGCCCGGCGTCGGTAGGCTTGAAGTACCTCGAGACTCTCTGCGGAGAAGGCATATTTTGTGGTGAGGTCCCGCAGGAAGTCGCCAAATTCCCCAATTACCGCAGGCTCCGTATCGGAACTCAGGGCGTCGATGACTTCCAGATTGCGCCCGTGACCGGACATCGTCAGATTGGCGCTGGCCACCACGAGATGGTCAAGGTCTTGCCAGCCTTCCAGATAGGCGAGCTTGGGGTGAAAGACTGTGGTCTTCTCCATGTACACCGGGATGACGCGGTACGCGCTACCGGCGTAGAGGCTGGCGGCTTCATCGGTGGACTTGCAAGCTTGCCGTGCGTCAACTAGCACGTCAATTTGCTCGCAGTTGCCCTGCCGCAGCGCCGGCAGGACAAGGGCCTCGAACCAGGACAGACTGAACGTGAATGTCGTAAAGAGGGCTCGGCGCGGACGCGCCGTCTTGATAACGGAAACAAGCGTGTTGGACATGACCTTGGTAGTGGCGACTAGCCTTGTTTCTCTTTTTGTACCCCCGTGAAACGCGGGTGGCGTTCCCACGTTTGCAGGCCTTTCTTACTGCCAAATCCCGTGCGTATTGTCGCATAGAGAAGGCGAAACAAACTCCGACCCATCGGGTGGCAAGGCGATGACCCAATGCCTACAAGGCAGAGCAAAATCTAAGTTTCATTTATGCAATGGTATCGATGCAGCCTTGTTATATGCGCATCGCATAGAAGCCGTCCAGTGAACGCGGCATGCAGCGCGCTATACGTCAACTCATGCTTTGGCATGGTCTTCGAAGGCTGCGCGAATGTGATTAGCCCTCTTCAGGACGCGAATCAATCTGCCGTTAACGACGGAAGACCAAAAACGGGGCAAAACTATGGGGTTGTTCGGGGGCAAGCTTTCCTCATTCGGCAGCGGCTTGAAGGACTCGCTCGCAGAGGCCAAGAACAAGGTTGTCGCAGCCGCTGAGCGGGTCGAGATGCCGGCCGCGCTGTCTGACCTGACCGACAAAGTCACGAGCGGCGCAGCGGACCTTTACGCCAGTGGCAAAGGGCATGCGGCCCGGCTGACTGACATGGCGGGCGAGAAGCTCAGCCAAATCGACTACGAAGTGCTGAAGCGCGGTGACACCTACGTCAACAAGTTCAACGAGTATACGGACCTGGGTGTCGAGAAGGTCAGCGCCTACTACCGGTCGACCTTTGAGGTCGACAAGACCACCTCCCAGATGATTTCGGACCTGCGCGGCCGGTTGCCTGCCCGCGCCAAGGACGTGGACGATATCTTCGAACGCATCAAGCGCGAATCGCTTCATCGCGCCATCTCGGCGTTCTGCCTGGCGCCCATCATGCAGGGCCTCGATAACAAGCTCGAGGGGCGTTACGACAACCTGTCAATGACCTACAATGAGTACAAAAAGCGGCCGCTCGACAACCACCCGAACTACGCCGCCTTCCAAAACGAGCGCTCGGATTCGCTGCCGCTCCAGCCTGTCGAGAATGGTTACAACAGCGGGGAAGTCCTGTACCCGGCCGACGCCGAAATCGACCACATCGTGTCGAAGATGGAGTACTACGAGGACGTGTTGATTCGGCTGTCGACGAACGATGCCGAGTTCGTGGATGTGATTAACGCCGAGGACAACCTGACGTTCGCGAACGGTTCGTTCAACGCCGGCAAGAGTAGCGGCGACCTGATGCAGTACATCGAAAAGAACGGCACGCCGGACGAGTTCGACCCGAATATCATCCACTTCCAGTACGAGAAGGGCGGGCACGTCACCGTCAACAAGGCCGAGGCGCTCAAGAAGTACGAGCAGGCTCAGGAGCGTATGCATCAAGCTCGCATCGAAGCAGCGAAGGAAATCGGTCTTACGGTAGCCAGCGCCAGCGCGCGTATGGCGGCGCAGCAGGTGGTGGGCCTTATCGTGGTCGAGACCATCGACATCTTCGTCGACGAAATCAGGGATATTGCGGTCAACGGCAAGTTCTTCGACGAGAACGGACTACTGGCCAACATCAACCAGCGCCGTCAGAATATCGTTGACACGCTGACGCAGCGCTTCGAGGAACGGCAGATTTGGGCGCGCGCACGCGCGGCGGGTATTGAAGGTGGCGTGGCCGGTGCGCTGGCGGCGATTCCGCAGATTCTT
>NZ_JBYQCG010000194.1:0-1439 GCF_057837105.1 Burkholderia sp. APQ4-4ca | reverse complement strand
ATGCATCAAGCTCGCATCGAAGCAGCGAAGGAAATCGGTCTTACGGTAGCCAGCGCCAGCGCGCGTATGGCGGCGCAGCAGGTGGTGGGCCTTATCGTGGTCGAGACCATCGACATCTTCGTCGACGAAATCAGGGATATTGCGGTCAACGGCAAGTTCTTCGACGAGAACGGACTACTGGCCAACATCAACCAGCGCCGTCAGAATATCGTTGACACGCTGACGCAGCGCTTCGAGGAACGGCAGATTTGGGCGCGCGCACGCGCGGCGGGTATTGAAGGTGGCGTGGCCGGTGCGCTGGCGGCGATTCCGCAGATTCTTATCTCGCTCATCGTCAAGATGCCGGCATTCATGCTGTCCATCATCCGTGAATGCACCCTTTCCGTGGTGCGCAGCGCGCGCGTGCTGATTAGCGACGACGAGAACAAGTTCGACAGCATCAAGGTCGTGATGCTCGGTACTGCTTCTGCCGTCATGGGTGTGTATGTGGCGAATGTCATCTCGAAGGCAATCGCACCAGTGCCGATGCTCAACGTGTTCAACCCGCAGGTCACTGCGGTGCTGAGCGGGGTGGTGGTTACGGCAGTGCCACTGTCGGCCGTCTACGTTTTCGACAAGTACAAGACCAAGTTCGTATTTGCGGCATTGGGCGGTAACAAGGCTGCCTGAACCAGCTACCGCTTTGCACCCCTCCCCCGTGGGTCGCACCGAGCTTATTCCTCATTGCGTTTTTGCGTTACGCGACAGACATTCACGCTTCCTCGCTGTAGCGCGACGATATTATCGCGGCACCGCCAGCTCGCGGCGCTCGTGCTTGATAGGAATCAGGTGCTCCGAGCGGTTACTTGTGGCAGAGCCGTTCGATACGGTGCTGGCAAGGCTGTCATCAGCACATGTCGCCCAAGCGACTTGTAGCATCGCTATTTTCGGCCGCAATCGCGAAGCAAGCGACCGAGGAGGTAGCCGAGGAAAGCGGCGCATGCTGGGTAAGCCGTCAATAAACGACGCCCTACCAATGGTAGGCAGAAGGTCAGATGCTAAGTGTCCGCGTGGACACATGCACTCAGACCGTGATGACAGAGAAACAGGACCTTCGAAGCAGACTGGTGGTTGGCCGCAGACGGGATGGCCGGCGGGAATTTGATGAAGATGCCGTGCGGGAGCTGGTCGAGTTTTGCCTGAGGCCGGGGGTATCGATCGCCCGGGCGGCCATGGACCATGACGTCAATCCGAACCAGTTGCGTCGCTGGATCTCGCGCCATCAGCAGCATACGCTGCAAACCCCGACGAGGCCGGACCCGCTGGTGATCGACGGCGTATCGATCGACATCCCGGGTTCAGCACGTCGTGTTCCGGTGGGTGAAGCGCAGGCATTTGTTCCTGTCGTCACTGCGCCATCGGCAGTGCCGGCCGTTTCCCCTGTACTGCCACCGGACACG
>NZ_JBYQCG010000193.1:7236-13065 GCF_057837105.1 Burkholderia sp. APQ4-4ca | reverse complement strand
TCCGGTGCGCGACCTGTCGCTGCGGCTCGGCGTGTTCAATACCGTCGAAGCGCTGATCCTGTTTCACGTCGCGTTCCAGACGGGGTTCTGCACGCTGTTCCTGCGCAACTTCATCAAGCAGCTGCCGTTCGAGCTGATCGAGGCGGCGCGCATCGAAGGCGCGGGCGAATGGACGGTGTTCTGGCGCATCGTGCTGCCGCTGATCCGGCCCGCGCTGGCCGCGCTCGCGATTCTCGTGTTCACGTTCGTGTGGAACGATTACTTCTGGGCGCTGTGTCTCACGCAGGGCGACGAGGCGGCGCCGATCACGGCGGGTGTCGCGGCGCTGAAGGGGCAATGGACGACGTCGTGGAATCTCGTATCGGCCGGGTCGATCCTCGCCGCGCTGCCGTCGGTCGCGATGTTCTTCGCGATGCAGAAGCACTTCGTCGCGGGGCTCACGTTCGGCGCGACGAAAGGCTGACCGCCCGCCGATCGCGTTTTCGCATCTCCCCCTCCGCATCGTGAGGTTGCCCGCTTCGGCGGGCTTTTTTCATGCTTCGTGAAGGTGGGTGCATGTCGGTTGGCGAGCCCCGATCCGCCATCCCGGCTTCAACGGCATCGACGATCGCCTGTCGTCGATGCCGTTTGCCCGGATGGTCGGGCTCGCGATTAGTCGCTGCGGCCCGAAGCGAGGTTGGCATTGATCCACGACGCCACGTCGGTGACCGGGATGGCGTGGCGTTGATTGAACGTCCCGCTCTTGTCCCATGCGACGCCCCGCCCTTGAGCAAATGCCGCGCGATACTTGCGCATCATGTTGTTCGGGTCGCGCGCCAGCTCATCGAGCAAGTACTGCTCGCTCCACGCCGAACGGCTGAAGGGGCGGCCGAGGGCCGCTTCCAGCTTGTCGGCGACCTCCCCGTAAGTCACGGTGTCGCCAGCCAGATACACGATCTCGTTCCGGATACGGGGTTGCGCGAACACGATCGCGGCAGTCAGCGCGCCGATATCGTCGGGCGTCGTCAGCGTCACGGCAGTGTCGAGGCTGCCCAGCGCGTGGACCGCGTCGTTTTGCAGATCGACTACACCGAAGTCCGGCTCGAACAGGTAGCTCGTGAACATGCCGGTCGAAATGATGACCCACTCGGTCTGGTGCTGACTGCGCAGCAATTCGCGCACGTCCAGCTGGGCGTCGAAGATGTCCTGCGGACTGCCGCGGCCGATCACGTCGAAATCGACCCCGAACTGCCACGGGAAGTACCTCGGGATGCGCGCCTGCAACGCAGCCCGCGCCAACTTCATCGGCGTATCGATGCCGGCTGTAATGCCCGCGCAACCGATTACCGTGTCATATCGCGCGAACAGGGCGGCGAGTTCGTCGATGGAATGCTTCACGAAATCGCCTACGACGATCTCGATCCCAAGCGCCCGAATCTCCGCGATATCATGCCGCTTGGCGGGTGCGCTGGACTCGAGGGCACTCGCGCGCAGCAGCACGCTGATCTTCGCGCCGGCGATGTCCTTCGCTCGACGTGCAAGATTGCGTAGTACCGGGAGGCCGAGTTCGCCGGCACCGAGCACGAGAATGTTTCGGGAAGTCGCGTCAGGGTCTGCTGGGTTCATCGTCTAGCCTGCTGAGGAATGGGTTGCACGCAGTCTAGCGATGCATGGTTGTGTTTGAAAGAAGGTACACGCGTGATACCGGGAGCGAGATAGTTGGATCGAGACGAACTTCTCCGATATTCGCAGACCGTGTGCGACGGCCTGCGAGACGATGATGACGGGTTGCGGCGGGAGGTGCTCGCCCATGCCGGAAGCCGTTGGTCGCTCGGTGTCGTCCACACGCTCGGCGTGTACGGCCGGCTGCGCCATGCGGAAATCGGCAGGCGCATGCACGGGGTGACTCAGCGCATGTTGACGCGCACGTTACGACAGCTCGAACGTGACGGCCTGGTGCTCCGTCACGATTTCGAAGAAGTCCCGCCTCGAGTCGAATACGAGTTGTCCGACACGGGCATGGACTTGCTCGTCAGGATGGTGCCGCTGTGGACCTGGATCGTCGAGAATGCGGACCGCTTCCGGGAAGCACGGCTGAATTTCGACAGAGAACACCGCGACGCAGACGCGTAGCTTGCCGGGATTTCGACGTGCTTCGCACATGGGCGCGACCTTGATCGACATCGGTCGTCGAGATATGCTTCGACTTCCTGAGAAAGCCTGAGAGACAGCGTCCGCGGAAGTTTGGCGTCGTGCGGAACCGTCCTCCGCGGACGCCAGCCTTCGGTATCGAGCGACATCGATTCCATTACGCGTACTTGTCGCCGACCGTACTGCGAATCGGATGGGTGTCGTACACGATGATCATCCGTTCGATCAGCCCGGCGGGGTCGAACTCGAACACGTCGACGCACTCGAAGCGCGCCACCGAACCGTCTTTCAGGGCCCAGTCGTAGATGAAGTAACCTGTCGCACGTCGCGCCCCACTCGTGCTGACGCAGATATCGATCGGTGTAATCCTGCTTTCTCCCGATGCGGCCGCGACCTTCGAAAAGAAGGGCTCGGGGTGCATCCAGCCGAGAAATGGCGAGAAAATCCGCGCGTCCGGCGTGAATAGCGCGCAGATGGCGCCGACATCGCCGCGCTCCAGTTCCCGCAGGTAAGCGCGAACCCGTTCCGTGTAGAGTGATTCCGACGTTGAGCCCAAAATTATCCTCCGATCATTCGTCGACAGCCCCGTTCATTCGCAAGAACGGGGCATCCGGTAGACGCACGATAGCGACGCACCGATGACCGAACAATCGAAAAATTCGCAACCCGGGTATGCGGCGCATGCATATCCGCTCGCTGACCTGACGCGGCCGCTCCCGCCGTTGGCGGCGATTCAGTCGTTCGTCGCCGCGGCGCAGCTGGGCAGCGTCAGCAAGGCCGCGGATCATCTATGCCGCACGCAAGGCGCCGTGAGCCGCCAGATACAGCAGTTGGAGACGCACTATCGATGCGCACTGTTCGTGCGCCATGTATCGGGGCTGACGTTGACGCCAGAAGGCAATGCACTGCTGACGGTCGCGGTCGACGTGCTCACGCAACTGGTTCGGCACGCGGATTCCCATGCACGGGCGACCTCGGTGCTCACGTTGAAGTTGCCGTCCACGTTCGCCGTTCGCTGGCTGCTCCCGCGGCTGCCGGACATTCATCGCGCGATGAGCGGGACGGAGCTGCGTATTTCGACATCCGCGGACGACACGCCGGATTTCACGACGTCCGACGTCGACGCCATCATCGTGCGAGGCACGGGACAGTGGACCGGTATGGAAGCCGTACCGCTGTTTCCCGAGCGGCTCACGCCGATGTGCTCGCCCGCGTTGGCGACATCGCTGCGATCGGTTGCCGACTTGGCGCACGTCGCTTTGCTCCATCCCGGGCCCAGCCGCGCAGAGTGGAGATGCTGGCTCGATCACGTGGGGGCGCGCCAGATCGACGCGGGGCGCGGGCTCGTGTTCGATACCCTCGAATTGACGCTCGCGGCATCGATGGAAGGGCACGGCATTGCAATCGGCGACCCGCGAATGGCGAGAGACCGGCTCCGTGCCGGATCGCTGGTGACACCGTTTGACGATGTGGCTGAAGACGGCCTTTCCTACTTCCTCGTTTATCCGCCCCAACGGGCGGCACAACCGAAAATTCGGGCCCTCGCCGATATCTTGCTGCGACTGGCGCGAGAAGATTGATGGATAGGCGAGTGTCCAGTACGTGGTGCGGAGCCGACCTTCAAATGGCGCCCCCATCGTACCGACGAATGACGGGCCCAGTCAGAGATCCCCGCGCACTTCGCCGGTTCCCAACGCGCTGCGCTGCCGGTTGACCTCCGCCCACAGTTCATCGCTGTCGTCCTCGCGCAGCACGATCATCCAGTCCAGTTGCTCGTCGGTCACGCCGAAGTACGCCAGAATTTCCCGGCGAACCCCGTCGATGAACGCCGCGTATTCCGGGGTGGCCTGCGCCCGCGCGTGCAGGGCGTCGTATTCCGCATCGTCCATGCCGCCGCCCTGTTCGTCGATATAGCGCGAAATCCATTGGTCCCGTTCGTGGTCGTAATCGGCTTCGGCGCGCATCGCTTGCACGGCCGTGTAGAAATCCAGTTGGGCAAACGCGGCGATCGCCGCCGTCGTCGCCTCGTCGAATGTCGTCGTCATTCCATCTCTCACTTCAGTCATCGCACATCATGGGTCATGCGGGGAAGCCGCTGTCGTGCGCGGTTTCACGCCGCGAACGAGAAAACCGGCAGCGCTGTTCCGAGCCGCCCGTTTGCGTTCACTTCATCGGGCGGTTCAATCGTATCGGGCACGTCGAAAAGGGAAGGATTCAGTCTACCGGGACGGCTTGCCCGATTTGCCGCGCCCCCCGGCAGATTTGCCGGCGGCCTTCCCCGCAGCCGGCTTGGCCGCCGGTTTGCTACGCGGCTTCTGCACGCTGAACGGGCTGCCGATGGTGTAGTCCGGGCCTTGACCCGCACCATTGGCCACCGCGTGCTGCGTCCCGGACGTGCGCTTGCCTTCGCCACCTTGCGTATGCGGCTTCTTGCCCGGCGCCTGTCGGGCCGCCGGCGCAGCTTGCGGCACCTTGGGTTTCTTCGGCTTTTTGGGTTTCTTGATGAGCTGGCCCGTCGCGCTGGTTTCCGGCACGCGGTGGTCGGCTTCGAAACCCGGCTCCTCTTCCCGCCGCAGCGTCTGCCGGATCAGCGCTTCGATCGCGGCCAGTTGCGGCGCTTCGTCGGCGCACACGAGCGACACCGCGACGCCGCTCGCGCCCGCGCGGCCGGTGCGGCCGATACGGTGCACGTAGTCTTGCGCAACGATCGGCAGATCGACGTTGATCACCAGCGGCAGATCGTCGATATCCAGCCCGCGCGCCGCCACGTCGGTGGCGACCAGCATCTGCACTTCGCCTGTCTTGAAGCGCTCCAGCGCGCGCAGACGCGCGGGCTGCGGCTTGTCGCCGTGGATCGTATCGACCGCATAGCCGGCCTTCTCCAGCATGACCGCCAGATAATCGACGCCATTGCGGGTCTTGACGAACACCAGCGCGTGCTCCCACTTGTTTTGGGCCACCAGGTGCATGAAGAGGTCGGGCTTGTTCCGCTTGTCGACCGGCACGACCCACTGCTTGATCTTGCTGGCCGTGGCGTTGGGCGGGCTGACGCTGATGTCGATCGGGCTGCGCAGAATGCCGGCCGCCAGCGCGCGGATTTCTTCGGAGAACGTCGCGGAGAACAGCAGCGTCTGGCGCTTGGCGGGCAACGCGGCAAACACCGCGTCGAGTTCGCGCGCGAAGCCGAGATCGAGCATGCGGTCGGCTTCATCGAGCACCAGTGTCTGGACCTGGTCGAACTGCACGGCGTTCTGGCGATTGAGGTCGAGCAAGCGGCCGGGCGTCGCCACGAGCACGTCGACGCCCTTGCGCAGCTTCATCATCTGAGGATTGATGCTCACCCCGCCGTAGGCGGCCAGGAATCGCAGATCGAGGCCCTTGCCGTACTCGACGAAGCTTTGCAGCACTTGCTCGGCCAGTTCGCGGGTGGGCACCAGCACCAGCACGCGCGCACGGTTGCTCGATACCGCCGGGCCGTGCTGCACGAGCCGCTGCAACAGCGGCAGCGCAAAGCCGGCCGTCTTGCCGGTGCCGGTCTGTGCGGCGGCCATGACGTCCTTGCCGCCGAGCACGACGGGAATCGCCTTGGCCTGCACCGGCGTGGGTGTCTGGTAATTGAGGCCCTGCAGGTTACGCAGCAACGGCTCGATCAGGCCAAGCGAGGCAAAAGACATGGACGTGTTCCGGGCTAAAACCGCA
>NZ_JBYQCG010000193.1:0-7216 GCF_057837105.1 Burkholderia sp. APQ4-4ca | reverse complement strand
TGCTCGGCCAGTTCGCGGGTGGGCACCAGCACCAGCACGCGCGCACGGTTGCTCGATACCGCCGGGCCGTGCTGCACGAGCCGCTGCAACAGCGGCAGCGCAAAGCCGGCCGTCTTGCCGGTGCCGGTCTGTGCGGCGGCCCTGACGTCCTTGCCGCCGAGCACGACGGGAATCGCCTTGGCCTGCACCGGCGTGGGTGTCTGGTAATTGAGGCCCTGCAGGTTACGCAGCAACGGCTCGATCAGGCCAAGCGAGGCAAAAGACATGGACGTGTTCCGGGCTAAAACCGCAATTCTAGCGGTTACCGCGCCGGCCAAGCCCGCCCGCTCACGTCCACCCTTCGAGCCGCAACGTCGAGCGCACGAGCCGCTGTTCCTCCTGCTCGATCTCGCGCAGATAGTCGACGCACTGACGGATATGTTCGCTCGCGGCCTTGCGCGCCTGATCGGGCAGCCGGCCGGTGACCGCGTTGTAAAGCCGCGCATGCTGGCGGTCGATCTGCTTCTTCAGCGGTTCGCGGTGATAGAGGTTGTTCACCGACGCGAACACCGAGCTGAGCAGCAGGTCGGTCAGCGACTGCAGCGTATTGACGAGCACCGGGTTGTGCGATGCCTCGCAGATCGCCAGATGAAACGCGTGGTCGAGCTTCGCGCGCGCGGCGGGATCGAGATCCTGCGCGTCGGCCGCCGTCATTTCCTCGTAGCGGCGCCGGATCAGGATGAAATCGGCCGGCGTGCCGCGCAGCGCCGCGAGCCGGGCGGCTTCGGCCTCGAGCATCCCGCGCACCTCGAACAGGTCGTACAGCGTGCGCGGCTGCGAGCCGAGCAGATGCATCATCGGCGTGATCGCGCGCTGGGGGGTCAGGCTCGCGACGAACGAACCCTTGCCGTGCGTCGTGTCGATGATCCCGCGCGCGTGCAGCAGCTTCATGCCTTCGCGCACGGCCGTGCGCGACACGCCGAGCTTCTCGGTCAGCCGCCGCTCCGACGGCAGCGCCTGCCCGGCCTTCAGCACGCCGTCGACGATCAACTGCTCGATCCGCTCGGCGACGACGTCGGCCACGCGCCGCGCCGGCCGCTCTCGATCCTGCATTTCCATACTGGTATGACCACTTGGCAAGGATGTCGTCGATTTTCTCACAAAGCCTTGTCGTCATTGGTTTTTATCGGTCATTAAAGAAACCGCACCCGATGACTTTCCAAAAACTGGTACGACCACCTTCAAGACGGCTGGACAGGCCCTCGCGTCCCGCCAAGAATGCCGTCCATCCGGCGTGTCGCGCATCGCGCGGCCAGCCGCAAGGTGGAGACGGAGACACACGATGAGTTTCATCTACGACGAACGGATCGACGGCCCACTGGCGAGCGTCGACCGCGCCACGCTCGTCGCCGCGCTGCACGCGGCGGCGCCCGGCCTGGACGTGCTGCACGAACGCGAGGCGTTGAAGCCGTTCGAATGCGACGGCCTCGCCGCGTACCGCACGGTGCCGCTCGCGGTCGTGCTGCCCGATACGGTCGATCAGGTGCGCGCGGTGCTGCGCGTCGCGGCCGCGCACGGCGTGCCGGTCGTCGCGCGCGGCGCGGGCACGGGGCTGTCGGGCGGCGCGATGCCGCTCGAAAAAGGCATCCTGCTGGTGATGGCGAAGTTCAACCGGATTCTCGACATCGACCCCGATGCCGGCATCGCACGCGTGCAGCCCGGCGTGCGCAACCTCGCGATCTCGCAGGCCGCCGCGCCGCACGGTCTCTATTACGCGCCCGATCCGTCGTCGCAGATCGCGTGCTCGATCGGCGGCAACGTGGCCGAGAACGCGGGCGGCGTGCATTGCCTGAAATACGGGCTCACGGTGCACAACATCCTGAAGGTCGAGATCCTCACGATCGACGGCGACACGCTCACGCTCGGCGCCGATGCGCTCGACGCGCCGGGCTTCGACCTGCTCGCGCTGTTCACCGGCTCCGAGGGAATGCTCGGGATCGTCACCGAAGTGACCGTGAAGCTGCTGCCGAAACCGCCGAGCGTGAAGGTGCTGATGGCCAGCTTCGACGACGTCGCCGAGGCCGGCGCCGCGGTCGCGCGGATCATCGGCGCGGGCGTGATTCCCGGCGGCCTCGAGATGATGGACAACCTCGCGATCCGCGCGGCCGAGGATTTCATCCACGCGGGCTATCCGGTCGACGCGCAGGCGATCCTGCTGTGCGAACTCGACGGCGCCGCGGCCGATGTCGAAGAAGACGCCGAACGCGTCGCCGCGCTGCTGCGCGACGCGGGCGCAAGCGAGATCCGCGTCGCGCGCGACGAAGCCGAGCGCCAGCGCTTCTGGGCCGGCCGCAAGAACGCGTTCCCGGCCGTCGGCCGGATGTCGCCCGACTACTACTGCATGGACGGCACGATCCCGCGCCGCGAGCTGCCGCGCGTGCTCGAAGGGATCGCCGCGCTGTCCGCCGAATACGGGCTGCCGGTCGCGAACGTGTTCCACGCGGGCGACGGCAACATGCATCCGCTGATCCTGTTCGATGCGAACCGGCCCGGCGAGCTCGACCGCGCGGAAGCGCTCGGCGGCAAGATCCTCGCGCTGTGCGTCGCCGTGGGCGGCAGCATCACCGGCGAACACGGCGTCGGGCGCGAGAAGATCAACCAGATGTGCGTGCAGTTCAACGCCGACGAAATCACGTTCTTTCATGCGGTGAAGGCCGCGTTCGATCCGCGGCGCCTGCTCAATCCCGGCAAGAACATCCCGACGCTGCACCGCTGCGCCGAATTCGGCGCGATGCACGTCCATCACGGCAAGCTGCCGTTTCCCGAACTGGAGCGCTTCTGATGCGACGCGAACGCGAACCCGAATCGATCGACGACAGCGCGGCGCTCGTCGCGCAGGTCGACGCGGCGATCCACGATCGCCAGCCGCTGCACATCCGCGGCGCCGGCACGAAGGCGTTCGTCGGGCGGCCGGTCGAAGGCCGCACGCTCGACGTGCGCACGCATCGCGGCGTCGTGTCGTACGACCCGACCGAACTCGTGATCACCGCGCGCGCCGGCACGCCGCTCGCCGATCTCGACGCGATGCTCGACGCGGCCGGCCAGATGCTGCCGTGCGAGCCGCCGTCGTTCGGCGGCGCGGCGACGGTCGGCGGCATGTTCGCGGCGGCGCTGTCGGGCCCGCGCCGCCCGTGGGCCGGCGCGGTACGCGATTTCGTGCTCGGCTGCCGCGTGATCACCGGCCACGCGAAGCATCTGCGCTTCGGCGGCGAGGTGATGAAGAACGTCGCGGGCTACGACGTGTCGCGGCTGCTCGCCGGCAGTTTCGGCTGCCTGGGCGTCGTGACCGAGGTATCGCTGAAGGTGCTGCCGAAGCCGCGCGCGACCGGCGATCTCGCGTTGACGCTCCCGGCGGGCGAAGCCGTGCAACGCGTCGCCGCGTGGCGCCGCGCGGGGCTGCCGCTGGCCGGCGCGTGCCACGCGGACGGCGTGCTGCGCGTGCGACTCGAGGGCGGCGAGGGCTCGGTGAAGGCCGCGCGCGACACGATCGGCGGCGACCGGATGGACGATCGCGACGACGGCTTCTGGGCCCGTCTGCGCGACCTGTCGCTGCCGTTCTTCGACGATCCGCGCCCGCTGTGGCGCGTGTCGGTGCCGGCCGCCGCGCCGCTCGACGCGCTCGCCGGTGCGCAGCTCGTCGACTGGGGCGGCGCACAGCGCTGGCTCAAGAGCGATGCCGCGCCGGCCGACATGCAGCGCATGGCCGCGCAATGGGGCGGTCATGCGACCTGCTTCACGCCGGGCACGACACCGGAGCCGTTCCAGCCGCTGCCGCCCGCGCTGCTGCGCGTGCACCGGCAACTCAAGGCGCAGCTCGATCCGCACGCGATTTTCAATCCCGGCCGGCTCTACGCCGACTTCTGACGCCAACCGACTTCGACCCGCCGATGCAAACCAACCTCAGCGAAGCAAGCAAGGCCCTCGCCCGGGCCGACGAAGCGGAAGCGATCCTGCGCGCATGCGTGCACTGCGGCTTCTGCAATGCGACCTGCCCGACCTATCAGGTGCTCGGCAACGAGCTCGACGGGCCGCGCGGCCGCATCTACCTGATCAAGCAGCTGCTCGAAGGCGAGCCGTGCGGCGAACGCACGCAACAGCACCTCGACCGCTGCCTGACGTGCCGCAACTGCGAGACGACCTGCCCGTCCGGCGTGCGCTACCACACGCTGCTCGACATCGGCCGCGCGGAAGCCGAGAAGCGCGCGCGGCGGCCGGCGCGCGAGCGCCTGCTGCGTGCGGGATTGCGTCACGTGGTGCCGCGCCCGGCGACGTTCGCCGCGCTGCTGAAGGCCGGCCGCGCGCTGCGCCCGCTGCTGCCCGGCGCGCTGCAGGACAAGATCCCGGCCGCCGTGCCCGCGGCCGCGCCGCGCCCCGCAGTGCGTCATGTGCGGCGCGTGCTGATGCTCGAGGGCTGCGTGCAGCCGGCGCTGTCGCCGAACACCAATGCGGCCGCCGCGCGCGTGCTCGACCGGCTCGGCATCAGCGTGACGCTAGCGCGCGAGGCCGGCTGCTGCGGCGCGACCGAATATCACCTGAATGCGCAGGAAGCGGGCCTTCAGCGCGCCCGCCGCAACATCGACGCGTGGTGGCCGGTGATCGAGGCTGGCGCGGAAGCGATCGTGCTGACCGCGAGCGGCTGCGGCGCGTTCGTGAAGGAATACGGCGACCTGCTGCGCTCCGACCCCGTCTACGCGGAGAAGGCGCGGCGCGTCAGCGCACTCGCGCGCGATCTGGCCGAAGTGATCGCGGCCGAGCCGCTCGACGCGCTCGACGCGCTCGCCGATGCGACGCCACGGCGCGTCGCGGTGCACTGCCCGTGCACGCTGCAGCACGCGCAGCGCCTGGGCGGCGCGGTGGAAAGCATCCTTACGCGGCTCGGCTTCGATCTGACGAATGTCGCCGATGGCCATCTGTGCTGCGGCTCGGCCGGCACCTATTCGCTGACGCAGCCCGCACTCGCGACGACATTACGCGACAACAAGCTCGATGCGCTCGAAGCCGCGCAGCCGGACCTGATTGTCACCGCCAACGTCGGCTGCCAGACTCACCTGAACGGCGCGGGCCGCACGCCCGTGCGCCACTGGATCGAGCTCGTCGACAACCGGCTGGTCGACTGACCGCCTATTCCGGAGGAACGCCATGCAAACGAAACCCGAACTCGAACTGGCCGATGCCGAGCGCATGCTCGCCGCGGCCCGCGCGGAAGCGGAACGCCACGGCTGGGCCGTGTCGATCGCCGTCGTCGACGATGGCGGCCATCTGCTCGCGTTCGCGCGGCTGAACGGCGCATCGCCGGCCAGCAGCGCCATCGCGCAGGACAAGGCGCGGGCGGCGGCGCTCGGCCGTCGCGAAACGAAGGCGTATGAGGATATGATCAACGGTGGCCGCACCGCGTTCCTGAGCGCGCCGCTGTCGGGCTTGCTCGAAGGCGGCGTGCCGGTCACGGTCGGCGGCCGGATTGCAGGCGCGATCGGTGTGTCTGGCGTAAAGTCCGAACAGGACGCGCAGATCGCCCGCGCCGGTACACAAAGCGTCGTGGCCTAGGGCCTGTTCACGCTAATAACGGGCTTGCGAACGTGCCTTTCCACCCGCAGGGCAAGGAGAGAGGAGGCGCAATAGCCGTAGCTATTGCAACGACGAACGACGCCGCCATGCGGGCGGAAAGGCACGTTCCCCTGTTTGGAGACAATCGTTCGTGGGGCTGGCCCCCAGAAGGGCCGAGCGCCGCGTCATGCTCCTCGCGAATACGTCGAGTATTCGCTTCGTCGCAGTCCTTGCGCTCGGCCCTTCTGGGGGTCAGCGCAAGCCCGTTATTAGCGTGAACAGGCCCTACAGCCAACGCGCGCGCGTTTTTCATTCCCCGGGAGGAATCACGATGATCGACCAAGCAGGACTGCAAGTCGCGCCAGCGCTGAGCCAGTTCATTGAAAACGAAGCGCTGCCGGGCACCGGCATCGACAAGGCCGCGTTCTGGAGCGGTTTCTCGGCGCTGGTGCACGACCTCGCGCCGCGCAATCGCGCGTTGCTCGCCGAGCGCGACCGCCTGCAGCAGGAACTCGACGCGTGGCATCGCGCCCACCCCGGCCCGGTACGCGACCACGCCGCGTATCGCGCGTTCCTCGAACACATCGGCTACCTCGTGCCGGTCCCGTCGAACGTCGCGGCAGCCACCGCGAACGTCGACAGCGAGATCGCCACGCAGGCCGGCCCGCAGCTCGTCGTGCCTCTGTCGAACGCGCGCTATGCGCTGAACGCCGCGAACGCGCGCTGGGGCAGCCTGTACGACGCGCTGTACGGCACCGACGCGCTGCCGGAAGACGGCGGCGCCGAACGCACGGCAGCCTACAACCCGACGCGCGGCCAGCGCGTGATCGACTATGCGCGCAACGTGCTCGACAACGCGGCGCCGCTCGCGAGCGGCTCGCACCGCGACGCGCTGCGCTACCGCGTGCAGGACGGCCAGCTCGCGGTCGAAACCGCGCAGGGCACCGTCGCGCTCGCGCAGCCGGCGCAATTCGTCGGCTACCAGGGCGCGGCCGGTGCGCCGTCCGCGATCCTGTTGAAGCACAACGGCCTGCACCTCGAGATCCAGATCGATGCATCGACGCCGATCGGCCGCGCCGATCTCGCGAACGTGAAGGACGTCGTGCTCGAAGCCGCGGTCAGCACGATCATCGACTGCGAGGATTCGGTCGCGGCGGTCGACGCCGACGACAAGGTCCAGCTCTACCGCAACTGGCTCGGCCTGATGCAGGGCACGCTCGTCGAGGAAGTGGCGAAGGGCGGCAAGACCTTCACGCGCCGCCTGAACGCCGATCGCGAATACACGACGCCGGCCGGCGGCACGTTGTCGCTGCACGGCCGCTCGCTGCTGTTCGTGCGCAACGTCGGCCACCTGATGACCAACGGCGCGGTGCTCGATCGCGACGGCAACGAGATTCCGGAAGGGATCCTCGACGGCGTCGTCACGACGCTGTGCGCGCTGCACGACCTGAAGGCCAAGCGCAATTCGCGCACGGGCTCGATCTACATCGTGAAGCCGAAGATGCACGGCCCGGCCGAAGTCGCGTTCGCCGATACGCTGTTCGCGCGCATCGAGGATCTTTACGGCCTGCCGCGCAACACGCTGAAGATGGGCATCATGGACGAGGAACGCCGCACCAGCGTGAACCTCGCC
>NZ_JBYQCG010000192.1:0-3521 GCF_057837105.1 Burkholderia sp. APQ4-4ca | reverse complement strand
CCAACTGGGACGCATCATCGAGCAAATCGGGTTCGATGGTCGGCGCCAACAATTTCGATTCAACGTCGCCGGCGAACTGATCGAGCAGATCGATTGTGGAAACGACGGACAACTTCGCACGACGCTGATATACGACAATCTCGGTCAGATGATCGGTCGCCAACTGAGCGACAACACGCTGAGTACTTTCAGTTATGACGAGCGAGGCCTGCTTAAACAGGCCTACCACCATCAAGAGGCTGGCGCCGTATCGCAAATCACCTACGAGTACGATGCAGCCGGGCGACGTACCGCCGAAGTTCAAGCACATCACGGTCGTGTTTGGCGCCTTCAACATCGACTTGATGCAGTCGGAAATCGTAGCGAGACGCACCTACCCGGAGTTGGCAACCTGACATGGCAGCGGTATGGAAGCGGCCACATTCACGGCGTGCTGCTTGACGGTGCTCCGCTTGCGAGCTTCGAGCGCGATGCGCTACACCGCACGGTCACAAATGTACAGGGTTCAATCGCTCAGCTATTCGCATATACCGACTCCGGACAACTCGCGTCGCAACAGCTTCAGGATCTCGATTCGCAAGGTCAACCACGAGCGGACGCGCGTCCGTGGCGGGCGTGGCATTACGACGCAGCCGGACAATTAACCGATTTGCACGATGCATGGCGAGGTGCCAAGCACTATAGCTACGATCCTCTTTCGCAACTGCTGGGTGTTGCACGCGAACGCGGGGAAGCCATTCTCAATGTGACAAATGAGTCGTTTCGCTACGATTCGACAGGAAATTTGATCGCCAGACTGATGGCGAGCAGCTCCCCGAGTGTTCCGTTTGTGGAAGGCGTACAAGGTGCGGCCGGGGATCGACTGCACCAATTTGTCACGTCCGAGGTATCCACTCAAACGCTGCTCCACTTTACTTACGACGGTCACGGGAACCGGGCATCACGTACGGCACAGGTCATATCAGACAAACCTGTCGTCAAAGCGGCGTCGGGCATTCTTGAGCGACTTCTGCCACGACACAATGCCTCCGAGCCGAGCGAGACAGCTCTACCACCGAATGTCACGCGCTATCGTTATGATGCTGCTCATCAGCTGATTGGTGTCGACCACGTCAATGGCGACCGTACTGAATATCGTTACGACGCCTTGGGACGCCGGATCGCCAAAATTCACACGCCGGCCGGGAAAGCATCGCGCATGACGTTGTTCGTATGGGACAACGATTGGATGTTGCAGGAAGTACATGCCGGCGCGAGCACACGAGGCGACACGCTCGTTACCTATGTTCCGCACCCTGATCACCGTGGACCACTGGCTCAATTGGCGAATGGCAAGTGCTACCACTATTTGAGCGATCATCTCGGCGCGCCACAGGAACTCGTCGACGACGAGCGCGAAGTCGTCTGGGCTGCAGACTTCGACGGTTACGGGCGGTGTGGCCAACAAGTTGTCGCGAAAATCGACAATCCGATTCGGTTTCCGGGTCAGTATCACGATGCTGAGTCCGGGTTGTACTACAACCGTCACCGCTATTACGATCCGGAGGCCGGCAGATACATCAATCAAGATCCTCTCGGTTTGCTCGCAGGCCCCAATAAATACGCCTATGCCGACAGCCGCCCCTCCATGGCAATCGATCCGATTGGCCTGCTGTCGATCCCCGCTGGTGCTGAAATGGGTGCCGCCGCAGGGACGGCAGTCTTTCCCGGAATCGGTACGATAATTGGTGCCGCAGTTGGCACATTGGCGGGGATTGGCGTGTTTGTCTGGATGGCGTCTTCCGCATCATCGGACAAAGCCGGGAACAAAGTCAGTCCGATCGCAGACACAATACAACCGCCGGGCAATTGCTCCCCGGGCGAACATCGCAGGCTCCAGGATGAGGTCAACCGTGCATGCAAGCGCCCCAGAGCGTGTAAAGCTAACATGGACCAGCCGACCATTCTGCAGATGCGCGAAAACAACCGGGAATGTGCGATGGCGCGAGACCTGATCAACAAAAAGTGCTTCGCGGGTGGAGACGCCAACCACCGTAACGAAGCACTCGAAGCCTGGGCGAATGTTGCGAAGTGCGAGGGATTACTGAAATGAGCTTGAATTTCTCAATGTTTCCAAACGATCCCTTCCCGGATGGAGAGCCGATCACAGACAGATCGGGGATCGAGTCATGTGCTGTCGACGATTTTTTTCGAGGAAAGAAGCGCTTCGAAATAACGCTCAAGGAATTAAGAGAAGACTACGAATGCGATGAGTCGGCTTGCCTCACTTTTATGAAGCCGAAAGCGTTCGCATTTTTTCTTCCGTTGTTCATGAAGATAGCTACATATGAGTACGACGAGGCGGACAATATCCCTGACTCTCTTGTCTACAAATTGCACCGAATGGCAACAGGTGGCGCGAGCGACTGGCTCGATGAAATTTCGAAGACGTATGCAAAAGACCAGCGAAATTGCATCATTGATTTTCTAAACGAGATGAGCCGAATCGAGTGGCGGCACCAAGATCCCGACTTGGCGGCAGATGCTGCCAACCTGCTCCGTAAGATATTTTGATCGGCGTTTTTCGATCGGAGCCGAATTTGGGGGTTTGAGTTGAGCGATCTAAATCAACGTGGTGCACTCGGGGACCCCGCTCCGCAGCTCGCCGCCCGAAGTCGGTGAGCTTAGTAAGAATACCGAAATAGTCCAAACTCCCCAAGACTCTTCGATGAAACCTATTATCCGCAAAGGCGACACAACGGATCACGGCGGCACAGTACTCGACGGCTTCGGCCTTTCGAACTTGAACGGTCGGCCGGCATCCGGTGTCGGCCATATGGTCCTGTGCCCGAAATGCCAAGGTACCTACCCGATCGTTCAGGGCTCCAGTCAGTACACGATTGAAGGTCGCGCCGTTGCGCTGGACGGGATGAAGACTGCATGTGGCGCCTCGCTGATCGCCAGCCAACAAGAATTCGTGGCAAGCGAGTGACGCCATCTGGCTCTAATTAAATTGAGCTTTGTCTGCTCCGCGCACATTTTCGCCGCACCAATGCAAAAACCCCCGCCTGATCGGGCGGGGGTTCTTGGCTAAGGGAGCCTGACGATTACCTACTTTCACACGGGAATCCGCACTATCATCGGCGTAGAGTCGTTTCACGGTCCTGTTCGGGATGGGAAGGGGTGGGACCGACTCGCTATGGTCATCAGGCAAAGGGGGTTGTTGTGCTGGCTTCGCAGCACAACCAATCCTGGAAGAAGCAGTAATTTAGGTTGTGTGTATCACACACGAGAATCCAACCGTCCGACGCGCTCTGTAGCGCGAAACAGACTTGTTATAGGATCAAGCCTTACGGGCAATTAGTATCAGTTAGCTGAACGCATTACTGCGCTTACACACCTGACCTATCAACGTCCTGGTCTCGAACGACCCTTCAAGGGGATCTAGTCCCCAGGGATATCTCATCTTAAGGCGAGTTTCCCGCTTAGATGCTTTCAGCGGTTATCTCTTCCGAACATAGCTACCCGGCGATGCCACTGGC
>NZ_JBYQCG010000191.1:0-1950 GCF_057837105.1 Burkholderia sp. APQ4-4ca | reverse complement strand
GTGATGTTCGATCCGCGCATTACGCTGCAGCAGCAAGTCTCCGATCAACTGAAAGCGCACTTCGGCGACAAGGTGTTCGACGCGGTGATTCCGCGCAACGTGCGCCTCGCGGAAGCGCCGAGTTATGGGTTGCCGGGCGTCGTGTTCGATCGCAGCTCGCGCGGTGCGCAGGCGTATATCCAGTTCGGCGCCGAGATGATCGAACGCGTGCGCGCGTTCGAGGTGTCGTGATCCGGACATGAGCGAAGCGAGGAAGAAAGACATGAACGCGGTACCAAAGAAGAAGGGCTTGGGACGTGGCCTCGAAGCGCTGCTCGGCGGCAGCGCCGACATCACCGAAGCAGTGAAGATCGAAGGCGCACCGAACACGCTCGCGCTCGGCAAGCTGCAAGCCGGCAAGTACCAGCCGCGTACGCGGATGGACGAAGGCAGCCTGCAGGAGCTCGCGGCGAGCATTCGCGCGCAGGGCGTGATGCAGCCGATCCTGGTGCGGCCTATTTCATCAGACAAATACGAGATCATTGCGGGCGAGCGACGGTTTCGCGCGGCCCGCCTGGCCGGCCTCGATGAAGTGCCTGTACTCGTGAAGGACGTCTCCGATCAGGCTGCCGCCGCGATGGCGCTGATCGAGAACATCCAGCGCGAGGACCTGAACCCGCTCGAAGAGGCGCACGGCATCCAGCGTCTGCTCGACGAGTTCGGTTTCACGCACGAACAGGCGGCCGAATCGGTCGGCCGTTCGCGCAGCGCGGTGTCGAACCTGCTGCGCCTGCTGAACCTCGCGTCGCCGGTGCAGACGATGCTGCTGGCCGGCGATCTCGACATGGGGCACGCACGCGCGCTGCTCGCGGTCGACGCGGCCACGCAGATCACGCTCGCGCATCAGGTGGTCAACAAGCGCATGTCGGTGCGCGAGACCGAGAAGCTCGTCTCGCACACGACGAAGGAAGCGCCGGCCGTGAAGGCGCGTGCGAAGGACGATGGCGGCCGCGATACGCGTCGCCTCGAAGAGGAGTTGTCCGATCTGCTCGCGTCGACGGTGAAGATCAAGCTCGGCCGCCGCGGGCGAGGGCAGGTGCTGATCGATTTCGGCAACCTCGATGCACTCGAGGGCATTCTCGCGCGACTGCGAGGCAACGTCGCGACAGAAGAATAACGGGGCAGGTATGGAAGAAACGGGCGTACCGGCGCCGCGCCGGTGGCTCGGCTGGCTTGCGCAGGAACCGGTTCTGTCGGTCCTGGCGCTGGGCCTGATCGTGCTGCAATGGGTGCGTCCGCAACCATTTTCGGTACTCGCCGATCGCGTCGACTGGCAGACGGTCGCGACGCTCGCGGGCCTGTTGATGCTGACGAAGGCGCTCGAGTTGTCCGGCTGCCTGATGTGGCTCGCGCATCGCATCGTGCATCACGTGCATTCCGAACGCGGGCTCGCGATGCTGCTCGTCGGCTTCGCCGCGGTGTTGTCGATGTGGCTCACCAACGACGTCGCGCTGTTCGTCGTCGTGCCGTTGATGGTGTCGCTGCGCGCACTGACTCCGCTACCGTTCCGGCGGCTCGTGATCGTCGTCGCGCTGGCCGTCAATGCGGGCTCCGTCGCGACACCGCTCGGCAATCCGCAGAATCTTTTCCTGTGGCAATTGAGCGGCGTGTCGTTCGGCCGCTTCGTGGTCACGCTCGGGCCGCTCGCCGTCGCGCTGATGGCGCTGCTGCTCGTGCTGACCGCGGTGATGTTCCGCGCGAAGCCGCTCGACTTGTCCGGCGACGTCGCGGCCGTTCCCGTCCAACGCATGCACGCGCTGATCGCGGCGGTGCTGTTCGCCGCGTTCGTGCTGCTCGCCGATGCGCATCATCCGCTGCCGGGCCTCGTCGGGGTCGCGATCGTGCTGCTCGCCGTCAAACGCGACGCAGTCCTGAAGATCGACTGGCTGCTGCTGCTGATCTTCGTGCTGA
>NZ_JBYQCG010000190.1:0-1663 GCF_057837105.1 Burkholderia sp. APQ4-4ca | reverse complement strand
GGAAAGCGCGCAGCCGCAGACCCAGCCCGGAGAAGCGGGCTAGTAGTCGTAGCGAGAAGAGGAACTGAGCGGCGTGCATGGCCGGCATCAAATCACAGGGTGGCCACGGTTGTCAACCGGGGACGAGTGCGCTTCCGCCTCGCCCGATCCCGCGACACGCGCGTTCGCGCAGAATCAGTCCCGTCCGATAGGCGGCGCCGTCCCCCGTCGATATGCTTCACGGGTGCGGCGCCGGTAAGGCCCTATTCATGTTCGGAGTGAGTCGGTCTGTCCTCTTCGCCGGTCGCCGCACACCCTCCCTCGCGATCGGGTTTCGGTGTGGACGTTCGACGGTGGCCGGTGGGCGCGGCCACGACAGAGATGTCGATGTTGAAACGAAACGCTGCCATATGCGAACGTCGAGCGTCTGCTCCGAAGCCCGATTGCGCCTCGCCCGTCTTGCTCCGCGTTGCGCGCTCTCGCATCATTCAAGAAACCGATATACGTATCGATACCATTTCTCGAATATATCGAAACCCCCTTCATTTAGCACATTTCATTAAATCGATTAGCGCCGCTTTTCGATTTACTGAACAATAACCATTCCCACTTGAATATTTTTTTATTTATTTTTCGCCATGCTTTGTATGTCGCGCTTCAAACTAAAAACGTTTGCGCGACAAGGCGCATGCCTTATCCAATAACCATCTGGAGGCAATCATGGCCGACTCTCAAACGTCATCCAATCGCGCCGGCGAGTTTTCGATTCCGCCGAATACCGATTTCCGTGCGATTTTCTTCGCGAATGCAGCCGAGCAACAGCACATCAAGCTTTTTATCGGTGACAGCCAGGAACCCGCCGCGTATCACAAGCTGACGACGCGCGACGGCCCGCGCGAAGCCACGCTGAATTCCGGCAACGGCAAGATCCGTTTCGAAGTGTCGGTAAACGGGAAGAAATCGGCGACCGATGCGCGCCTCGCGCCGATCACCGGCAAGAAATCGGACGGCTCGCCGTTCACGGTCAACTTCGGGATCGTCGTGTCGGAAGACGGCCACGACAGCGACTACAACGACGGGATCGTCGTACTCCAGTGGCCGATCGGCTGACCTGACGCGCAATCGACGCTGGATCGCTGCCGCCCGCCTCCATGGCGGCCGGCGGGTTTGCGCCGCGTTCCGCGGACCCTCACGCCCCATCCAGAAAAAACCGCCTCATTACAGGAGACATCCATGCCGCTCCTTTCCGCTTCGATCGTCAGCGCGCCCGTCGCGACGTCGGAGCGTTACGTCGATATCCCGGGCCTGTACATCGACATCGCGAAGGCCGGGATTCGCGACGGGAAATTGCAGGTCATCCTCAACGTGCCGACACCTTACGCGACCGGCAACAACTTCCCGGGCATCTATTTCGCGATCGCGACCGACAAGGGCGTCGTCGCGGACGGCTGCTTCACCTATTCGTCGAAGGTGCCCGAAAGCACCGGACGCATGCCGTTCACGCTCGTCGCGACGATCGACGCCGGCAGCGGCGTCACGTTCGTGAAGGGCCAGTGGAAAAGCGTGCGCGGCAGTGCGATGCATATCGATTCGTACGCGAGCCTGTCCGCGATCGGGGAAGCGGCCACGCCATCGCCGTCGCAAGGCGGCGGCAATCCGGGCGCCGAAACCGGTGGCGACGGAT
>NZ_JBYQCG010000189.1:0-2589 GCF_057837105.1 Burkholderia sp. APQ4-4ca | reverse complement strand
GCACCTCACAGCCCGCGCAATCGCCCGCCCCGTATACGCATGCGCCATCACATAAGTATTCGCGGCCTCAGCCTCATCGACGATCGCCCGAATTTCATCCTCCGAATACTGCGTGTTCGCAATCGGATCGGTCGGCGAAGCCACGCCGCCTGACGCCATGATCTTGATCTGCGTCGCGCCTTTCTGAATCTCCTCACGCACGGCGAGCCGCACGCCTTCGACACCATCGACGACCCGCGCAATCGCCCCCGTCCTGAAACAGCAGGAGCACGGTTCCAGCACATCTCCACGTGGCCGGAAATCCCCATGCCCTCCGGTCTGCGACAACGCTTTCCCCGACGGAAAAATCCGCGGCCCCGGAATCAGCCCTGTCTCAACGGCCTGCATCAAGCTCCAATCCGCGCCCCCCGCATCCCGCACGCTGGTAAACCCCCGCGCCAACATCGCATCGAGAATCGGCAGCGACCGAATCGCCGCGAGAATATTCGGCTGCGTCGCATTCGCGCCGAGATTCGCATTCGACGCCAGCACATGCACATGGCAATCGATGAACCCCGGCATCACGGTCTTGCCGCGCACGTCGATCACCTGCGCATTCGGCAAATCCACCGGCCGATCGGTGACTTCGACGATCCGCTCGCCTTCGATCACGACATGATGATGTTCGAGCAACACGCCTTGTTCGAGGTCGAGCACGTTGCCGCCTTGAAGCACGGTAATGGTCATGGGAGAAAAATCCTTATCGAGTCGTTGCGGCCGCACGCTTCGCATCCTTCACGAAGCGCGTGCCGACGAAACTGACGGCCGCCGCGAGCATCACGTAGAACGCGGGCGCCATGTTGCTGCCGGTGCGGGCGATGAGCCACGTGATCAGGAACGGCGCGAACCCGCCGAAGATCGTCACCGCGAAGTTGTACGCAACGGATAACCCGGTCGACAGCACCTTGGTCGGAAACAGCTCCGCGAGCGCCGCGAGGATCGGCCCCGTATAGGCCGCGATCAGCACGCCGAACACGGCCTGGAACACGATCAGCGACGCGAACCCGGGCGCATGGTTGATCCACGAGAACATCGGCCACGCGAGCACGAGGATCGCGAGCGCCGCGCCGGACAGGAACACGCGCCGTCCCCACGCGTCGGCGAGGCGTCCGACGATCGGCGAGCAGCACATGATCATCAGCCCGCCGACCATGCCGGCCGTAAAGCCGGTCGACTGCGGCAGATGCAGCGTGCGCACGGAATAGGTCGGCATGTAGAACAGCAGCACGTAGGTGCAGACGGTCCACAGGATGACCATCGAGAAACTCGCGAACGTCTCGCGCGGATACGTATTCAGCACTTCCTTCAGCGGCGAGCTTTCCTTCGCCTGCGATTCGACGGCGCTGAACGCGGGCGTCTCGTCGATATGGCTGCGAATGAAGTAGCCGACCGGCCCGACGATGATCCCGAGCAGGAACGGGAGCCGCCAGCCCCAGCTATGCAGCGCCTGCGTGTCGAGCGACGTCGTGACGAACGTGCCGGTCGCCGCACCGAGCAGCACCGCGAAGCCGATGCTCGACTGGATCCAGCTCGAGTAATACGCGCGCTTCTCCGGCGGCGCGTATTCGGTGAGGAACGCGGTGGCGCCGCCCATCTCGCCGCCGGCCGAGAAGCCTTGCAGCAGCCGCGCGACGACGATCAGGAGCGGCGCGGCGATGCCGGCCTGTTCGTAGGTCGGCGCGATCCCGATCAGCGCGGTGCCGGCCGCCATCAGCAGGATCGTGAGCGACAGCGCGGCCTTGCGTCCGACCTTGTCGGCATAGACGCCGAGCACGATGCCGCCCACCGGCCGCATGAAGAAGCCCACGCCGAACGTCGCGACGGTGAGCAGCACGGACGTCAGTTCGTTGCCGGTCGGGAAGAACAGCTTCGCGATGATCACCGCGAAGAAGCTGTAGACGGTGAAATCGAACCATTCGAGGCCGTTACCGATCACGGTCGCGACGATGGCGCGGCGGCGCTGTTGCACCGCCGCATCGACGGAAGGCGCGGCGCGCGGGGAAAGCGTTCCTTGCATGGTCTCTTCCTTTGTCAGAAGTCCGAAGACGGGACGGCTGCCCCGCGTGAACCCCATGCTAAGGAAAGCCGCATTTTTTTCTGAAACGAAAGATTCGCATGCCTGCATGCGCTGCACGCATGCGTCGCGCCCGGGGTAGTCAGGGCGCGGTCTGCTTCTCAGCCTGTTCGAACAGCCAGCGGGTGAACAGGCGGGCGGCCTGGTTCTGCGCGCGGTCGTTCGGCGAGATCACGTAATAGCCGCCGCCGTGGCTCGCGGACGCTTCCGTCACGCGCACGAGCAGGCCGGCTTCGATGCATGCGTCGATCATGTAGCGCCAGCCGAGCGACACGCCCTGGCCGAGAATCGTCATCTGCACGATCTGCGGATAGGAGTTGATCGTGATGTCTTGCGGCTGGGCCTTCTGCCGGTCGACGTCGTTCATGTCGAACCATTCGGACCACGACATCCATTGGCGCTGGCCGTCTTCGAGGCGCAGCAGTGTTTCGTTCGCGAGATCGGCCGGGTCGAGCGTGCGGCCGGCCAGATAGCCT
>NZ_JBYQCG010000188.1:0-3845 GCF_057837105.1 Burkholderia sp. APQ4-4ca | reverse complement strand
GATCGCGGCAAGCGGCGTGCCGTTGGCATCGGTGACGATGTGGTGCTTCGAACCGGGTCGAGCGCGATCGGTAGGGTTTGGCCCAGTTTTTGGCCCGCCCCAACGGCGCGAATCGATGACGAATCGACAGCGGCTCGCGAAAAGTCGATCTGGTCTGCTGCTCGCAGCTTCGCGAGCAGCAACTCGTGCAAGCGGTCCCACACGCCGGCCGCCTGCCAGTCGCGCAGCCGCCGCCAACATGTCACGCCCGAGCCGCAACCCATCTCGGCAGGCAGGTCGCGCCAGCGTAGTCCGGTCTCGAGAACGAACAAGATGCCGGTCAGCGCGGCGCGATTCGAAACAGGCAGGCGGCCCGGGTTCTTCTCGCGCCGCGGCTTGGATGGCGGCAGTAACGGCTCGATCAGTGTCCACAATTCGTCGTCGATGATCGGCTTGCCCATCTCCTCGGCCTCGGTTGTTCCGATGCCTGAGGTTAACAGCTCGCCGCGAAAGTTAACAGGCCCACGGGCTCTTTTTGAAACCGTCTCTAACAACGTAAGAACCGGAATTATCACCAAACTTACCCCTGACTACAGCGCAATGGAATCCCAAGAGCGATACGTCCAGCTCCTGTATCCCCTTGCGAATCAGATAGTCGAGTTAGTGTTTATGATCTGATGGATTCACCAAAGTTACAGATGAGCACCTATATTTTATCGTCACGAGATTGCTCAGCCAGCTCAATGAAGTTCAACTTCATGAGTCGTTCTTTCATCTCGTCTTTCCACTGATCGCTGACGTTCTCTCCCCTGAGGACATCATCAATCGCTTCTTCGCGAACGAGCCGCTCGTCATCATCGTCCTCGTATGCCCTGAGCTGACGCAGGTATCGGTACTCCTTCACGCAATTGCGAACGAAATATTCCCATACCGCGTTGTCGGTCCCGAACTGGTCTTGCTCAACATGGGCAACTTGAGCAACTTGAGCAACTTGAGCAACTTGAGCAACTTGAGCAACTTGAGCAACTTGAGCAACATTGTGCGATACCGGCGCGGCAATGCTTGCCAAACCCGGCGGTACGTCGCCCCGGAACGGCACAATGCCCTGACCAGACGAACTACCTATATCAAAGATCGATCTCACCGCCTGATGCGACTGCTCGGGATGGCTACTGAAATGCGCGGTTCCCATCGCTCCGGGCGACATCGAACGGCCACAATTCAAAGACAAGTACCAGCGTTTCTCACCCATAGGCCGACCGCTACTTACTCCGATCTTGCCAAATGCGCGACGGACAGTCGCCCACGACAATCCAGCTCGCGCCGCCTCCTCTTGGACAACCTCGCTTGGCACCGGACCGGTAGCCAGTATCTCGCTCAAAAAGTCCCCAGCTTCGTGTAATCGACTGTCTTTCGTCAGTACGCTTGCACCGTCCGAGGCTTCGCTCAGGATTTCCTTGGGCGATCCGTCCAATGGCCCATCCCAAACGATCTTTGAACTTTCCACGGTTCCTCTAGGCGTTGGAATGTCGGCTGCCTCCACGTGATATGCCAAACCGCCGTCAGTCGGACCAATGTTTGACTTAGCGCGTACGATTACGCTGCGCGGCACACCATCACCCGCGCGATCGCTTTCGTCCGGTGCAACAATCATCACTATTCGCGCGACCGCACCGAAGGCGATACTTCCATTCACGCGTTCAAGCGGATCTTTCTTTTTCGATCCTTTGGTTACGTGAGTGAGGCCTAGAACTGCGGCGCCGGTTTGCTCAGCAAATACCACAACGGGTTCAAGATCCTTACGTACTTGAGTGTTGCTGTTCGAGTTGCCGGATACGATCTGCGCAATCGAATCGATGATGACAAGAACAACATCACGGAGCTCCTGGAGCTTTGCAGCAAGCCGCGGTAGATCGACACGAAAATCGAACGCGCGACTGCGACCGTTTTCGCTCGTTTCCCGCAGGATATAGACATTCTCGAGATTGGCACCGCTCGCGGCGAGCCTTGGCATCAAAGTATCCTCGACCCCGTCTTCGCAGGTCCAGATCAACACTCGACCTCGAGGAGCACTGCTACCGTCTGGCCATGCACCACCGACCGACAACGTCGCAGCGATCGCAAGAGCCAGCGTTGTCTTCCCTGTTGACGGGGGGCCAGCGAGGAGATGTAGCTTTCCGCGCGCCAACCAAAACTTCCACAACCAAAAGATTGGGAACACGGGAATCTCGCTTGCTGCCTCAAGGACTGGACCGTTCCCATTCGTCCCGAGCTTCGACCAAATGTTAGTGTGCATTTGCGCTGCCTCCGTGTTGGAGTTGCCCACCGAACTGGACAAAATACTCTCGCTTCAACCGACTAGCCTTTGATTGCCCACACTTCAGAAACGAACGAATTGCCGCCTGCGTCGGCCTGAGGCGCCCAGCAACGACCGCTTTGTGAATCTCCCGGAGCAGGCGGAAATCGTCACCGACGCATTCACTGTCGGTAGCGGTGTCGTCAGCGATCGTTACGCCTGCCGCCGACATCACGTCATGATCGGCAACCAACGGTGGATGATCGTCAGCCGCGACTCCCGACTCCGGTACGACAGCCCTTTGCTCCAAAGACTCGTCGATACGACCAGCCATGACTGCGGCGCGACTATTAGCGCGACTCGATCTAACCGACACCAGCATCCAGCCAGTGATGGCAGCGCCTTCAAGCACAACCGAGCAGGCCAGCGCCAACAACAATTCCAGTCGTCCTTCGGTCGTACCAAGCCACGTCGCCACTTCCGACGCGACCGGATCGGCGCGCAACGCTGCGCGTGACGCTGCTTCTTGGTCGACCAGTCGATTATGTCGGTCCTCCTCGGCTTCGTGCCGCCACGCTTCACCAGCTTCTGTTTCCAGTGTCGCGAGCTGCGTCTCGAGGATCGTTCGACTGAGTTTGAGCCACCGACAATCGCCAACACATGAGCGCGCCTCGACTCGGGCCAAATCGACCTTCGCCTTTGAGGTTTCTCGGGCAATTTCAGTCAACGTACGTCCAGGAGACGTTACTCTAAGGAATGGCTGAGTGATCGTCGGAGCCATCGCGACCCGTTGATCGCCGGCGTGTTGCCGGGAAACGAGGACAAACGTGACCTGGCCGTACAGCACCACAATCAGGCCGACCGCCCACAACACAAAGGCGAACAGCCGAGCGAGACCAGCCAAGGCTTGCCGCAGTGCGGGCAACATGTGGACATAAAGCACAGCCACACAACCAATTGAGATGCTCATCGCCCGCTCAACGGTCAATCGTAAGCGCTCTTTGAAGGACGCCATTGCACGGCAAGGCTGATTCACCGAGGCTACGTGTCCATGTTCAATGAGCGTGGACAGGTGTGCATGAACGAGCAAGACGAAGGTTTGCAGAGCCGGTTGGTGGTCGATCTCAAGCGAGACGGGCGGCGCAAGTACGACGAGGATGCGAAGCGCGAGTTGATACAGGCGTGTCTGAAGCCAGGGGTGTCTATCGCGCGGACGGCCATGGAACACGACATCAATCCGAACCTCGTTCGGACGTGGATTTCCAAGTATCAGCGCGAACAAGCCGCGGGCGAGATAATCAGTTCCGCGACGGAGTCGTCACGAGAGACTCGTGTCGAGTTGTCGACGGCTTCCGTGCCTGAGGAATCAGCCTTTATGCAGGCCGTCACCTCTGCGGCTGCCCCCACTCCGGCTAAATCGGCTGCGGTGTTCTCGCTGAAGGTGCACTTACCAAACGGCGTCTCCTTGGAGTTGAGCCAGGCGAACTTCGATGAACTGACGATGCTTGTCCAGATGCTCGGGAGGCTGCCGTGTTCCGGTTCGACGAAGGGCTGAAGGTCTACCTGCATC
>NZ_JBYQCG010000187.1:2344-5712 GCF_057837105.1 Burkholderia sp. APQ4-4ca | reverse complement strand
TGGAGGCGATGCGCTGCGGCGCGCCTGTGATCGGCGCGAATACATCGAGCGTTCCGGAAGTGATTGGGTGGGAGGATGCGCTGTTCGATCCCCGATCCGATGAAGCGATTGCGCAACACATGCAGCGCGGTCTGACCGACGAGGACTATCGTCAGGCCCTGATCGAACAGGGAAAGCGCCAGGCCGCGAAGTTCTCGTGGGATCGCAGCGGGCGTTGCGCGCTCGATGCAATGGAGCGGAGGCGCGAGGCATGGCTGACCGAATCGCACGAGCCGGAGGTTCAGGCGCAACGTCCCAGGCTGGCTTACGTGTCGCCGTTGCCGCCGGCCCGCACGGGGATTGCCGACTACAGCGCGGAATTGCTGCCGGAGTTGGCCCGCTTTTACGATATCGATGTCATCGTCGACACGGATAAAGCGGGGCAAATTCCGTCCGGTCAGCTTGCGCACGTTTCGGTGAAAACACCGGCGTGGCTGCGCAAGCATGCGGATTCCTACGATCGTGTCCTCTATCATTTCGGAAACTCGTCGTTCCACGAGTACATGTTTCCGCTGCTGGAAACCGTCCCGGGTGTGGTCGTGCTGCACGATTTCTTTCTGTCGGGCATTCTCGCGCACATGGCCGTTCACGGAAATCGTTCCGACTGCTGGTCCAAGGCGCTGTATGACGCACATGGGTATGTCGGTCTGAGGGCGCGGCATCTGAAAGAGGACATCGCGGATGTCGTCTGGGAATATCCGTGCAGCCTGGGCGTGATTCAGAAGGGCTTGGGCCTGATTGTTCACTCGCCCAATTCGCTGCGATTGGCGCGCCACTGGTACGGCGGGGATGCGGTCGACTGGACCGTCATTCCGCATATGCGCGATGCGACTACCGTATTGAGCAGCGACGATGCGCGCGATGCGCTGGGAGTCGGCAGGAACGACTTCCTGGTGTGCGCGTTCGGCGGGCTCGGGCCATCCAAGCTGAATCATCGGTTGCTTCGCGCATGGAATCGATCGTCCCTTGCGCGTGATCCGGCTTGTCATCTGGTCTTTGTCGGGGAGAATCAACCGACCGAATATGGCGAGGAACTCGCGCGCAGCATCCGGCAAACAGGCCAGAAAGGCAGAATCCGGATTACCGGATGGGCCGATGCGCAGATGTTCCGTCGGTATCTGGCGGCGGTTGATGTCGGCGTCCAGTTGCGGACGCTGTCGCGTGGCGAGACGTCGGGAACCGTGCTGGACTGCATGAATTACGGCAAGGCAACGATCGTCAATGCAAACGGAAGCATGGCGGACCTGGATCCCGAGGCCGTGTGGATGTTGCCGGACGAGTTCTCCGACGAGCAACTGATCGACGCACTGGAGACGTTGCGTTCGGATCCGTCGCGCCGACAACGAATGGGCGCGCGCGCACGGGACATCATCTTGAGCGCTCATGCACCTGACGTCTGTGCCGAGCAGTATCGCGATGCCATCGAGCGATTCTATCTCCGGGCCGACGCGAATCCGACCGTATTGTCTCGCGCAATCGCGCGTCGGGTGGGCCCGGCAAGCGACGACGAGTTGCGCACATGGGCGCTGAGCGTGGCGAAGAGTTTCGTTCCGCGCAACAACAAGCGGCAATTGCTGGTAGATATCTCCGAGCTCGTGCAGGTGGATGCCAGGAGCGGGATCCAGCGTGTGGTGCGCAATCTACTGAGGGAATGGCTGGATTCTCCACCCGACGGCTTTCGGGTGGAACCGGTGTATGCCACGACCAAGGATTCCTATCGCTATGCGCGTGGTTTCACGATGAGGTTGATGGGATTCGACGATGGCTATCTGCAGGACGAGCCGATCGACTATGCGGCAGGAGACGTGTTTGTCGGCCTGGATCTGCAACCCCGGGTCGTCCCCGCGCAGCGAGCGTTTTATCGAAATCTGCGATTGCAGGGCGTGCAAGTCAAGTTTGTCGTCTACGATTTGCTGTGTGTGCTGCTCCCCCAATACTTTGTTCCTGGCGCCGCCGAGGGTTTTACGGGCTGGCTGGACGTCGTGGCGGAGAATGACGGCGCATTGTGCATTTCGCAAGCGGTGGCCACGGATCTTTCGTCATGGATCGCGACGCACGCTCCCGAGCGGGCGGGCTCGTTCGAGATCGACTGGTTCCATTTGGGTGCGGATATCGAAAATTCCCCGACGACTTCGAAAATCCCGCGCGACGGAGGCAAGGTACTTCAACAACTGCGTAATTGCCCGACGTTTCTGATGGTCGGGACCCTGGAACCTCGCAAGGGACACGCTCAGGTTCTAGAGGCGTTCGACCGGCTGTGGCGCGAGAATCAGAACGTCAATCTGGTCATCGTGGGGCGGCAGGGATGGATGGTCGAGGATCTGGTCGGGCGGTTGCGGGCGCATACCGAGCAGGGACGCCATTTGTTCTGGCTGGAAAACGCCTCTGACGATTACCTGGAGAAAATCTACGGGGCGAGTTCGTGTCTGATCGCGGCGTCTTATGGTGAAGGCTTTGGTTTGCCGCTGATTGAAGCCGCGCAGCACGGATTGCCGATCATTGCGCGCGATCTGCCGGTGTTTCGTGAAGTGGCTGGTGAGCACGCATTTTATTTTTCCGCGCAAGAAGGGCATGATCTGGCGACCGAGCTCAAGGCATGGCTCGAGCTTCGAGCGAAGCAGCAAGAGCCTTCGTCTCGTGGCATGCCGTTCTTGACTTGGGCGCAAAGTGCCCGCCATTTGGCAAAAATTCTCACGCGCACTGAAGCGTATTCTTAAAGTAGGACGACTATGTCTAACAAAATTTCCATCATCACCGGCATCACCGGACAAGACGGCGCTTATCTGGCCCAGTTGCTGCTCGACAAGGGCTACACGGTTTACGGCACTTACCGCCGCACTAGCTCGGTGAATTTCTGGCGCATCGAAGAGCTGGGCATTGGCAAGCACCCGAACCTGCATCTGGTCGAATACGATCTGACCGATTTGTCGGCGAGTATCCGGCTGCTGCAGACGACCGGCGCGACGGAGGTTTACAACCTGGCGGCGCAGAGCTTCGTCGGCGTGTCCTTCGACCAGCCGGTCACAACCGCCGAGATCACCGGTGTCGGCCCGCTGAACCTGCTCGAGGCGATCCGCATCGTCAATCCGAAGATCCGCTTCTATCAGGCAAGTACGTCCGAAATGTTCGGCAAGGTGCAGGCGATCCCGCAGATCGAATCGACGCCGTTCTATCCGCGCAGCCCGTATGGCGTGGCCAAGCTGTATGCGCATTGGATCACGGTGAACTATCGCGAGAGCTACGACATCTTCGGTTGCAGCGGGATCCTGTTCAACCACGAATCGCCGCTGCGCGGCCGCGAATTCGTTACGCGCAAGATTACGGATTCC
>NZ_JBYQCG010000187.1:0-2324 GCF_057837105.1 Burkholderia sp. APQ4-4ca | reverse complement strand
CTGGCGGCGCAGAGCTTCGTCGGCGTGTCCTTCGACCAGCCGGTCACAACCGCCGAGATCACCGGTGTCGGCCCGCTGAACCTGCTCGAGGCGATCCGCATCGTCAATCCGAAGATCCGCTTCTATCAGGCAAGTACGTCCGAAATGTTCGGCAAGGTGCAGGCGATCCCGCAGATCGAATCGACGCCGTTCTATCCGCGCAGCCCGTATGGCGTGGCCAAGCTGTATGCGCATTGGATCACGGTGAACTATCGCGAGAGCTACGACATCTTCGGTTGCAGCGGGATCCTGTTCAACCACGAATCGCCGCTGCGCGGCCGCGAATTCGTTACGCGCAAGATTACGGATTCCGTCGCCAAGATCAAGCTCGGCCAGCTCGACGTACTCGAACTGGGCAACATGGATGCGAAGCGCGACTGGGGTTTCGCGAAGGAGTATGTTGAAGGTATGTGGCGCATGCTGCAGGCCGACGAGCCGGATACGTACGTGTTGGCCACGAACCGTACCGAGACCGTGCGTGATTTCGTGAGCATGGCGTTCAAGGCAGCTGGCATCGACCTCGAGTTCAAGGGCAGCGACGAGCAGGAAATCGCCGTCGATGTCGCCACTGGCAAGACGGTGGTCCGGGTCAATCCGAAGTTCCATCGACCGGCCGAAGTCGATCTGCTGATCGGCAATCCGGAGAAGGCCAAGCAGAAGCTCGGCTGGGAACCGGAGACGACGCTCGAGCAGCTGTGCGCAATGATGGTCGAAGCGGATCTGCGCCGAAATGAACGCGGCTTCTCGTTCTGATGCCCCGCGCGCCCTGGTGACGGGGCTCGGCGGCTTTACCGGCGACTATCTCGCGAAGTCGTTGCAGGCGGCCGGCTATCGCGTGTTCGGCACGACGCACGGCTCCGAGGCGACCGGAGCCGGCATGTACCGGGTCGATCTGTGCGACCGGGCGGCGCTGGCAAAGGTCGTCGCGGACGTGCAGCCGGACGTGGTCGCGCATCTCGCCGCAGTCTCGTTCGTCGCGCACGGTGATGCGGACGCAATCTATCGCACGAATGTGGTTGGCTCGCGGAACCTGCTGGAGGCGCTCGCGAATCTGGCGAATCGTCCGCGAGCGATTCTGCTGGCAAGCAGCGCCAATATCTATGGCAACGCGGCGGTCGAGTCCATTGACGAATCGGTCGAGCCGAATCCCGCGAACGATTACGCGGTTAGCAAACTGGCGATGGAATACCTGGCGCGCCTATGGCAAGACAAGCTGCCGATCGTCGTTGCGCGTCCGTTCAACTACACGGGCGTCGGGCAGTCGCCACAGTTTCTACTGCCGAAGATAGTCGGGCATTTTCAGCGCGGCGAGCGTGCGATCGAACTCGGCAATATCGATGTCGAGCGAGATTTTTCCGACGTGCGGCGCGTGGCGGATGCCTATCGGCGCCTGCTGGAACAGGCACCGGCTGGTGGCGTGTTCAACGTTTGTTCGGGCCGCGCGGTGTCGCTGAAGGCGGTGATCGCGATGATGGAGCAGATCGCCGGCTATACGATCGACGTCCAGGTCAATCCCGCATTCGTACGTGCGAACGAAGTGCGCCGACTGCAGGGCGATGGTACGCGGTTGCAGGCCGCTATCGGGCCGCTCGGCGACATTCCGCTGGAGAGTACGTTGCGCTGGATGTTCGAAGCGGGGCGTGGGTGAGAATTGGTTTCGCTATGGTTGCGTCGGTCTCGCGTGGAGCGTACGTCGTCTTGCCGGGCGCGTGTCGGCAGTTTGTTGAACGTGCAGGGTGCGACGAGGTATCGACCTCGTTCGGCCGGATTGTACGATTCTCTGCGTTCGGTGGCCGCGTTCGCGTTGCTGATGAGTCGGCTCGGATGAGGAGCAGCACGTGAAGTTGGGGGTGGATATCACCTGGATGGTGGGCAACTACCGCGGCATGGGGCGATTCGCCCGACAACTGGTGGAACCGGTCAGCGCGTCGGTGCTGGGTCTGGCACCGAGTGGCGTGAGTGCCGAGGAATGGCCATTCGTCAGTGACGGACACGGTTTCTTCCCGTGGTGGGAGCAGGTCGAGTTGCCACGCTTGTGCCGTGAACAGAAGCTCGACTACCTGCTATGCCCGTATAACACGGGACCCCTGCGGTCCACGGGCAACACCCGGGTGATCGCGGTTGTCCATGACCTGATCTACATGAAGCCGTGGCATGTGCTGCCGCCGGCGCGGTCGCTGTATCAGACTGTTGGGCGAGTCTACCGTCGTCAAGTGGTGCCGCGGCTGGTTCGCCGGGCCGACGCCGTGCTCACCATCTCACGCTTCACGCAGCGAGAGTTGATG
>NZ_JBYQCG010000186.1:0-4623 GCF_057837105.1 Burkholderia sp. APQ4-4ca | reverse complement strand
CACACCGCACACCGCACACCGCACACCGCACACCGCACACCGCACACCGCACACCGCACACCGCACACCGCACACCGCACACCGCACACCGCACACCGCACCACCGCACCACCGCACCACCGCACCACCGCACCACCGCACCACCGCGCTCCAGCCGCCCCATGCCCATGCGCTGCCCGCGAGCGCCGCGCCGAGCGCGCCGCCGACGAAGAACAGCCCGACGAACAGCCCGTTCAGGCGTCCGCGCGCGGCCGGGTTCAGCAGGTTGATCGCGCGGCGGCCGATGGTCTCTGGTCGACGATCACACCCGCGTCGAGCAGCGCCGCGCCGCCGGCCAGCAGCGCGAGCGCGACACCGCGATGGGCGTGCGCATCGAAGCCGAACCCGCCTGCGCCGGCGACGCCGAGCACGACGAGCGCCATGAGCATCGTGCCGTGCGCGAGCCGCTGCGCGGTCGGGCAGACGGCGAGCGTCGCGACGATCAGGCGGCGGTTCTCGAGCAGGTCGACCAGCGGCACGAGCAACACGAGCCCGGCCGCGTAGCCGAGCTGCGGGAGCATCGCGACGAGACCGGCGAGGCCGGCCGGCAGATGCAGATCGGCGCTGATCGGGCCGGTCAACGGCTGCGCGGCGAACAGGTCCATCACGATCACCCCGACCGTCGCGGCGAAGAACAGCGTCATGCCGGTGCTCAGCGCAGCCGGCGCGGCGACGGGCGGGGAAACGGGGGCGGCGCAACGAGGGGCAGGGCAGTTCATCGGAAACCTGGGGGTGAGCGGAGGAACTCCCATCGTAGGTGTCCGATGTTTATGCGACATCGTGCACGGCACGTTGCCGGGCCGCCTGATGCGGCCGGTCGCGCTGCTGCGCGACGCGCTGGGCGAGGTGCTCGAGCGGGAGAACGAAAAGGGGTCAGGCGCCGTGACAACGAACTAGAGGCCGCATTCGAGGGAAAATCCTTATTTTCCCTACGGAAATGTTGCATTGCGGAAACCGATTCGCTATGATTGCACCTGTCTCCTCCATGTCTCCTCTGATATGGATTCAGCCCGCCGATCAGGCGGGCTTTTTTTTGCCTGCGATTGTGTCGCAGCGCTCCATTTCCATTCGCCGGCCGCCGCCGCGCACTCAGAACTTGTACGTCATCCCGACGTAACTGATGATCGGGTCCGCCTTCAGGTCCGATTTCGACTCGGCGAGCACCGAGCCGTCCGCCGCCTTGATCGTCACCGTCGACGTCGTCTTCAGCGGAATGTAGGTCACCGACGCGACCAGCCCGAAGTGTTCCGTCACGTTGTACTGCAGGCCCGCGTTGAACACCGGCTGCCAGGACGACGACGCTTTCGCCTCCACCGAGGTCGTCCCCGGCTTGCCCGCGCCCGCCGCGAGGATCGCGCCGAGGTTGTCCTGCGTCTGCTTGATGAAGTTCGTGTTGAGCTGCAGGTCGCTGAACCAGTTGTACGACACGCCGAGGCCGAGGAACGGCCGGAACTTCGCGGTGGCCTGCCCGAAGTAGTACTGCAGGATCACCGCCGGGCTCCACTGCCGCACGCTCTTCACGATCGGGTTGACCGACCCCAGCCCGATGTTCTGCGTGCCGAGCGCGCCGGCCGGGCCCGGCGGCTTGATCGTGCCCTGGCCCGACACCTTGAACACCGGCGGCACGCCGGCCACCGACGTGACCGCGATGTGGTCGGTCAGGAAGTGGCTGATCGTCAGGCCGACGGTGTCGGCGCCGCTCGTATGCAGCCCGGTGCCGGCCGACGTGAACGACGGCGGCAGCCGCAGCGGCGTGTTGATCGGCGTCGGCGCGACGTTGGTCGTCATCGGCGTGCTGCTCTGCTGCGGCATGACGTGGAACCAGCCCAGCGTGACGACGTTGCTGCCGGCGCTCTGCGCGTGCGCGGCGAGCGGCGCCACGGCGGCGGCGCCGGCCGCCGCGCAGAGAAGGGTTTTCTTCATCACGGCTTTCCCCTCCGTTTACTGGACGAATGCGCCGATCGTGAAATACGGCGTCGATCCCGCGTTGTCGAGGAAACCGAACACGCCACCCGAGAAGATGAACTTGCCGGTCGGCGACGTGCTGCCCGAACCCGTATGGATCGTCGTGACCGTGCCCGGCACCTTCTGCGTGTAGTCGAGGTCGAGCACTCTCGTGAGCGACGCCTGCGACGGCTGGAACGGATCGAGCAGCGTGGCCTGCTTGTCGATCAGCGCGGAGGTCCGGTAATCGAACTGGCTGTCGACGCCGATGTACTCGCCGTTCTGCGAACCGGCCGCGACGGTCGTCTGCGGCGCGAGGATCGAGATGCTCGATTCGTCGTCGGCGGTCAGGCCCGGCACGCCGTTGCTGTCCGGCGTCGGGTTCGGGTTCGCGACCCCGGTGCGCACGAGGATCGGCACGAGCTGGTTGCGCAGCTTGCCGACGACCATGAAGCCCTTGCCCTGCGGCGTGGCCGACAGCGTCGGCTTCAACTGGCTCGCGTAGTTGTTCGACTGGAACGCGCCGCTGCCGTCGGCCGACTGCACGAAGTTCGTGCCCTGCTGCGTGCACGCGCCGCCGGCGAACTGGCCGGTCGTGTCGCACTTGGTCCACGTGCCGTCCGCGTTGATCGTCACCTTCGCGTCGATCGACGCCGGGCCGAATTTCTGCGACGGCACTTCGCCGAAGCCGATGTGGCTGTACGTGCCCGCGACCTTCGTGATGTCGGTTTCGATCGACGAGAAGCCGATGAACGGGTAGTACGGGAATGTCGTGTCGGGCACTGCGGCCTGGCCGAGCACGCCGTCGAACTGGATCTCCTTGCCGGGAATCGTGCCGCCCGCGACGCCGAAGCCGACGAAGATGCGCGCCGGACGCGACGCATCGAGGCTCGCGCCGTTCAGCCGGAACGCGCACTGGTTCAGCTTGTTGGTCGGCAGCAGCGTTTCCTGCGTGAGCGTGCCGCTGTCGACGGTGCCCGCGCGGGTCGGCGTGACGGTGCCGGTCTTTTGCGGCACCGCCGATTCGACGTAGGTGACCTGCCAGGTCATCTTGGTCGTGTCGAGCTGGACCTTCGCGAGTTCGCCGCTGCCCGCGCCGCCTGTAAACACGGTGTTGTAGTCAAGCGTGGCGGGGCAAAGCCGGTCTTCGACGAGCGGCGGCGGGTTGTCGCTGCCGCCGCCGCAGGCGGAAAGAAGGGGGGCGGCAAAGGCCGCCGCCAGAATGAGGTTGCGCTTCATGTTGCTCCTCCAGATTTGTCTTGTGCGGCGGCCAGCTCCCTGTCGGCCGCTTCTGTTGGTCGTGCTCGTCTTGTTCGCGCCGTGCCGGACGCTTTCGTGCCTTCCCTGCGTCACGCGGCGGCACGCCGGCCGCCGCGTCCTCGCCCGCTACTTGCTGATCTGCGCGCCCACGCCGAAGTACGGGGTCGACGACGTCGTCGAATTCGCCGACGTCGACGTGACGCCGCCGTTCACCGTGCCCTGGATCAGCGCCGCGTACAGTCCGCCCGTCGCGATCACCACGCCCGATGCGGACGGGTAGCTCGCGCCGCTCGGCGGAGTGGTCTTCGCGTTCAGCAGGCCCGGCGTCGTCTGGCCGTAGTCGAGCGTGAAGCCGTCTTCCTCGGCCTGCGTGGACGGGTTGATGAACGACGCGTTGCCGCCGCGGATCAGCGCGGCCGTGTACTTGAAGTTCGAGTCCGCGCCCGCGTAGCCGCCGTCGATCGTGCCCGACGTGACGGCCGTCGCCGCGCCGAGCACCGCGATGCCCGATTCGTCGTCGACCTGCGCATCGAGGTGCAGCGGCGGCGTGCCGAGATTCACGTTGCCCGTGCGCACGATCACCGGCACGGTCGCGCCGTTGAGCTGGCCGATCACCATGTGCGCGGTCGCCGACTTGCCGGTCGCGCCGACGATCGGCAGTTGCGTCTGCGGCAGCGTCTGCGGCGCCTTGGCGCTATCGAAGTAGCCGCCGTTCGGGCTCGTCTTCCACGGATCGCCGGTCGTCTGGCAGCCGCCCGACCCGCTCGACGTGCACGCGCCGTTCGCGTCGAACGTCTCGCTCGAGGTCGAACCCTTCGTCGCGTAGTTGCCCGACGGCACGAGGTGGTAGAGCAGCGCGTTGTACGTGCCCGGCAGCTTCGAGAGGTCGGTCGTCGTGTTCGCGAAGCCGAGGAACGGATAGAAGTCGAAGTGACGGTTCGGCACCTGGCCGACGTTCTGCACGACGCCCGGGATGATCGTCAGCCCGTCGTACTGGATCGTCGCGCCGGGAATGCCGCCGCCCGCGACGCCCATGCCGACCAGCAGCATCGGCGGGTTCGCCTGGTTGAAGTCGGCGGCCGTCGAATAGGTCGAGCCGTCCGGCGCGGGGCCGGTGCCCGGCGTCAGGACGAACGCGCAGCGCGTCTGCTCGGCGGTCGGCAGCGTGCCGGTCGGCGGATGGATGACCTTGCCGGTGATGGTCGTGCCGACGCGGCTCGGCGTGACGGTGCCCGTCTTCAGCGGAATCGGCGATTCGAGCCACTTGAGCGTGTACGTCATCGCGACCGCGTCGATGTTGACGCTGACGATCTCGCCGCTACCCGCGCCGCCGAGATACGTGCTCTTCACGATATCCGCGTCGGCCGGGCACAGTGCGCC
>NZ_JBYQCG010000185.1:0-4082 GCF_057837105.1 Burkholderia sp. APQ4-4ca | reverse complement strand
TAGATGCTCTCGCGATTTCAAGCCCGGCACTCGTACCAGTCCTTCGACCGGTTGACGAGGCGCACGACCAGCAACATCACCGGCACCTCGATCAGCACGCCGACGACGGTGGCCAGCGCCGCGCCGGAATGAAAGCCGAACAGGCTGATCGCGGCCGCGACCGCCAGCTCGAAAAAGTTGGATGCGCCGATCAGCGCCGACGGGCACGCGATGGCGTGCTTTTCCCCGACCGCGCGATTGAGCCAGTATGCGAGCGCGGAATTGAAGAACACCTGGATCAGGATCGGCACCGCGAGCAGCGCGATCACCAGCGGCTGCTTCAAGATCGCTTCACCCTGGAACGCGAACAGCAGCACGAGCGTAGCCAGCAGCGCGGCGATCGACCACGGGCCGATCTTCGTCATCGCGGCATCGAACGCCGCCTGACCATTCGCGAGCAACCACTTGCGCAGCAGCTGCGCGAGGACCACCGGAATGACGATGTAGAGTACGACCGACGTGAGCAACGTCGCCCACGGCACCGTGATGGCCGACATCCCCAGCAGCAGGCCGACCAGCGGCGCGAACGCGATCACCATGATGCTGTCGTTCAGCGCGACCTGCGACAGCGTAAACAGCGGATCGCCGCCCGTCAGCCGGCTCCACACGAACACCATCGCCGTGCACGGCGCGGCAGCGAGCAGGATCAGCCCGGCGATATAGCTGTCGAGCTGTTCGGTCGGCAGCAGCGGCGCAAACAGATGGCGGATGAACAGCCAGCCGAGGAACGCCATCGAGAACGGCTTGACGAGCCAGTTCACGACGAGCGTGACACCGATGCCTTTCACGTGCCGACGCACCTCATGCAACGCGCCGAAGTCGACCTTGACGAGCATCGGGATGATCATCACCCAGATCAGCAGCCCGACCGGGAGATTGACCTGGGCATACGCGATATGGCCAATCGCCTGAAACAGGCCCGGCAGCACCTGACCGAGCGCAATACCCGCGACGATGCACAGCGCCACCCAGACGGTCAGGTAGCGTTCGAAGAAGTTGATCGCGGGGTGCGCGACCGCCGTACCGGGCGGCGTGACGTTCGGCGTATTCATTGGATGATTCGGTCTTGAAGTCATGGGCAGCCGCCGTTTCGGCACATCGCACTGCGCGCGATCAGTGTTGCGCGATTTCAATCAGCGCTGCCCGGAGTGCGTCGTCATTCATACGATCGAGCGGCAATGCCAGCAACTGCAGCATCCGATAGCCGATTGCTTGCCGTGTCAGTTCGAAGGCGAGACGCTTGCCGTCGTCGCCACCCGTCGCGTTCGACGGATCGGCGTAGCCCCAGTGCACGTTGACCGGGCTGCCCGGCCAGTACGGGCACGTCTCGGACGCCGCACTGTCGCACACCGTGATGACGACGCGCATGTCGGGCGCATCGTCGCCGACGAATTCGTCCCAGCTTTTGCTGCGATAGCCGCTGACGTCGACACCGGCATGCGTCAGCGCTTCCAGCGCGAACGGATTCAGACGGCCGCTCGGCGCGCTGCCGGCGCTGTAGGCACGCACATCCTTGCCGAGCTTCGCAGCCCAGTGATTGAGCATGCCCTCGGCCAGCACGCTGCGCGCCGAGTTGTGGGTGCAGAGGATCAGGACGTTCGTGGTCATGGGCAGGGCGCGCGAATGCCCGTCAGGATTGACGGGGGCGGTCGGTCTTTCCGGAAGGCGAGCAGCCGGACACCGGCGAGCACGGATTGCCGCCGCAACAGTTTTCCGTGAGATAGCCGAGCAGACCGTTCATCGTGTCGAAATTCGCGCAATAGACCACGAAACGGCCGTCCTGGTGGCTCGTCACGAGCTGCGCGTGCGCCAGTTCTTTCAGGTGAAAGGACAGCGAGGACGGCGGCACGGCGAGCAGCGTCGCGATCTGGCCGGCCGGCATGCCTTGCGGCCCGGCCTGCACGAGCGCGCGAAAAATCGCGAGGCGGGATTCATGCGCGAGCGCCGCGAGTGCGGCAATGGTTTCGTTCGTTTCCATATTTCGATAATAGTCGAAATATGGAAACGATGGAAGCGATGCTGATGCACGGCGTCGCAAGGACGGTCCTCCGTCGAGGGGAGGCGAGGCGCGTAACACCTCCCCCAAGTCCGTGGGGGATCTACCGCGTATGACTCAGGCCTCGACCGATAGATCGGTGCGGCCCGCTGCCGGTCGCGACGTATCGCGCGTCGCGGCAAGCCATTGCGTGAACTCGGCGGCCGTCATACCGACGGCGTGGGTCGAATCGATACCGGCGCGGCCGCCGGCGTATCGGCCGCTGAGGCGGCCTGCCGCACTCGCGGCGTCGCGGTATCGCGGCTTGCACGACCACGGCATTCGACGCCACAGCCATCGCAACCGCCACCGCCTCACCCGCCGACCCGATGCCCGCAACGGGCAATGCACGCGCTTCGCGGACGTGGCTTCCGCCACCTCCGTCGCGGCGGCTTTCACGCTGGCGTGGCGATGCGGCGGCGTTCGTGCGCGAGTTAGAACGCTATCGGCAGGGCGAGAACGAGATACTCGCGCGGCGTACGGTGGGCCGACCGAAGCCGTCTCTGAAACGCTTTCTGACACATCGACGATGAAACGAGGAGGCGTCGAGCCAATGTGAATGTCCCGGCATCGTTGTGCAGCAAGCATTCCAGGCATCGGCCAAATGGCCAATGCCGATGAATTCGTACATGACCGGTGCCTGACGCCCGATGTTCTCCGCTACATTGGTTGCACGTTTTCGCGGAGAGTCTCGGGCTGCTTCGGCATGCAATGCATGTGATGGAGCGGCGCTCGAAATCCGCTGCGTAAACGAGCGCGGCCCGCAGGTGCTGTTACCACCTGCGGGCCGCTGACCACAACCAACTCATCACCAAGGAGTTGACCATGGCTGGCGCGAATCATAACGCACCGACGTATTTCCGCGATTGTTTTGTCTCCCCGCAATCGCCATTTCAATCTCGCCGCGTCGTTCCGCACATCAGGCCGTCCGACATGGCACCACCCGTCGTGTATCTGTGGACGAAACTGTGCGGCCGGTGGATCGAGGCAGCAGGCTTCGATCCCGAGCAGCGCCTGCGAATCGAGGTGTCGCACAAACGGCTGGTGATCACGCCGATAGACGACGCGGATTGCGCTTCGGTCAAGAACGCGGGATTCTCCGTTATCGATCGCGGAACCGGGCAGCAGCGGCGCTTTTCGATGATGACGGAGGAAGCGTGATGAACGACGACGCATCGAATCAACGCAGCGACAACGTGCCCGACGATTTCGACTACTACGACGTCGGTGAACTGACGGCCAAGTCCGTCCTCGTACTGAAGCTCAATGCATTGATGGCGTCGCGCGGCCTGACCGAAGAAGAGGCTGCGGCCCTCTCCGAAATGGCTCGGCCGGTAGTCACCCCCGAGCAGCGCGAGCGGCTCCGGAACGTAACGCTGGACCAACTGATGCTGACGCTGGCGTCGTTCGGCCAGCATGTGGAAATCGTGGTGAGGCCGGCGAGGGAGTCTGGCCGGGCAGGAATCACGGTTTCGGTATGACGGCCCAGAGCGCGGCTTAAAGAAGTGTGTGGCAGCCGAAAGCGCATCAGCGCTCGCATGAGGCATGCGTTAGAGACGGTTTCAAAAAGAGCCCGTGGGCCTGTTAACTTTCGCGGCGAGCTGTTAACCTCAGGCATCGGAACAACCGAGGCCGAGGAGATGGGCAAGCCGATCATCGACGACGAATTGTGGACACTGATCGAGCCGTTACTGCCGCCATCCAAGCCGCGGCGCGAGAAGAACCCGGGCCGCCTGCCTGTTTCGAATCGCGCCGCGCTGACCGGCATCTTGTTCGTTCTCGAGACCGGACTACGCTGGCGCGACCTGCCTGCCGAGATGGGTTGCGGCTCGGGCGTGACATGTTGGCGGCGGCTGCGCGACTGGCAGGCGGCCGGCGTGTGGGACCGCTTGCACGAGTTGCTGCTCGCGAAGCTGCGAGCAGCAGACCAGATCGACTTTTCGCGAGCCGCTGTCGATTCGTCATCGATTCGCGCCGTTGGGGCGGGCCAAAAACTGGGCCAAACCCT
>NZ_JBYQCG010000184.1:0-3432 GCF_057837105.1 Burkholderia sp. APQ4-4ca | reverse complement strand
AGAGGACAGACCGACTCACTCCGAACATGAATAGGGCCTTACCGGCGCCGCACCCGTGAAGCATATCGACGGGGGACGGCGCCGCCTATCGGACGGGACTGATTCTGCGCGAACGCGCGTGTCGCGGGATCGGGCGAGGCGGAAGCGCACTCGTCCCCGGTTGACAACCGTGGCCACCCTGTGATTTGATGCCGGCCATGCACGCCGCTCAGTTCCTCTTCTCGCTACGACTACTAGCCCGCTTCTCCGGGCTGGGTCTGCGGCTGCGCGCTTTCCATCTGCTTCGTTCCTGAAGCGCCAGATTTTCCCCGCATCACCGACCTGGCCCCGGTTGTCGACCGGCGCCTGAGTTCGTCTTTCTTCCGTCATCACTCCGCTCCGTCCCGGTCGCTCAACCGCCAAGGCTGTCGTTTGCCGTACCGCTTTGCCGTTGTGCCGATTTTTTGCCGTTTTTACCGCTGCGCATGTAGCCGGCTCCTGACGCCGAAGGCTGCCGCGCCGCGTTTCACCGACAAACTGACCGAGGACCGACATCATGATGCTGAAGAACCCCGCGACGAAATACCGGCCGTTCACGCCCGTCAATCTGCCCGACCGCACGTGGCCGTCGCGCACGATCACGCAGGCGCCGATCTGGATGAGCACCGACCTGCGCGACGGCAACCAGGCGCTGTTTGAACCGATGGACGCCACGCGCAAGATGCGGATGTTCAAGACGCTGGTCGCGATCGGCTTCAAGGAAATCGAGGTTGCGTTCCCGTCCGCGTCCGAAACCGATTTCAACTTCGTTCGCGAGCTGATCGAAGGCGGTCACATTCCCGACGACGTGACGATCGAAGTGCTGACGCAGGCGCGCGACGATCTGATCGAGCGCACCTTCGCGTCGCTGCGCGGCGCGAAGCGCGCGATCGTGCACCTGTACAACGCGACCGCGCCGGAATTCCGCAAGATCGTGTTCGGCCTCGATCGCGACGGTGTGAAGCAGCTCGCGGTGAACGCCGCGCGCACGATCAAGCGGTGCGCCGATGCGGCGACCGGCACGCAGTTCACGCTGCAGTACAGCCCGGAAACGTTTACGGCGACCGAACTCGAGTTCGCGAAGGAAGTCTGCGACGCGGTGTTCGACGTGTGGCAGCCGACGCCGGCGCGCAAGTCGATCGTGAACCTGCCGGCCACGGTGGAAATCGGCACGCCGAATTACTACGCGGACCAGATCGAATGGATGCACCGCAACCTCGCGCGCCGCGATTCGCTGATCCTGTCCGTCCATCCGCACAACGATCGCGGCACCGCGGTCGCGGCGGCCGAACTTGCGGTGATGGCCGGTGCCGACCGGATCGAAGGTTGCCTGTTCGGCAACGGCGAACGCACGGGTAACGTCGATCTCGTGACGCTCGCGCTGAACCTGTACACGCAGGGCGTCGATCCGGGCCTCGATTTCTCGCAGATCAACGAAGTCGCGCGCACGTCCGAGGAATGCACGCAGTTGCCGATCCACCCGCGTCATCCGTATGTCGGCGACCTCGTGTTCACCGCGTTCTCCGGCTCGCACCAGGACGCGATCAAGAAGGGCTTCGCGGTGCAGCGCGCCGACGCCGTATGGGAAATGCCATATCTGCCGATCGATCCGAACGATCTCGGCCGCACGTACGATTCGATCATTCGCGTGAACAGCCAGTCGGGCAAGGGTGGTATCGCGTACCTGCTCGAACAGGGCTACGGCGTCGCGCTGCCGCGCCGCATGCAGGTCGATTTCAGCGCAGCCGTGCAGCGCCTGACCGACGACAGCGGGCACGAGGTGACGAGCGCGCAGATCTGGTCGTTGTTCCAGCAGGAATACGTCGAAAGCGATGCGCCGCTGCGTTACGTCGGCCATGAGCTGACCGAGCGAGATGGCCGCGAGACGATCGTGCTGACCGCCGACGTGCACGGCGAGCGCCGCGTGCTGCGCGGCGAAGGCAACGGGCCGCTCGATGCGCTGATGCATGCGTTGCATACGCCGCTGCGAATCCAGCATTACGAGGAACGCGCGCTGTCGCAGGGCGCCGACGCGAAGGCGATCGCGATCGCCGAGCTGGCCGGTACGGGGGTGCGCGGCAGTGCATTCGGTGTCGGTGTCGATGCGAATCTGACGACCGCGTCGATTCGTGCGGTGATCAGCGGCGTGAACCGCGCGTATGCGCGCGCGGACGCCGCGGTGCAGGCGACGTTCTTTGACGTGGCGCAGGCGGTGAAGGCCGTGGCGTAAGGGGACGGTGGCGGTCGCGCCGGGGCGCTCCGGTGTGGCCGCGTCGCACGCATGGTCGTTGCATTGCCCGCCGAGGGCAGCGTGCAGCGCCTGCTTCATGAAGTCCACCCATGCGCGCGCCTTCATCGAGATACCGGCGCGACGGATGCACCAGAAACAGCCCTACTTCATCCGCGCGGTAGTCGGGCAGCTCCCGAACGCAGCGCGTCGTCCACGACGAAGTCCGGCAGCAGACCGATGCCTGCGCCTTCCTGTACCGCGATCCCAAGCGATGCGTCGGGTGCCGTCGCGGCGCCGTTCCAGCTCGGTAACGCACATGTGATCGTGAAGCTAGACGAGAAGCGCGTGACGACCTTGCCGACGTTTGAAGCCGCGAAGAACGTGCTGCGTCAGCAGCTCGAAGCGCACGCGCAGCAGCGTGCGCTCGGGGTGGTGGTCGACAAGCTCGCTCAGCAGGCGACGATTCAGCAGTAAGCGGGTGTGTCAGGAAGTCGGTGGATCGTGTGATTCGCGGGGTGAGGCCGCTGCCGTTTGTGACGGCAGCGGCTTTTCTTTTGTGTCGAGCGTGTGCAGCGCGGCATAGGAGGGTAGATCGTTCGGCTAGCTGCGCGTAAAGAAGCTCATTATCTCGTTTGCGTGACCGGGCCTGAAGTGCGCTGCGGTTAGCGTCGCGTCCGTCTCGACGGGTGAAGCGATGCGTGATGTGAGTGCGAGCGCGGCTTTGGTGGTCAGTTCCTTGGCATCGTCGAAATGCAGATCGGCGAGCACGTTGCTCGTACAGCGAGACGCTACGTGTGGCAGTTGCATCCATGCGGCGGCAACCCTTTTGTTTTCGAATACATCAATCGCACGTGCGATGCGATCCGATTCCTCGGCAGAGAGGCGCTCCGATTCGACGATACTGCGTGGGGTCGTCGGACACGGGAGTTTCGGACCTACGAGTAATGTCTCGACGGTTCATGCTGAAAATCAACGGCGATCCGTAAGGCGATGTTGATTTCCATCCCTTGACCGATCAGTCGACGTAGTTCGAGCACATCGAATTGATCGAGAGAATTCTTGATGTCGTCGTAGACGGCTTCCAATCTCGTCGAATCGATATGTTGCCTGTTCGATTTCGTCGCCGTTGTACGGCCGCTGGTGGGTTGCTTCAATGGCATCGCGAAACACCTCTCTACTGGAAC
>NZ_JBYQCG010000183.1:21605-56394 GCF_057837105.1 Burkholderia sp. APQ4-4ca | reverse complement strand
ATTCTTGGCTGCTAGCGCAGCCCGTCGGACAACGATTCCGAAATCTCTCGAAACTTTCATCGATATTGACCAAAGGCAAGCGGGTACCGAGGATTGTCGGTGATCTAGTCGTATGGTCTAGTGTCTGAAACTGGCCGAATACCGGTGGTCTTCGCAACTTCCCTCAGAACTCCGCGATGAACCTGTGTTTTCATGGCCGACGCATATCGCTACAGCCCGAGCGCTCTCGCCGCAAGCATCGCGACCTCCAGCCGCGTATCCGCCGGCAACTCGTCCTCCATCAACCACACCGCCGATAGCCCCGACCACGCGAGTATCCATTGCAGCAACCGTCGCCGGTCGAGCCGCGCCGCATCCGCCACGAGCACGACGCGCCGCTCGAAACGCGCGGGATCGACCGCGATGTCATGCGCAGGATTGCAGAACAGATTCGCGTAATCGAACGTGCGCTCGCCGCGCAGTCCTTTCGGGTCGATCGCGCGCCAGCCGCGATCGCCGAAATGAAGGATATTGCCGTGGTGAATGTCGCCATGCAGTACGACTTCGTCGACCGAAGGCCCGGCCAGCAACTGACGAGCGACCGCCGCCGAACGGCGCAGCGCATCATTGTCCGCATCGTTCGACAGCAGCGCGTAAAACCAGTCATGCAGCGGCACGAGCGGCGGCACCTGCGGCGCGTGATGCGCGTGCAACCGCGCGACGACGTCGCAGGCGATGCGCATCGTGTCGTCGTCGTGGCCCGCTGCCGACAACGCGGCGAGCGATGGCGCCGGCTGCGCGCGTTCGAGCAGGATCGCGTCGCCGTCGTGCTGCCACACCTGCGCGGCGCCTTGCCCGTTCCACCAGCGCATCAACGCATTGCCGCGCCGCTCTTCGTCGCAAGTGGCGATTTTCAGCATCGCGGGGCGAGCGTGCCAGACGACCGGCAGCAGGCCGCCGCTCGCGGTCAGAATTGGGCCGCCGTCGGGGACGAGGCCCCACAGGCCGAGGTATCGATCGAACATCCGACGATGGTACAAGCGAACCGGTTCACGTGCCCGGCCCGCTCGTCCGTGACGACATGCCGCAAACCCGTATACGCGGTGCGAGCGGGCGCCAAAGCACTTTCCTAAATAAAATTTGGCCAACCAAACTTTGGCTAAAGAATGTTCCGGTTTAGCGCGATCCCTTCGACAATGCGCGCCTTTCGTGACCGATCGGCGCCTGTCTCGCGCCGATCGTCGCGGCACTGAAGAAGGAGCCCGACATGACCGACCCCACCGCCAATCCGCCTCCGCAGCCTGCGCCGCCATCCGCACCACCGCGCCGCCGCGTATGGCGCACGCTCGCGGGCGCGCTGCTCGGCCTGGCGCTCGCGTGTGCCGGCATCGGCGCCTGGACGATCGATCGCATCTGGACGCAACTGCCGTCCGTCGAGCATCTGGCCGTCTATCGTCCCGCGCTGCCGCTGCGGATCTTCTCGCGCGACGGCGACCTGCTGGCCGAATACGGCGTCGAGCGGCGCGAGTTCGTGCCGCTCGAACGCATCCCGCCGCTGATGCGGCACGCGCTGCTCGCGGCCGAGGATGCGAAGTTCTACGAACACGGCCCGGTCGATGTCGGCGGCCTCGCGCGCGCGACGTTCGCGAACGTCGTGACGGGGCAGCCGGGGCAGGGCGGCAGCACGATCACGATGCAGGTCGCGCGCAACTTCTACCTGACGCGCGACAAGGTGCTGAGCCGCAAGCTCGCCGAGATCCTGATGGCGGCCAAGCTCGAACGCGCATACAGCAAGAACAAGCTGCTCGAGCTGTACATGAACGAGATCTATCTGGGCGAGCGCGCATACGGCTTCGCGGCCGCCGCGCACGTGTATTTCGGCAAGCCGCTCGACGCGCTGAGCGCGGGCGAGGCGGCCGTGCTCGCCGGGCTGCCGAAGGCGCCGTCCGCGTTCAACCCGGTCGTCAATCCGGCGCGCGCGACCGCACGGCGCAACTACGTGCTCGGCCGGATGCACGCGCTCGGCCAACTCGACGACGCGACGTATCGCGCGGCCGTCGACGCGCCGATCGCACTGGCGACCACGCCGCCGCCCGGCATCGTCGCGGCGCCGTACGTCGCCGAGCGGGCGCGCCGGATGATGGTCGAGCGGTTTCATGACGACGCGTACACGCTCGGCCTCGACGTGACGACGACGATCTCGATGCGCGACCAGCGCGCGGCCGAGGCCGCGCTCGATCGCACGCTGAGCCGCCGGTCGCGCGCGACGCGCGATGCGCGCAACGGCCTCGAAGGCGCGCTCGTGTCGCTCGATGCGGCCACGGGCGACATGCTCGCGCTGGTCGGCGGCGCGGATTTCAATCGGAACGTGTTCGACCACGCGCTGCAGGCGTATCGGCAGCCGGGGTCGAGCTTCAAGCCGTTCGTCTATTCGGCGGCGCTGGAGAAGGGCTACTTTCCCGGCGTGCTCGTCGACGATACGCAACGCACGCTCACGCACGCGGAAACCGGCGCGCGGCCGTGGCGTCCGCGCAATTTCGGCAATCGCTACGAAGGCTTCATCCCGGTGCGGCGCGGCCTCGTGCGTTCGAAGAACCTGGTCGCGGTCAGCCTGATGCAGGCCGCCGACGCGCGCTACGTGCAGCAGCACGCGGTGCGCTTCGGCTTCGACGCGCAGCGCAATCCGGCGTCGCTGCCGCTCGCGCTCGGCGCGGGCGCCGTGACGCCGCTCGAACTCGCGAGCGCGTACAGCGTGTTCGCGAATGGCGGTACGCGCATGGAGCCGCGCCTGATCCTGTCGGTGAAGCAGCGTCACGGCGGCGCGATGTACGAGGCTACCGTGCCGGCGGGCGAGCGGGTCGTGTCGGCGCGCAATGCGTTCGTGATGGACAGCATGCTGCGCGACGTCGTGCGGGCCGGCACCGCGCGCGGCGCGCTCGCGCTCAAGCGTGACGATGCGGCCGGCAAGACGGGCACGTCGAATGGGTCGAAGGACGTCTGGTTCGCCGGCTATTCGTCGGGCATCGTCGCGGTCGCGTGGCTCGGCTACGACACGCCGCGCCCGATGGGGCGCGCGACCGGCGCGACGCTCGCGCTGCCGGTCTGGCTCGACTACATGAAGACGGCCGTCGACGGGCGCACGCCGGTCGATGCGACGCCGCCGCAGGACGTCGCGCTCGTCGACGGCGATTTCGTCTACGCCGAATACACGCGCGGCACGTGCACGGCCGACGTGCCTGCGTATATCCGCAGCCGCTTCGCATGCAGCGGCGCGGCGGTCGGGGATACGCGGGATGCGCCTGACGCACCGGCAGGCGACGGCAAGCGCGACGAACCGATGCCTGCCGCAGTCGACGCGGCCGAGCGCGAACGCGTGCTCGACCTGTTCCGGACCGACGACTGACACACGCCATGCATACGCTCTATCTGATTGCGATCGTCGCGGAAGCGATGTCGGGCGCGCTGATGGGCATGCGCCGCGGGATGGACCGTTTCGGGCTTGCGCTCGTCGGCGCGGTGACGGCGCTCGGCGGCGGTACCGTGCGCGACGTGTTGCTCGGCCACTATCCGCTCGGCTGGATCGCGCATCCCGAATACCTGGTGATCACGCTCGTCGCGGCGACCGTCGCGTCGTGGGCGGCGCGGCACGTCGCGCGGATGAAGACGCTGTTCGTCACCGTCGACGCGATCGGCCTCGCGGCGTTCACGATCATCGGCTGCGACATCGGCGCGTCGACCGGCACGGCGCCGATCATCGTCGTGCTGGCCGGCGCGATCACGGGCGTGTGCGGCGGGATGCTGCGTGACCTGCTGTGCAACGAGATGCCACTGATCCTGCGCGAGGAACTGTATGCGAGCGTCGCGTTCGTCACGGGGGTGCTGTATGTCGGGATGCAGCATGTCGGCGTCGATGCGGGGTTCGCGACGCTCGTCGCGCTCGCGGCCGGCTTCTCGATGCGGATGCTCGCGGTGCGGCTCGGCTGGAAGATGCGGGCCTTCGGCGCGGCGGACGTCGAGCATTGAGCGTTCGTGCCGGAGGTTGCCGTGCCGGCATTCAATCCGGCTGCATCACCTGAAAGACGTTCCCTTCCGGATCGACGCCGTCGACCATCCGGTACGGGAAGCCGTCGTAGCGCTTGATATCGCGCACGGTCACGCCATCATGGGCGAGCCGGTCGCGATGCGCGTCGAGATCGGCGTCGATCCTGAATACGAGTTTCATGTTGCTGGTGGCCGCGTGCGCGTTCGTGTTTGCCGATATGGCCGCATCACGGAACGCCGGGCCGGCCCGATGCAGCGCGAATTCGATCGCGCCTGCGTCGAGCACGACCCATTCGCCGTCGATTTCCTCGATGACGGGCAGCGCGAAATGTCGTTGATAGAACGCCTTCAGCAATGCGACGTCGCGGACGTACAGGATGATGCGGGTCATCGGAAGCGACACGGAGGTCTCCTCGAAGGGAATAGACGAAAGATCTCGAGCGCAGGTCGCCATTGATGACAGCGCATGGCATCGATGCGATATACACACGCGCTACGCAGGCACCATCACCGGCGGCGTCCCGTCACCGGTTTCCACCATCCTTACCGCGAAGCCATAGCACCGCGCGATATGGGCGGGCGTCATCACGTCGTGCGGTGCCCCCTGCGCGACGATCGTGCCGTCGGCGAGCATCGCGATCGTATCCGCGTGCCGCGCGGCGAGGTTCGGATCGTGGACGATCGCGAGCACGCCGATCTGCCATTCGCGCGCGACGGCGCGCACGGTATCGAGCAGCCGGTGCTGGTGCGCGAGATCGAGCGCGGCGGTCGGTTCGTCGAGCAACAGGTAACGCGGGCCGCTTTCCGTCGCGTCGTGGTCCGGCCACAGCTGCGCGAGGACGCGGGCGAACTGCACGCGCGCGAGTTCGCCGCCCGACAGCGTCGTGACGTCGCGGCCGACGAGCGCATCGGCGCCCGCACGTTCGAGCGCGCGCCACGCGATGTGGCGATCGCGATGTGACGTGGTGCCGCTGCGCCGCGCATGCGGATAGCGGCCGAGCAGCACGATTTCGTCGACGCTGAACGGGAACGCCGGCTGCGCGGCCTGCGGCAGCACCGCGCGCAGGCACGCGAGCCGCGGTGCGTCGATGCGCGCGAGGGGTTCGCCGTTCAGCGTGACGTCGCCCGTCATGCGCACGCCGTTCGGCGCGACGCTGCCGGTCAGCTCGCCGGCGAAGGTTTTCAGCAGCGTGCTCTTGCCCGCGCCGTTGCGGCCGAGCAGCGCGGTCACGCGGCCGGGTTCGATCGACAGCGACAGGTCGCGCAGGATCGTGTCGTGCCGGCGGGCGACGTCGAGGTGGTGGGCAATCAGCATGATCGTCGTGAAGAAGGGTTAGCCGCCGAGCGCGCCGCGGTTCTTCCACAGCAGCGCGAGGAAGAACGGCGCGCCGAGCAGCGCGGTCAGCACGCCGAGCGGAATGTCGGCGGGCGCGGCGAGCGTGCGCGCGGCGAGATCGGCGGCGAGCGTCAGCAACGCGCCGAGCAACGCGGCGCCGGGCAGCACGATGCGCTGGTCGGGGCCGCACGCGAGCCGCACGCAATGCGGCGCGACGAGCCCGATGAAGCCGATGATGCCCGCGCACGACACGAGCGCGCCGACCGCGAGCGCGACCGCGACGAGCACGCGCCGCTTCAGTTGCTGCACGGGCACGCCGAGATGCAGCGCTTCGGTCTCGCCGAGCTGCAGCGCGTTCAGCGCATCGCGTTCGCGCACGAGCAGTACGCAGCCGAGCGCGACGCACGGCGCGACGGCCGCGAGCGTCGACCATTGCGCGCCGCCGAGGCTGCCGAGGCTCCAGAAGGTCAGCGAGCGCAGCTGCGCGTCGTCGGCGACGAACGTGAGCAGCCCGATCGCCGCGCCGACCAGTGCATTGATCGCGATACCGGCGAGCAACAGCAGCGGCAGCGCGAGCCGGCCGCGCGACGCGGCCAGCCGGTAGACGAGCGCCGCGACCGCGAGGCCGCCCGCGAACGCGGCAACCGGCAGCGCGGCCGCGCTCGCGTGCGCGGCAAAGAGCGCGGGGCCGAGCACGATCAGCGTGGTCGCGCCGAGCGCGGCGCCGCTCGACACGCCGACGAGCCCCGGATCGGCGAGCGGATTGCGGAACAGCGCCTGCATTGCGGCGCCGGTCGCGCCGAAGCCGCCGCCGACCAGCAGCGCGAGCACGACGCGCGGCGCGCGGATGTCGAGCAGCACCGCGCGCGCCTGTTGAGCGGCCGCGTCGCCGCTCAGCGCGGCGCAGGCTTCCGCCAACGGAATGCGGTACGCGCCGACGCACAGCGCGACGACGGACATCGCGCCCACCAGAACGGCGAGCGCGGCCAGGACGAACGGCGCGAAGCGGCGCGACGTACCGACGCGTGCGGCGCCGTCGCGCGAGGCGGACGACGGCGCGTTGAAGGGCGAAGCGTGAGCGGGCATCGGGTCGATCCGGAATCAGGCGAGCGCATCCGACAGGCGTCGATGCAGGGTCGTGACGGCGAGCGGCAGGCGCGGGCCGAAGCCGAGCAGGAACAGCGCGTCGAGCGACACGACGCGCCGCGCGCGGCCGGCCGGCGTCGCACCGAAGCCCGGCGTCGCGAGCAGCGCGGCGTGGCCGCCGACGGCGGCCAGCCCCTCGTCGGAGATCAGCACGACGTCGGGCGCGGCCGCCGCGAGCGCCTCGGTCGTCAGCGGCTTGTAGTGCTCGAAGCCCTGCATCGCGTTGCGCGCGCCCGCGTAGCGGATCATCGCGTCGGCGGCCGTGCGCTGGCCCGCGACGAGCGCCTGGGCGCCGGTGTGGTTCAGCACGAACAGCACGCGCGGCGGCTGCGCGCCGCCGGGCACGCGCGCGGCGACCGCGTCGCGCGCGGCCTGCCAGTCGCGATCGAAGCGTTGCAGCAGCGCGGTGCCGGCATCGCGTACGTCGAGCGCCTGCGCGACGCCGGTGATCTTCGCACGCACCGATTCGACGTCGTGGCGCTCGTCGAACGTCGTCACCGTGACGCCGGCGCCTTTCACTTGCGCGATCGCCGTCGGCGGGCCGGCTTCCGCCGAGGCCAGCACGAGATCGGGCCGCAGCGACAGCAGCCCTTCCGCCGACAGCGCGCGCTGGTAGCCGACCTTCGGCAGGCGCTTCGCGGCGTCGGGATACGTGCAGGTCGTGTCGGCGCCGACGAGCCGGTAACGCGGCGTCTCGGCGCCGCCGAGCGCAAACGCGGTTTCCGCCAGCGCGCCGCCGATCACGATCACGCGTGTCGGCGCGGCGGCCGCGGCCTGGGCGAGCACGCCGCCGGGCAGCGCGCCCGCGAGCGCGCCAGCTGCCGCGCCGGCCAGCAGCGACCGGCGGCGCGGATCGAACGACCGCGCGCTCACCGCGCGGCCCCGCGTGCGGCGGCCGGCAGCGTCGCGACGAGCGCGCGCCAGTCGTCGCGTTCGACCTTGCCGGGCTTGCGCTCGCCGAACAGCAGCGCGACGTGATCACCCTTCCGGTCGAACAGTTCCAGCGACGTGACGATGCCGTCGCTCGTCGGCTTCTTCACGACCCATGCGGCGGCGATCAGGTCTTCGCGCACATGCAGGTTGAAGCCCGGATCGAGGACGTTGATCCACGCGCCGACCTCGCGCACGTTCGCGACGGGGCCCGTATGGATCTGGATCATCCCCGCGTTGCCGACGAACACCATGATCGGCTGGCCGCTTTTCGCGGCGTGTTCGAGCACGTGGCGCAACGCATGCGCGGTTTCGACCGGATACGCGTAGTGCGGATCGGCGAGGCGCAGCGCCTGCATGCGGCTCACGCCGAAGCGCTGCGTGATGCCGAAGAACTGGTGGGTGTCGGTCATCGCGTCCCACGCGGCGCGAAAGCCCGCGACGTCGATGTCGGTATCGGCGCGCTCGGGCGTTTTCGGCGCAGAGGGCGCGACCTCGAGGCCCGGCTCCTGCGACGGCGCCCGCCAGCGTTCGACGAACGCGTCGTATGCGGCGTGATCGCTGTGCGCGCGCAGATAGACCTTGTGGATCGCATGGCCCTGCGCATCGAAGAACTGCAGGCTCTTCAGCGGGCCGTGCGCGGTCTCGTCGCGCACCGCGAACGCCGACACCCAGTGACGATAGAAGATGCGCAGGTCGATGTCGCCGAGCGCGAGGCCGACCGGGCCGTCGTGGCTCATCTGCGCGTATTCGCCGTCCTTTTCGTGGACGGCCGTGTCGTTGCGCGTCAGCGCCATCACGCGGCCGAGGCGCGGCATTTCCTCGAACATCGCCGGAAAGCGCGCGTCGAGCCGCACGACGTGCTCGCCGACGAACGCGGCGAGCGCCTCGCCTTCGCTGACGCCGAGCGCCTGCGCGACGTCGCGGTTGCGTAGCTGGCGCTCGGTCTTGAGCTTGACGAACGCATCGCGCAGCGCGGCGGCCGCGCGGGCCGGCGTGGCCGATTGACCGGGAAGGGCGGATTGCATCATGTCGGACTCCTTCGAGTAACGGTTGGGGTGGGCGCGCGGGCGACGCGCATCAGAAATCCACTTTCATGCTGACGGCGACCGTGCGGCCGGGCGACGAATACGCGTCGAGCACCTGCGAATCGGCCGCGATGCCGCGCACGTCCGACCAGTTCCAGTACTTGCGGTCGAACAGGTTGCGGATGCCGATGGTCGCGCTCACGTGCTTGTTGAAGCGGTAGCCGCCGCGCAGGTCGACGACGAACGACGACGGCGGCGTGAAGCACGCCTTGTTCGAACAGTCGGACTTGTCGACGTCCTTGTCGCGTTTGGCGGCCTGGAACAGCAGGTCGCCCTGCACGAACCAGCGTTCGCTCGGTTCGTAGCGCACGCCGAACACGGCCGAGAACGGGTTCACGGTGTTGAGCGGCTGGCTGGCCGCGCCGTCGTTCTGCGTCGAGCCCTTCGTGAACGCCATCGCCGTCTTCAGCGTGATGCCGTTCGGCATCACCCACTCGGCGCGGCCTTCGAGGCCGTGGATGCGTGCGTCGGCGAAGTTCACGTACTGGAACACGAACGGGTCGACCGGCCGGCCGCTGCCGGCGATCGTCGTGCGCGAGATGAAGTTGCGGTAGCGGCCGGTGAACGCGGCCGCGCTGTAGCGCACGACGCCGTAGCCGGTGCCGGCCTTGCCGCGTAGGCCGGCTTCGAACGTGTCGCTGGTTTCGGGCTTCAGGTTCGGATTGCCGATCGACGTGTAGCCGTACACCGGGTTCGAGAAGCTGCTGTTCACCTGGTCGGGCGTCGGCGCACGGAAGCCGTGCGCGTACTGCACGTACGGAATGACCGCGGGCGTGATCTCGTAGAGCACGGCGACGCGCGGCGACAGTTCGTTCGCGCTCGTCGATACGGCCTTGCCGGTGAACAGCGGATCGTTTTCGGTGGGGCTCAGCCGGTACGTGTCGAAGCGCAGGCCCGGCGTGACGAGCAGGCGGCCGTAGCCGATCTGGTCCTGCACGAACGCGCCGAACAGCGTGTAGTCGGTGTCGGGAAACGCCTTGTTCGGGAACGCTTCGCCGACGCCCGGCACCGTGCCGTCGCGCAGGTTCGTCACGCGCGACAGGCTGCCGTCCACGCCGTAGAGCAGCTTGTGCGCGAGCGGGCCCGTCGCGAAGCCGCTTTCGGCGAACGCGGAGCCGCCGAACGTGCGTTCCTTGTACTGGTTGTCGCGCGAGCGCGAAGCCGCCCGGCCACGCGTCTCGAATGCGTACTGATCCTGCTTCGCGTCCTGGTAGTAGAACTGCACGTGCGCGGTCTGGAACCAGCGGAACGCGTCGTCGCGGAAGTCGTAGTCGACGCTGAAGCGGTCGCGCTCGAGCCGGTCGTTCGTCGTGAGGCCGAGCGTGGCCGGCGCGTTGATCGCCGACAGCACGTCGGTGTTCACGCGCCGTTGCACCGTTTCGGCGGTGAACTTGATCGTGTCGCGCGTGGTGGGCGTCAGCACGAGTTTGCCGAGCAGCGATTCCGAATACACGTCCTGCGGGTTCGACGTCGTGCGCAGCGTGCTCGCCGAGTTGTTGCTGCCGCGCGTGTCGACCTCGTGACCGCGCCGGCCGTCGGCGATGATCATCCCCTGGATGCGGTCGTTGCCGCCGGCGGCCGACACGGTCGCGCCGATGCTGCGATCGGTCGAGTCGTAGCTCGGCCGGAACGAGAAGTAGTAGGGCTTTCCGTAGATCGACAGCAGGTCGCGCGGATCCTTCGTGATGAAGTTCACCGCGCCGGTCAGGCCGTCGCTGCCGTACAGCGCCGACGCCGGCCCGCGCAGGATCTCGATGCGCTTGAGCGTGTCGAGATCGGCGTAGTCGCCGCGGCCTGCTTCGAGCGGCCCGAACGAAAACGCGTTCGGCAGGCGGATGCCGTCTTCCATCAGCAGCACGCGATTGCCTTCGAGGCCGCGGATGTTGATGCTCGAATCGCCGTCGCGGCCGCCGCCGAGCGCGGCGCTGCCGGGCCGGTACGCGGTGCGGCGCACCGTGATGCCCGGCTCGTAGCGCAGCGCGTCCTTGATGTTGGTGGCCTGCTGTTCTTCGAGATCCTCGTCGGGGATCACCGACACGGATGCCGCCGTGCGGCTCGCCGCGGTGGCGGTGCGGGTGGCCGTGACGGTGACGGGGTCGAGCAGCGCCGCCTCGCCGCGCACGGACGCGGCGGCGGTGGTCAGGACGGCGGAAGGCGGGGTGGCGCCTTGCGGCGACGAATCGGCGTGAGCCGGGGCAGCGGACAGGCCGAACGCGCCGAACAGCGCGGCACAGATCGGCCGCCGCGCCAGCGTATAGCAATGCACAGGTGGTCTCCCATTGACGATAACAAGCCCGAAGGCTGGCTGGGCGACGCGTTCACCTGGCTGGCCCGGTTGCGCGCGACGTGCGGCAATCGGCGATTTGAAAGGCAACTGACAACCTTGCCAGTGTAAATGAGAATTATTATCAATACAAGGACGCCAAGCCACGCATGCGAGTGAGCGCTCGCCTGCGCGGCTCGCGCGAGCCGTGGCGCGAATTTGAGAGAAACGGGCGCTAAGCCAGCGCTTCGATGCGAATCAGCAGATTGCGCGCATGCGCGATGAACGCGTCGTGCGTGGCGCGATCGCCGTGGCTTTCGATGCCGGCCTGTTCGGCGAATGCGATCTGTTCGGTGTAGAGCTCGACGAGGGCGCGGCGTGTGTCAGGGGGAAGCGCGCGGATCATCGACACGATCAGCAGTTCCTGCGCGCGAAGCATGCCGGACAGCGATTGAGCGTTCATGCTGGCCTCCTCGGACGATGCGGCGGCGAGCCGCTCTTTCCATACTAGGCGGTCGGCGTCCGCCGTGGAGGCGAGGTGCGTGCCGACGGTGCATGGCATGCGATTCGTCGGGAAGGGTGCGCGCGCCGACGCTCGCCGCGGGCATGCGGCAAGCGCGAATCGGAGCGTGCATGAACGCGAATGGAATCAGCCGGCGGCGGTGGCGGACTGCGCGTCGCGCACGACCTGCGCGACGCGTTCGACGAACGCGGCGTCGACGCTCGACAGCGCTTCGCGCGTGCCGTCGGGCATCTCGACCATCAGCCGATACGTGACGTCCTGCGTGGTCCACGCGAGATAGCCGACGACGACGAGCATCACGCCGACCACCAGCGCGGCGCTCGATGCGCCGATGCCGCCCGCGACGGCGACGGCCGCGCCGATCAGCGAGATCAGCGACGGCACGAGACGGTTTTTCGGAATCTTGACGACATCGACCTGGCGGATGTCACGCAGCGCGAATACCTGCCCGGCGGCCGACAGGCCGTTGCGCGTGACCATGACGCCACGTTCGTTGAATGCGTTTTCCATCGTGTGTGACGTGGACGAAAACGCGCAGCGTAGCAGGTTTCGTTGCCGCGTCAAACGAGACCGACTGCCGCACGACGCGTGCGGCGCGGCCGGCAGACGGGAAGCGGATGGCGCGTCAACGCGTTCAGAACTGCAGCCGGCCGTCGCCGTAAAGCCGGCCCGGCACGTGCGACGCGACCACCTCGGCGATCTCTTCGTCGGTCGATTCGGCCGGCACGATCTGGCGCCGCGCGGGCGCGTCGAGATGCATCGTCCATTCGACGAGACGATACGGACGGCCCCAGGGCCGCTGCATTTCCACCGAGACGCGGCAACTCTGGACCGGCAGCGAGTGTTGGCACGTCAGAATCGCGTGCAGATGGCTGAAAACGGTATCTTCGATCATCGTGGCCTCCGATCCTGTCTTGTGAGCAGTTGATGGCGGTGCCGTAGGGGTCTCAAAAAAAAAGCCGCCGATGCTCAGGCGGCCAACAGGGGGGGTGTAAGCATCGTCTCAGCCCAGAATTAAGCGAAACTTAAAAGCTCATAAAAAAGCGCCCCGCGTGAAGCGGGGCGCTGCTTGCCGTCCTGATCCGCGCATGACGCGGCCAGTTAAGCGGATGCTTTAGAACTTGTGACGGATACCGACGCGAGCAGCCAGCTGGTTCGACGAACCGTTGCCCGACGTGTTGAAGTAGCTCGTGCTCGAACCGATCTGCGCCTGCACGTTGTTGCCCGAAGCCTTCTGGTAGACGACCAGGCCGTACACGTCCGTACGCTTGCTGAGCGCGTAGTCGAGGCCCACGTTGCCCTGGTTCCAGTGCGCCGAGCTGCCGCTTTGCGTCGCGTTCGTGTACGTGTAGCCCGCTGCCGCCGACAGCGCAGGCGTGAACGCATACTTCACGCCTGCTTCGTAGGCGTTGTAGAACGTGCCCGATGCGCCGGCCGCGATCGGGGTGAACTGCGTGCGCGTCCAGAGCAGCCATGCCGTTGCCGGGCCGAAGACATAACGGCCGCCGACGCCATACGTGCGCAGGTCGCGGATGTTCGTCAGCGCGAGGTTCGCGATCGACGTCGAGAAGGCCGGCGTCGACTGGCTCGGGAAGCGGATGTCCGTGTAAGCGGCGCCGAGGGCGAACGGGCCGTTCGCGTAGTTCAGGCCGAAGCTGTATGCACGCGACGAGCCCGGCGTCGTCGTGGTGCCCGTCGTCGTCGACGGTGCGCCGGCGAAGTCGGTCGAGTTCGAGAAGCCGTACAACGCGCCGAACGTGAAGCCCGAATAGTTCGCGCTCTGGAACTTCACCGCGTTGTTGATGCGGCTCGACGTCAGCTGGTCGATGTCGTTCACGTGGTAAGCGTAGTTACCCGCGACCGTGTTGCCGCCGGTCGAGTAGTTCGAGCCGAGGATGTCGGTCGAGAACGAGTACTGACGGCCGAACGTGACCGTGCCGTATTGCGCCTGGCTCAGGCCGACGTAAGCCTGACGGCCGAAGATCGCGCCGCCTTGGCCGAGCGTGCCGTTGCCGCTGTTGAAGCCGTTTTCGAGCACGAAGATCGCCTTCAGGCCGCCACCGAGGTCTTCGGTGCCGCGCAGGCCCCAACGGCTGCCCTGGGCCACGCCGTCGTCGTACTTGAACAGCTTGCCGCTGCCGCCGTTGGCGGTCTTGCTGTGGTTCACGTAGCTGATACCGGCATCGATGACGCCGTACAGGGTCACGCTGCTTTGTGCGTGCGCGGTGCCGGCCGTTGCTGCCAGGGCGGCGATGGTCAACAGTTTCTTGTTCAAAGGATTCTCCGAGCGAATGAATGGCGTGTCCAGTTGCGGTTCCGGCGCTCTCTACGGGCGCTTTCACGGACCGGCGCAACTTTATCGGCGGGCCACGTAATGAATATGACAGCGCCTGTCATATGAAGAATGTGTGGTGCCGATGCGACATCGAATTCTGCCCGGGTTGTACATCCGGGGTTATACCGAATTCGCCAGTCGTTCGATCCCGAACCGGAATATGCACATGAAATAAGCTTGGTTTGCCGTGTCCGCGCCCCGTGCCACGATCCGTCCTCCAACAAACGACATGGGACAAGAGGACACCACATGCGACGTTCGATTCTGACCGGCCTCGGCGCGCTCGCCGCCGCGCTGGCATTCGCCGCGCCCGGCGCGCACGCCGACTCGCAAACGCTGAAGATCGGCACGATGAGCGGCCCCGACGCGCAGATCTGGACCGAGGTGACGAAGGTCGCCGCGCGCGAAGGCCTTGCGATCAAGGTCATCGAATTCAACGACTACGTGCAGCCGAACGCGGCGCTCGACGCCGGCGATCTCGATGCGAACGGCTTCCAGCACCAGCCGTTCCTCGACAGCCAGATCAAGCAGCGCGGCTACAAGATCGTCAACGTCGGGCTCACCTATACCGCGCCGATGGGTTTCTATTCGAAGAAGCTCAAGTCGCTGAAGGATTTGCCGGTCGGCGCGAAGGTCGGGATCCAGAACGATCCTTCGAACGGCAACCGCGCGCTGTTGTTGCTGCAGAAGTACGGGGTGATCAAGTTGAAGGCCGGCGTCGGTGCGAACGGCGTGAACGCGACGCCGCTCGACATCGCCGAGAACCCGAAGAAGATCAAGATCGTCGAGCTCGATTCCGCGCAGTTGCCGCGCGCACTGCCCGATGTCGACGCCGCGTCGATCAACACCGACTACGCGGTCAAGGCCGGGCTCACGCCGGTGAAGGATGCGATCGCGATCGAGGACCTGCGCGGGCCGTACGCGAACCTGATCGCGGTGCGTGCGCAGGACAAGGACAAGCCGTGGGTGAAGAAGCTCGTCGCGGCCTATGAATCGGACGACGTGCGCAAGTTCATCGACCGGAAGTTCGGCGGCGCGATCGTGCCGGCGTTCTGAGCGGCCTTCGCGCGCAGCGCGCCGGCGGCGAAGCATCGGCTGCCGACGCGCGCTCCGGAAAGCAAATCGCCCGCGCAAGCGGGCGATTTCGTTTGATGCAGCCGATGGCGCGCGATGGGCGCGGCGGCCCGGCGCGCAGCCTCAGGCCGACAGCAGCGAACCGGTGCGGATCGCGGTCGCGCCGGCGATGCGCGCGACTTCCATGCCGGCCGTCGCGAAGCGCACGATCTGGCGCGCGTACAGCACGCCCGACACGCTGCTCTTCAGCGTGACGACGCGATCGGTCAGCGGATCGACGATGTCGGCCACGGCCTGGCCGGCCTCGATCATCGCGCCGACCGGCGTGCGGAACACGATCACGCCCGACACCGGCGCGACGAGCGGATCGGTGCCCGCGAGCGGCGTGGCCGGATGCGCGAGCGGCGGCAGCGGCGCCGGCGTGCCTTCGACGATGCCGCGCTCGGTCAGGTATTCGACGATCGCCTGCGCGTCCTTTTCCGCGAACTCGTACGACACGTCGCGTTCGCTGCGCAGTTCCACCGTGACGGAAATCGCGCCGTTCGGGATCGGGAAGCGGTCGCCGAAGCGGTTGCGCAGATCCGACCAGCAGAAGCTGTGGATTTCGTCGAACGGGTTGCCGACCGAATTCAGCGCGAGCAGCGACGCCTTGGCATCGAGATAGCGCGCCAGCGGCTCGACGTCCGCCCACAGATCGGGATTCGTGTAGAGGTGCATCACCGCGTCGCTGTCGCAGTGGAGGTCGAGCACGATATCGGCGTCGAACGACAGCTTCTGCAGCGCGAGGCGCTGCGAGTCGAGTTCGGTGCGCGGCTTTTGTTCGTCGAGCGCTTCGCGCATCGCGGCGCGTACGACGGCGAGATTGCGTTGCGCGTCGTTCGCGAGGCGGCTTTCGACACGCGGCAGCACGAGCGCCGCGAGATCGTAGAAATTGCGGTTGAAGTTCTGCATCGAGCCGAGCTCGAAGCGGCCGAGATGATCGCCGAACACGTGTTGCGACAGGCCGATCGGATTGGGCACGGGCACGATGACGACTTCGCCTTGCAGCTTGCCGGCCGTCTCGAGCGCGGCGATCTTGCGACGCAGCAGCGTGGCGACCAGCATGCCGGGCAGCTCGTCCGCATGCAGCGACGACTGGATGTAGACCTTCTTTCCGCCGCGCGGGCCATAGTGGAAGCTGGTGATCTGGCGTTCGGTGCCGACGGCGGGGGAAATCAGCGGATGGGTCTGCGTTTGCATGGTGAGGAGAGTGCGGCGCAGCCGCGAATGATCCGTGTGCGTGGAAGATCGATTGTACGTTGCCTTCCTCGCCGCCATCAAACCGGTGCCGGAGCGCGCGGATTTCCGTTGAGAATCATCGGGTTGGCGCGAAAAAAATAATGACGCCCGCGCCGCGCGCAAAAAAAACGGGCTCCTCGCGGAGCCCGTTCCCGTCGCGCCGAATCGCGCGTCGTTCAGCCGGATTACTTGCCGTAGACGTCGAAATCGAAGTACTTCTTCGCGATCTTGTCGTACGTGCCGTCCTTGCGCATGCCGGCGATCGCGCCGTCGATCTTCGTCTTCAGGTCGGTGTCTTCCTTGCGCAGGCCGATACCGGCGCCTTCGCCGAGCGTCTTCGGATCGTCGAGGTCCTTGCCGGCGAAGTCGAAGTTCGCGCCGCGCGGCGTCTTCAGGAAGCCGATCTCGGCTTGCACCGCGTCCTGCAGCGTGCCGTCCAGACGGCCGGAGATCAGGTCGGCGTAGACCTGGTCCTGGTTCTGGTAAGGCACGACGTTCACGCCCTTCGGCGCCCAGTACGTCTTCGCGTAGGTTTCCTGGATCGTGCCCTGCTCGACGCCGATCGACTTGCCCTTCAGCGATTCGGCCGTCGGCTGCAGGTTCGCGCCCTTCTTCGTGACCAGACGCGTCGGCGTGTTGAACAGCTTCGCCGAGAACGCGATCTGCTCGGCGCGCGCCGGCGTCATCGACATCGACGACAGCACGCCGTCGAACTTGCGGGCCTTCAGCGCCGGGATCATCCCGTCGAAGTCGTTTTCGATCCACACGCACTTCGCGTGGATGCGGCGGCAGATCTCGTTGCCGAGATCGACGTCGAAGCCGACCACCTTGCCGTCGGCGCCTTTCGATTCGAAAGGCGGGTAGCTTGCGTCGACGCCGAACCGCACGGTCGTCCAGTCCTTCGCATATGCCGTGCCGGCCGATACGGCGAGCAGGGCCACGGTCACTGCCGCAAGAATTTTTTTCACTCGGTGACTCCTCGTTTTGTTCGATGGGTGCGCGGTTGTGCCGCGCCGTAAGCCTTCGGCCCGCCGCGGCTTCGCGTCGGACAGTCCGTTTCGCCCGCCCGATGGGGGCGCGCGACGTGCGGAAGATTATCAAGACAAAATACCGGCGGGGCGCCTAGGACAAGCCCCGATACCGGGCCCGGCGGCGGCGCGTCGGACGCACCGCCGTTTCACTCACAGGAACGATTCAGCCGAGCGTTTCGTTGACCGCGCGCTGCAGGCACGCGGCGAAGTGCGACACGGCGGGCGTGGGCAGCAGGTCGCGCCGCGCGATGATCGACAGGTCGAAGCGCGGCATGCTTTCGTCGAGTTCGGCCGTGCGGATACCGAGCGGCGCGACCGTCGCGGCGAGCGGGCGCGTGAAGCAGCCGATCACGTCCGAGCGGGCGACGAGCCCGAGCGTCACCGCGAACGACATCGGCGAGCGCAGCAAACGCTTCGGCAGCGGCAGCCCGTGCGCCTCGAACATCCCCACCATCACGCTGTGCTGAAACTGCTCGGCGCCGACGGTGACGATCCACTCGGCGTCGAGCAGTTCCTCTAACCGACGCGCGTGCGCGAGCGGGTGGCCGTCGCGCATCACGATCGTGAATTCGGTCGACAGCAGCGGCAATTGCGTGAAATCGCGGTCGAGCGCGGGCACATGGTGCATCGCCGCGATGTCGAGCGTGCCGTTGCGCAACTGCGCGAGCGCGTCCGGCACCGTCACTTCCTCCAGATGCAGGCTGACGTTCGGCATCGAGCGGCGGAACGCCGTCACGGCGTGCGGCAACGCGGTCAGCGCGATCGACGGCATCGTGCCGACCGCGACGCGGCCCGACATTTCGCCTTTCACCTGCTCGACGGCCTCGACCGTGCGGCGGACGTCGCCGAGCAACTGCTCGGCGCGCGGCAGCAGCGCTTCACCGCAGGCCGTCAGCTCGACGCCGCGCACGCTGCGCACGAGCAGTTCCGCGTTGAGTGCGGTTTCGAGTTCGCGGATCGTATGCGTGATCGCCGGCTGCGTGACGCCGAGCTCGCGCGCGGCGGCGCGCAGGCTCTTCTGGTGCGCGGCGGAGACGAACGCCTGGAGCTGCGCGATGTTCAGGGGATTGCGGATGCGGGTCATCGGTCGGGTCCGGTTGGCGCGAAAGGGGCGGCGGGTTCAGGTGGCGAGCCCGACGAAGGTCATGCGTCGGCGCGCGCGCGGAACGCCTGCCGGTAGCGCTGCGGCGACGTGCCGACGATGCGCGCGAAGCGCTCGCGAAACGCGGTGACCGAACCGAACCCGGCTTCCGTCGCCACGTGTTCGATCGACAGCTCGGTCACCTCCAGCAACTGCTGCGCATGCCGGACGCGCGCGGTCTGCAGCCATTGCCCGGGCGACGTGCCCGTCTGCTCCTGGAAGCGCCGCGTCAGCGTGCGCACGCTCGTCGACGCCTTGCGCGCGATCGCGTCGAGCGTCAGCGGCTGGCGCAGGTTCGCGTGCAGCCAGTCCATCAGGTCGTGCAGCCCTTCGCCGCCGGCCGGCCATTCGGGCGCGATGAACTGCGCCTGCCCGCCTTCGCGCACGCGCGGCGCCACCGCGCTGCGGGCGGCGTCGACGGCGACTGCCGCGCCATAGTCGGCCTGGATCATGTGCAGGCACAGATCGAGGCCGGCCGCCGCGCCGGCCGAGGTCAGTATCCGGCCGTTGTCGACGAACAGCACGTTCGGGTCGACGTCGACGTTCGGATAGCGGCGCGCGAGTTCGGCGGCCGCGAGCCAGTGCGTCGTCGCGCGCAGGCCGTCGAGCAGCCCCGCTTCCGCGAGCACGAACGCGCCGCTGCAGATCGACGCGATCCGGCGCCCGCGCGCGGCCGCCGCACGCAGCGCGTCGAGCACGCGGCGCGACGTCGGCGCGAGCGGCACCGACGTGCCGGGGACCATGATCGTGTCGGCGTCGGCCAGCGCGTCGAGGCGAAACGGCGGGCGCAGCTCGAACAGGTCGCCGCCGACGCGCGGCTGCTCGCTGCACACGCGTACGCGGTATGCCTGTTCGACATGCGACGCCCGCACGCGCACGAACGTGTCGCAGGCAACGCCCAGATCGAACGGGACGACATCGGGCAAGGCAAGAACGGCGACCGTGTGCATGGCGTGTGCGGCCGTGGCCAGAATCCGTTGAAAGATGTCATTCTAGCCAATGGCTCGGACCGGCACCACACGCGACAATCGCGGCGGACCACCTGGAGGCCTGCCGATGAAACAAGACGATCGCAACGCGTTGCGGAACCTGCAATACCTGTCGCTGCTGGAGGCGACCACGCTCGTCGCGCTGGTATGCGTGGCCGTGCCGCTCAAGCATCTGGCCGGGTATCCGGTCGCGGTATCGATCATGGGCCCGGTTCACGGCATCGCATTCGCGATGTACGTGTGGGCGGTGGTCGGCACCGCGTCGAGCGGGCTGTGGAGCAAGCGCGAGGTCGCGCGGCTCGTGCTGTCGGCCGTCGTGCCGTTCGCGGGGCTGGCGAGCGCCGGCTGGATCGCGCGCAGGCGGCACGCGCAATGATCTACCTGATGCTGAAGGCCGTGCATCTGGTGGCCGTCGTCACGTTCGTCGGCGGGTTGCTGCTGTCGTCCGTCGCGGTCCGTATGGCGAACCTCGCCGTGCATCGCGCGGTGCGGCGCTGGGATCGCACGGTGACGGCGCCCGCGCTCGCGGTCGTCTGGATCGCCGGCATCGCGCTCGCGTCGAGCGGTCACTGGTTCGGCGCCGCGTGGCTGTCGGTGAAGCTCGCGATCGTCGTCGCGCTGTCGGTGCTGCACGGGATCCTGGCCGGCACGCTGCGGCGCATGGAGCGCGACGATCTCGTCGTCGTGCCGGCGCCGTGGCTCGGGCACGCGGCGGGCGCGGTGATCGCCGCGATGGCGCTCGTCGTCGGGCTGGCCGTGATCAAGCCGTTCTGATGCGGCCCGTTCAGACGAGCGCCATCTCCACCGCCGCCAGCGTGCGACGCCGGATCCAGCCGCTGCCCAGCCGGATCGCGAGCCAGTACGGCGTGAACAGCCGGCGCGTGCGCGCGCTCGGGCAATGGACGAAGGTTTCGGTGCGCAGGACGTGCGCACCCGACGCGAGCCCGACCACCTCGAACCGGAGCACCAGCTTCGCATCGCGCGGATCGTCGTGCCGGACGAAGGCGTCGGCGTCGGCGAGGGGGCGCACGTCGGGCGTCGGGCGCCAGAAGCGGCCGACGAGGCCGAGCGACAGCGACGTGTCGTCGCGATGAAGCGGCGTGAAGGTGTCGAAGCCGAAGCGCGCGCGTTCGGGGCGGGCCGGCGCGTGGCGCAGTGCGCCCGCGATGGCCGCCGGGAATTCGCGCACCGTCAGCAGGGTGTCGACGACGGGATCGGCGCGCATGTCGAGCGACGCGACGACATCGATGATGCGCGCGGGCGGCGCGTCGATCGGCTGGGATTCGTGCACTTCGTGGAAGCCGAACGACGGAATGAACGGCGGCTTGCGCGCCGAGGCCCGGGTGCTCGATTCGGAGACGATGCCGAGTGTGTTCATCGCGACCCCTGAAGGCAAAACGCGATCGTAGCACCGGGCGCGAATGGGCGTCGCGCCGTTTTCGCGCAACGCGTCGCGCGGCGGCGCACCGACAAAAAAAGCCTGGAAACTCGCGTTTCCAGGCGTGGAGACCATCGACGACGATGGTGGAGGAGACGGTGGCGTCCCGATGCGCGCCGCCCTTCTGCCGGCGACGTCGCGCATGTCGCGTGCTTAGATCGCCCAGCCGCCGAGATAGAACGTGACGAGCACGGCCGCGATGAGCACGGTGCCGACGTTGAGCTTGCGGAATTCGCCGCTGGCGAGGCGGCCGATCACGAGCGTCGAGAAGCCGAGCATGATGCCCGTCACGATGTTCGCGGTCAGCACGATGAACACCGCGCACACGAGGCCCGACATCGCGTCGACCATGTCGTCCATGTGCAGCTTGCTCACGCTGCCGAGCATCAGCAGGCCGACGTACATCAGCGCCGGCGCGGTCGCATACGACGGCACGAGGCCCGCGAGCGGCGAGAAGAACATCACGACGAGGAACAGCAGGCCGACCACGGCCGCCGCGAGCCCCGTCTTCGCGCCGGCGGCCACGCCGACGCTCGACTCGATGTAGGCCGCCGCCGGCGCGCCGCCGAGGAAGCCGGAGAAGATCGAGCTGATCGAATCGGCGGTCAGCGCGCGGCCGCCGTTGATGATGCGGCCGTTCGCGTCGAGCTGGCCGGCTTGGCCCGCGACCGCGCGGATCGTGCCGGTCGCATCGAACACGGCGGTCATCACCAGCGCGAGCACGCTCGGCAGTACGGCCATCGACAGCGCGCCCTTGATGTCCATCGCGCCGATCAGCGATGCGTGGCCCGGTGCGCTCAGCGACGGCAGCGCGAAGATGCCGCGGTACTTCACGGCCGGATCGAAGATCAGGCCGAACACCGAGATCGCGATCACGACGAGCAGGATGCCGCCCGGCACGCGACGCTTTTCGAGCCCGAAGATCGCGGCGAGCCCGACGACCGACATGATGACCGGGAACGCGGTGATCTGGCCGAGCGACACCGGCAGGCCGGCGCCCGGGTTCTTGATCACGAGGCCGACGTCGTTCGACGCGATCAGCAGCAGGAACAGGCCGATGCCGATCCCGGTGCCGTGCGCGACGCCCGCGGGCAGGTTGCGCAGGATCCACGAACGCACGCCGGTGACCGAGATGCCTGTGAACACGAGGCCCATCAGGAACACGGCGCCGAGCGCGACCGTCGGATGCAGCCCCTTGCCGAGCACGAGGCCGAACGCGGTGAACGCGGTCAGCGAGATCGCGCAGCCGATCGCGATCGGCAGCTTCGCCCACAGGCCCATCAGCAGCGAGCCGAACGCGGTGGTGAGGCACACCGCGACGAACACGGCGCTCGTGTCGAAGCCGGCCTTGCCGAACATGCCGGGCACGACGAACACGGAATAGACCATCGCGAGGAAGGTGGTCACGCCGGCAATGATCTCGCGACGCTGCGTGCTGCCGCGCGACGAAATGCCGAAGTAGCGGTCGATGACTCCCTTGGTGCCAAAGTCAGTTTCTTCCGCGCCGACGCCGACCGTCGGCTGCACCGGGGTATCACTCATGAGCTTGCTCCTTTATCAGCATGCTGAAACGGCTCGTGGCGAACCGTCGTCAGGGTGTCTCGTATCTAGTTGGGATTGTTCGGCAACGTCGCGGGGACGCATGACGCGCGATGCGTGTCGTTACGTGCGAATCGAAACGATCGCGAGGGTGTCGCGTCGGACGACGCGTGGTGTGGTCGACCCCGTCACGTGTGCTTTGCCGTAGCGAAGGTTAGGCGAGCCGCCCATCACGTCCCATCGGGGGAAGAGCATGCAGCGCATGTCGCAGCGCTTATATCGGCGTGCAACGGGGCTCCGTCGCGCCGACACGCGTGTATACGCCTAGTTGGAATCCGTTAAGGCGACTATTTGAATGCAGGGGCGGGGGGGGGGGGCGCACGCGGGCGGGCATCCGGTATTACGAATGACTTTCAATGCGGCCCGGAAGGCCGGCGCGCGTGCGGTGTCCGTTCCGGTACGGCACGGCGCGGCGCTCAATCGCGCGCGAGATGCGCGAGATACGCGCAGAACATGTCGGCCATCGCGTCCGAGTACGTGTCGATTTCCGCGGGCGTGCGCGCGGTTTCCGAGAACGCCTTGCCGCCCGTCGTGAGCGTCGTCAGGATCAGCTCGCACGCGAGCGCATGCGTGGCGTCGGGCACGTCGGGCAGCGCTTCGCGGATGAACGCGCGGAACGCCCGGTTGCCCTCGGCCTTCACTTCCTGCGCCTCGGGCGCGTCGCGATAGAGCGGGGCGGCATCGTCGAGGGCGATCCGCATCGGCGCTTCGTCGCATTCCGAGCGGATGAACGCATGCACGGCGGTGCGCAGCCGCTCGGGCGGCGCCTTCGTCGTGTCCTGCAGCATCCCGCACAGCATGTCGTGCGTCTGCCGCCACTCGTCGTGCTGGAGCCGGAACAGCACGGACGCCTTGTTCGGGAAATACTGGTACAGCGAGCCGACGCTCACGCCGGCCCGCTCGGCGACGCGCGCCATCGTGAAGCGCTGCGCGCCTTCGCTCGCCAAAACCTGAATAGCCGCCTGCAGGACATCCTCGACGAGACGGGTCGAGCGTGCCTGTCGAGGCTGCTTGCGCGTGGCGATCGGGGCGTTTCGGCGGTCGGTCATGAGCGGTCTGCCAATGCGAATAGTAAAACCTGAATAGTTCGTCATATTCTAGTCGGGTGCAACGACGCACTCAACCCGATACCGGAGATTCGCATGACTACCCTGATGCTCGACCCGCTGGCTTCGCTGCTGGCGCGCCTGTTCGATGAAGCCGACGCGTCGTCCCCGGCGACGAGCCCCGCCTTCGCGAACGTGTCGCGCGACGAGCAAGCGCGACTGATGCGCAGCAAGACGGACTACGCCGATCTGTATGCGCGCCTGAAGGACTATCCGCTTCCCGTGTCGCGCGAGACGGGCACGCTGCTGTACATGCTCGCGCGCAGCGGCGGAGCCAGGACGATCGTCGAATTCGGCACGTCGTTCGGCATTTCGACGCTGCATCTCGCGGCCGCGCTGCGCGACAACGGCGGCGGCCGGCTGATCACGAGCGAGTTCGAGCCGTCGAAGGTCGCACGCGCGCAGGCCAACCTGGCAGCAGGCGGATTGGCCGATCTCGTGGAGATTCGCGAAGGCGATGCGCTGCGCACGCTGGCCGCCGATCTTCCGGATGCGGTCGACCTGCTGCTGCTCGACGGGGCGAAGGCGCTGTATCCGGAGATTCTCGCGCTGGTCGAGCCGCGGCTCAGGGCGGGCGCGTTCGTCGTGGCCGACAACGCGGAATACAGCCCCGACTACCTCGCTTACGTGCGCGCGCCGGAAAACGGCTATCTGTCGGTGCCGTTCGGCGGCGACGTCGAATTGTCGATGCGGCTGCGCTGACGAGACGGAACGAGGGTGCCGGCGATTTCACGCTTCCCTGCATCAAATATACGAAAACTGATTGAATGGAAGCGTGGCGCAAGGCGACGGGATGGTGCCCGTCGCTTGCGGCGTCGTGCGCGTTACTTCAGGAACACGTAGCGCGCGAAGTACGGAAAGCGGCCGACCGCGTGCTCGGTCGTGCACGTCGCGGCCGGCGGCGTGCCGCCCGCCGTGTCGAGCCGCTGCACGAAGCGCACGCCGGCGAGCGTGCCGGTTGCGGCCGGCGTCGCCGCGAGCAGCAGTTGCGGAATGCTGGCCGGGCTTGCGCTTGGCGCTTCCGCGCGCTTCTTGCCGGTAATGCGGCTGCCGTCGAGCGCTTCCCACGACGGCCCTGCGCCGTGCCGGACGACGAGCGTGCCGCCGGCATCGAACAGCAGCGCTTCGGGGTGCTGGAATGTCCACGCGAGCCGGTGTTCGGCATCGTATTCGCACGTGTAAACCTGCAAGCCGCTCGCGGTGGTCGACAGCACCGGCGTGGCCGGCTCGGGCGGCGCGAGACCGGCAGCGTCGTCGGCATGCGCGGGCGCGGTGAATGCCGCGAAGGAAAGACCGGCCGCAACGGCCAGCAGCATGTCGCGTGTCGGGGAGCGGCTTGGCATGGCGCGGCGTCCTTTCAGGTCGGGTGACGGTCGTGTGGAGTCGATCCTGTCAACACTAGACGCCGATCGCGTGGGCCGCAACCCGGAAATGACAATCGCGGCGATAGTCGCCGCGATTGCCGAAGGGCTAAGGCGCGATCAGCGGATCGCGACCGGGTTGATGTTGACCTGCGTGGAGCCGACGTACGGCGGCTGGCCGGGCACGAACAGGAGAATCGTTCAGGCCGCGGCTTGCGCGAGCGTCGGGTAGTCGGTCAGGCCGTGTGCGCCGCCGCCGAACAGCGTGTTGCGATCGTGCGGCGCGAGCGCGGCGCCGGTGCGCAGCCGCTCGGGCAGGTCGGGGTTCGCGACGAACGGGCGGCCGAATGCGACGAGATCGGCCCAGCCGGCGGCGATCGCTTCGCGGGCGCGCTCGGCGGTGTACGCGCCGGCATAGATCAGCACGCCCGGGAACGCGGCGCGCAATTGCTGCTTGAAGGCGACCGGCATCAGCGGCGCGTCGTCCCAGTCGGCTTCCGCGATGTGCAGGTAGCCGACGCCGAGTTCGCCGAGCAGCTTCGCGGCGGCGAGGTAGGTCGTTTCCGGATCGTCGTCGACGCAGCCGTTCAGCGTGGTCAGCGGCGCGAGGCGGATGCCCACGCGCGATGCGTCGCCGGTCCCTTCGATCAGCGCCTGCGCGACTTCGCGCAGGAAGCGCAGACGGTTCTCGAGCGAGCCGCCGTATGCGTCGGTGCGCGTGTTCGCGTTCGAATCGATGAACTGGTTCACGAGGTAGCCGTTCGCGCCGTGCAGCTCGACGCCGTCGAAGCCGGCTTCGATCGCGTGACGCGCGGCGGCGCGATATTGATCGACGGTCTCGCGGATCTCGTCGATCGACAGCGCGCGCGGCTCAGACGCCTGCACGAAGCCCGGCGTGCTGCCGTCCTCGCCGGCGATGAACACGTTCACGCCCTTCGCCTGGAGCGGCGACGACGACACCGGTTGCGCGCCGCCGAGCAGGCTCGTGTGGCTCAGCCGGCCGACGTGCCACAGCTGCGCGAAGATGCGGCCGTGCGCGGCATGCACGGCGTCCGTCACCTTGCGCCAGCCGGCGACCTGTGACGGCGTGTGAATGCCGGGCGTCCATGCATAGCCCTTGCCGAGCGGCGCGATGTAGGTACCTTCGCTGACGATCAGGCCCGCACTCGCGCGCTGCGCGTAATACGCGGCCATCAGTTCGTTGGCTTCGTCGCCGGGCTGGCTCGCGCGCGAGCGCGTCATCGGCGGCATCACGATGCGGTTCGGCAGCGTCAGCGCGCCGAGTCGCAGCGGTTGGAAAAGCGGGTCCTGGGTCATGGTGGTGTCCTCTCAGTGTCCGCGGCCGGCTGGCCGCGGGCGGTCGATCAAGAAAGCGGCGTTCAGTCCCACTTCGGCGCGAGGCCGGCCGGGTCGACTTCGCGGCCGTTGCGTTCGAGCGCGGCGATCTGCGCCATGTCGTCGTCGGTCAGGCGCAGCGTCTGCGCGAGCAGGTTGCTTGCGAGGTTCTCGCGCTTGGTCGACGACGGGATCACCGAGTAGCCGAGTTGCAGCGCCCACGCGAGCGCGACCTGCGCCGGCGTCGCGTCGTGACGCTGCGCGATCGCGCCGATTACCGGGTCGCCGAGCACCTTGCCGTAGCCGAGCGTCATGTACGACGTCACGTGAATGCCTTCGGCGCTCAGGAACTCGACCAGCTTGCGGTTCTGCAGGTACGGGCTCAGTTCGATCTGGTTCGTCGCGATCGCGTCCTTGCCGACGGCCGCGATCGCTTCCTTCGTCAGTTCGATGTTGAAGTTCGAGATGCCGATCTGGCGCGTGAGGCCCTTCGCCTTCGCGTCCGCCAGCGCGGTCATGAACGCGTCGATCGACACGCCGTTGCCCGGCGCCGGCCAGTGAATCAGCGTCAGGTCGACGACGTCGGTGCGCAGCTTGCGCAGGCTTTCCTCGAGGCTGGCCGCCAGTTTTTCCGGCGCGTAGTTGTCGACCCAGATCTTCGTCGTGAGGAACAGGTCTTCGCGGCGCACGCCCGACGCGGCGATCGCTTCGCCGACTTCGGCTTCGTTGCCGTAGATCTGCGCGGTGTCGATCGCGCGGTAGCCGACTTCGAGGCCGTTGCGGACCGAGTCGATGACGACCTGGCCTTGCAGGCGGAACGTACCGAGGCCGAATGCGGGAATCTTGCTCATCATGTGCTCCTGAAAGAGGGGAAACGATTGCGGTATGGACGTCATTCTGGCGCGTGAGACTGATGAGATAAACGCCTTCATAAGCCAAAAATATTTGATTTAAAGTCAAATATTGGTTGCGCCGCGGGCGTCCGGACCGTGGTCGCCCTTATGCGACGCGCGTCTGCGGCGTCGTGTTCGGGTGGAACGCGGGCAGCACGTCCGCCGCGATTTCGGCCATCGTCTCGTCGAGCGGCCGGCGGTTGCGGCGGAAATGCAGGCCGATGTGCTGCACGCCCGCGTCGCGCATCGCCGCGAGTTCTTCCGTCAGCGCGAGGCGCCCCGCGCGGGCGCCGAAGCGGTGCCGCTGAAGCGGTTCGTGCGGATCTTCCGCGAGGTCGAGGTGGATGAAGCTCACGTACGGCTTGTCGCCGGCCACCGCGTGCCAGTTCGCGGCGCGCTGCAGGTGATCGGCCGGCGTGCCCGGATACGCGAGACAGCCGTCCATGTGCTCGCCGATCCACTCGGGCGTTTGCTGCGCGAGACCCGCGACGAGCAGCGGCACCGGCGAACGGGCGGCTGGCAGCACTTCCAGGCCGGGCGGCAGATGCTCGCGCGCGCCGTCGCGCAGCAGCGCGATCTGGTCGCGGAAGTTCGCGCCGCGCGTGGCGAAGTCGCGGCCGAACAGCGGATATTCGACCGGCCGGTCGCCGCTCGCGACGCCGAGCAGCAGGCGCCCGCCGCTCAGTTCCTGGATCGTCGCGGCCGATTTCAGCGTCAGCAGCGGCTCGCGCAGCGGCAGCACGACGGCCGCGGTGCCGAGCAGGATGTCGCGCGTGATCCCGGCGAGGTAGCCGAGATACGAGAACGTTTCGAACACCTGCGCGGCGTCGCCGAACGACGGGTCGTACACCGGCACGTCGCGCACCCAGAGCGCGCGAAAGCCGAGCGTGTCGGCCAGTTGCGCGAGCTCCGCGTGGATGTCGAGGCTGGGCACGCCGGGGTGGCGGCCGTCGTGCCGGCGTTTCGCGTTGCCGGACGGGGTCCAGTCGTTGTCGAGCGGCAGTTCGACGCCGATGCTGAAGCCGCCGGCGGCGAGCGAGTCGAGTGAAGTGAACATGGTCGGGCTCCGTTCAGACCGCGCGCAGGCTGCCGTCGAGCCGGTGGAAATCGAGCGACGGCGCGGTGAAGAACGAGCGCGACGTGCCCGCGGCGAAATCGTCGATATGCACGACGGTTGCGCGATCGGCTTCTTGCCACGAGATCGCGTAGGCGTCGCCGGCGATCGGCTGCCACGTGTATTCGACTTCGCCGGTGGCGCCCGCGTACGGGCCTTCGGTGATCGCGTAGCGCATGTGGAGGCCGTCTTCGTCGTACGCGTTGAGCGCGGTGAGGCCGTCGTAGCGGACTTCGAAAGTCTTGCCGGCGAACGGCGGACGTTGGGTCGATGCGTTCATGCTGAGGGCTCCTGCGAAAGGATGACGTTCAATGGGCGAGTTCGACGGGTTCGGCCGTGCGTTCCGGGAGGCCCTGACGGCTGTCGAGACGGCCGCTCAGCGCGGTGAGCGCAAACGCGCCGAGCGTGACGACGGCGGCGATCCACGGCGTGTGGCCCAGGCCGACGTTCGCGACGATCAGGCCGCCGAGCGACGACCCGCCCGCCACGCCGAGGTTGAAGGCGGCGATGTTGAAGCCCGATGCGACGTCGGTGGCGTCCGGCGCGAAGTGGCGCGCCTGCTTGACGACGTACACCTGCAGCCCCGGCACGTTGCCGAACGCCACGGCGCCCCACGCGAGCATCGTCAGCACCGCGAGCCATTTCACGTGGATCGTGAAGGTCAGCGCGAGCAGCACGATCGCGAGCAGCAGGAAGATCCGCTTGAGCGCCTTCACGGGGCCGACGGCGTCCGCGAGCTTGCCGCCCCACACGTTGCCGACCGCCACCGACACGCCGTAGCCGACGAGCACGAGGCTGACCTGCGACGGCGTGAAGCCGGCGATCTGTTCGAGCAGCGGCGCCATGTACGTGAACGCGATCAGCGAGCCGCCGTAACCGACCGCCGTCATCGCATAGACGAGCAGCAGGCGCGGCTGGGCGAGCACGCGCAACTGGCGGGCGAGCGGGGCGGGCGGCGTCTGCGGCAGCCCGCGCGGCACGAAGGCAACCGCGCCGAGAAACGCGACGAGGCCGAACAGCGCGACGATCAGGAACGTCGCGCGCCAGCCGAAGTGCTGGCCGATGAAGGTGCCGAGCGGAATGCCGGCGACGAACGCGACGGTCATCCCGCTGAACATCGTCGCGATCGCGCTGGCGGCCTTGTCCTTCGGCACGAGCGTGGTCGCGATGATCGAGCCGACCGAGAAGAACACGCCGTGCGCGAGGCCGGTGAGCACGCGCGCGACGATCAGCGATTCGTAGCCCGGCGCCTGCCATGCGACGAGGTTGCCGACGGTGAAGAGCGCCATCAGCCCGGCGAGCAGCGCCTTGCGCGGCACGCGGCCGGTGAGCGCGGTGAGAAGCGGCGCGCCGATGGCTACGCTGAGCGCATACAGGCTGACGAGCAGGCCGGCGGACGGCAGGCTGACGCCGAGGTCGGCGCCGATCGTCGGGATCAGCCCGACGATCACGAATTCGGTGGTGCCGATGGCAAAGGCGCTGATGGTCAGCGCAAGCAACGCGAGTGGCATGACGGGATCCGGGTTTCAGTAGGAACGGATCGCAGTGTGCCGGCTTTACTTTTGCGGAAAAACTCGTCTATAAACCAAATTGTTTTGATTTCAAATCAACAATGAAGATCACCCTAGACGAACTCCAGGCCTTTGCCGCCGTGGTCGACACCGGTTCGATCACCGCCGCCGCCCAGCAGCTCGACCTCACCGTGTCGGCGACGAGCCGCACGCTCGCGCGGCTCGAGGAAAAGCTGAAGACCACGCTGCTGCGCCGGACCACGCGCCGGCTCGAACTGACGGAGGAAGGGCGCGCGTTCCTGCAGGACGCGCGCGCGATCATCGAATCGGTCGAGAACGCGGAAGAGCAGATGCTCGCGCGGCGCGAGATGCCGTCCGGGCGCCTGCGCATCGACGCCGCGACGCCGTTCATGCTGCACGTGATCGTGCCGCTCGTGCGTGGCTACCGCGAGCGCTTTCCGAAGGTCGAGCTGGAGCTGAACAGCAACGAGGGCATCATCGACCTGCTGGAGCGGCGCACCGACGTCGCGATCCGGATCGGCCGGCTGAAGGATTCGACGCTGCACAGCCGGCGCATCGGCAACAGCCGGGTGCGCATCCTCGCCAGCCCCGACTACGTCGAAGCGCACGGGCAGCCGCGCAAGGTCGACGATCTGCCGAAGCATACGCTGCTCGGTTTCACGCAGCCCGAATCGTTGAACGTATGGCCGATCCTCGGCACGGACGGCGAGCCCTGCCGCATCGAGCCCGACGTCTGGTCGTCGAGCGGCGAGACGCTGCGGCAGCTCGCGCTGGCGGGCACGGGGATCGTGTGCCTGTCGGATTTCGTGACCGCGCAGGATCGCGAGGCCGGGCGGCTCGTGCAGGTGCTCGCGCGCCAGACGCTCGACGTCCAGCAGCCGATTCACGCGGTGTACTACCGCAATACCGCGATCTCGTCGCGGATCGCGTCGTTCGTCGACTACCTGATCGAGGTGCTGGGCGGCGGCAGCGGCGGCGATGCGCCGGCGCGGCGCAAGGCCGCGTGGATGGAGCCGCAGTAGCGGCGCGGCGCAGGCGGCGCTGCCCTGCGGAATCCGGCGTGCCGCGCGGCGGCACGCCGTCGTGCGGCGATTACGCCTCTTCGGCCCACGACATCCCGTCGCGCGCGAGCAGCGCCGACGAAGCCGCGGGCCCGAACGTGCCGGCCGTGTACAGGCGCGGCCGGTCGCCGAGCTGCTTCCAGCCGTCGAGGATCGGCTCGACCCACGACCACGCGGCTTCGAGTTCGTCGCGGCGCATGAAGTGCGTGAGGCGGCCGCGGATCACGTCGATCAGCAGCCGTTCGTACGCTTCCGCGCGCCGTTCCGGAATCGCCTGCTGCAGGTCGAGGTTCAGACTGACCGGCACCATGTTCATCCCGCTGCCCGGCTCCTTCGCGAGCATCTGCAGCTGGATCGACTCTTCCGGCTGGAGCTGGATCACGAGACGGTTGCCGTAATTGCGCGGGCCGGTAGGGATGATCGAGAACGGCATGTCCGCGAACTCGATCACGATTTCCGACTGGCGGCGCTGCAGCCGCTTGCCGGTGCGCAGGAAGAACGGCACGTTCGCCCAGCGCCAGTTGTTGATGTGCGCGCGCAGCGCGACGAAGGTTTCCGCGCGGCTGTCCGCCGGCACGTTGTCTTCCTCGAGATAGCCCTTCACCGGCTGGCCGTCGACCGCGCCGGCCGTGTACTGGCCGCGCACGGTGTCGCGCGCGACGTCCGACAGCGACATCGGCCGCAGCGAGCGCAGCACCTTCAGCTTCTCGTCGCGCACCGCGTCCGGGTCGAGCGACACCGGCGGCTCCATCGCGACGATGCACAGCAGCTGCAGCAGGTGGTTCTGCACCATGTCGCGCAGCGCGCCGGTATGGTCGTAGAAGCCCGCGCGGCTGCCGACGCCGACCGTTTCCGCGACCGTGATCTGCACGCTGCGGATATTCGGCGCCTGCCACAGCGGCCCGAAGATCGGGTTGCCGAAGCGCAGCACCATCAGGTTCTGCACGGTTTCCTTGCCGAGATAGTGGTCGATCCGGTAGATCTGCGATTCCTCGAAGTGCTTGCCGACCGCGTCGTTGATCGCCTTCGCGGACGCGAGATCGTGGCCCAGCGGTTTTTCGAGGACGACGCGCGAGTGCGCGTCGACGAGGTGCGCGGCCGACAGGTTGTCGCAGATCGTCGTGAACAGCTCCGGCGACGTCGACAGGTAGAACACGCGCACCGCGTCGCCACGCGCCGCTTCGGCGAGGCGCAGGTAGTCGTCCGGCACGTTGACGTCGATCAGCACGTACTTGAACAGGTCGAGGAAGCGGCTCCACGCGTCGGCGTCGAACGCCTTCTCGTCGATGAACGGGCGCGACTGCTCGTCCATGAACTTGCGATAGCCGTCGATGCCCCAGTCGCGGCGGCCGACGGCGATGATGCGCGTCTCGGGCGGAAGATTGCAGTGCAGGTGCGCCATGTATAGCGCGGGCAACAGCTTGCGGGCGGCCAGGTCGCCGCCGCCGCCGAAGATGATCATGTCGACGGGCCGGTCGGCCGCCGTCTGGGAAGGCTGATTCGTCATGGGAGGTTCGCGGTTTGAAACGGTGAACGTGAAACGAACGTCGAGGGCAATGCGGCGCCGGATGCGCGGGCGCCGGTACGGCAAAACGCAATAGTGCACCGTTTTGATGGATTGCGTATGCGTTCCCGCGGATGTAACAGGGCTTGCGTTCCCGGCGAGGGCTTGATTATGATTGAGCGCTCACTCATTAAAGGAATCGAACGTGGCCCGTCCGCGCAGTCCCGACAAGCACGAAGCCATCCTCGCCGCGGCCGCGCGCGCTCGCCGAGGACGGCGCGACCGCGACCACCGCGCGCATCGCACGGCTCGCCGGCGTGGCGGAAGGCACGGTGTTCACCTATTTCGAAACCAAGGATGCGTTGTTGAACGCGCTGTACGTGAGCCTGAAGGCCGACATGCGCGAAGCGATGATGACCGGGTTTCCGGAACACGCGCCGGCCGAACAGGCGGTGCGGCATGCGTGGAACGGCTATGTGTCGTGGGGCGTCGCGAATCCGGACGGCCGGCGTGCGCTGCAGCAGCTCGGCGTGAGCGGTCGCATCGACGACGCGCATCGCGCGGCCGGCACCGAGGGCTTCGGCGCGATCCGCGCGCTGCTGCGCGAACAGGTCGCCGCGTCGGGCGGGCTGAACCGCGACGAAGCGCATGCGTTCTGCTCGGCGTTGTTTACGTCGATCGCGGAAACCGCGATGGAATCGATCGCGCGCGATCCTGCGCGGGCCGATGCCTACCGGGAAGCGGGGTTTCGCGCGATATGGGCCGTGTTGCAGACGGTGTGAGCGGAGCAGGGAAGTCATGGCGACGCGTGCGGTGGCTCGCATCTCCATGGCGCGCAGCGAGGTGTCAGGCTGGGCGATGCGGTCAGGAAGGATCGGTTCATCGTCCATATTAATGAGTGAGTAATCATTCATTTTCATCGTTTCACCATGGTCAAGGAGTGGAAAATGTCGAAAGTCTGGTTGGTAACGGGGGCCGCACGCGGCCTGGGGCGCGCGATTTCGGAAGCCGTGCTGGCGGCGGGCGACCGGCTGGTGGCCGGCGCACGCGATCCGGCGCGGCTGGCCGATCTGGCCGAACGGTATGGCGACCGATTGCTGCCGGTCGCGCTCGACGTCACCGACGAAGCGGCGGCGGCGCAGGCCGTCTCGGCGGCCCGCGCCGCGTTCGGCCGCATCGACGTGCTGGTGAACAACGCGGGCTACGGCCATACGGCGCCGTTCGAGCAGATGGGCGCCGACGTGTTCCGCGACCAGATCGAAACGAACCTGTTCGGCGTGATCCATCTCACGCGCGCGGTGCTGCCGACGATGCGCGCGCAGCGCGCGGGGCACATCTTCCAGGTGTCGTCGGTCGGCGGGCGGACGTCGACGCCGGGGCTGTCCGCGTATCAGGCCGCGAAGTGGGCGGTCGGCGGGTTCAGCGACGTGCTCGCGAAGGAAGTCGCGCCGTTCGGTGTGCGCGTGTGCACGCTCGAGCCGGGCGGGATGCGGACCGAATGGGCCGCGCAGGCGAAGCGCGGCGTCGACGATCTGCTGCCCGACTATCAGCCGTCGGTCGGAAAGATCCTCGACCTGCTCGGCGCGTATGGCGGCCGCGAGATTGGCGATCCCGCACGGATCGCGGCGCTGATCGTCGATCTGTCGCGCCGCGACGACGTGCCGCTGCGCCTGCTGCTCGGCGGCGATGCGCTGTTCGTCTGCGAGCAGGCGGAACGGCAGCGCGCGGAAGAGGCGGCGCGGTGGCGGGACGCGACGCTGTCCACGCAGTTTCCGGACGCGACGCTGCCGGACGGGCTGGATGCGTTGAAGGCGTTCGAGTAAGGGCGGCCGTCGTCGCGGGCGGCGCGTCGAGCGCGCCGCTCGCGCAAGCCCGGTCGCGCGCCGGCGCGATCGACTTCATCAGCGGTCCGGCGCGCAACACGCCGCGTTGGTCCGCATCGCAACGCCGGCTTTCGCCCGACCATTCGCGAAACGAGAACGATCAATTCTCGTCAGCGGGGATTCTGCCGCAACCGTCGAGTTTCTAGACTTGCTCCAAGCGATGAGACCTGCTTGTCGCACCTTCCCAAAGGAAACAGTCATGAAGCTCTACGTTCACCCGCTTTCCGGTCATTCGCACCGCGCCCGCCTGCTCATCTCGCTGCTCGGCATCGAGCACGAACTGATCGAAGTCGACCTGGCCGCCGGCGCGCACAAGTCGCCTGAATTTCTGGCGCTGAACCGCTTCGGTCAAGTGCCGGTGCTGGTCGACGGGGAGACCGTGATCGCCGATTCGAATGCCATTCTCGTGTATCTCGCCCGCACGTCGGGCAACCGCGACTATCTCCCGCAATCGCCCGCGCAGGAAGCCGCCGTGCAGCGCTGGCTGTCCGTCGCGGCCGGCGAGATCGCATTCGGCCCGGCCGCCGCGCGGCTCATCACGGTCTTCGGGGCGAAGTTCAACGCCGACGAAGTGATCGCCCGTGCGCATCGCATCCTCGCGCTCATCGACGCCGAACTCGCGGGGCGCGACTTCATCGTCGGGCCGAAGCCGACCATCGCCGACGTCGCGTTGTATGGCTACGTTGCGCGCGCGCCCGAAGGCAATGTGGACCTGTCCGGCTATTCGAACGTCGCGGCGTGGCTGCGCCGCATCGAAGCGTTGCCGGGCTTCGTCGAGTTCGTGAAGATGCCGGTCGGGCTCGCGGCCG
>NZ_JBYQCG010000183.1:4265-21585 GCF_057837105.1 Burkholderia sp. APQ4-4ca | reverse complement strand
GTTCAACGCCGACGAAGTGATCGCCCGTGCGCATCGCATCCTCGCGCTCATCGACGCCGAACTCGCGGGGCGCGACTTCATCGTCGGGCCGAAGCCGACCATCGCCGACGTCGCGTTGTATGGCTACGTTGCGCGCGCGCCCGAAGGCACTGTGGACCTGTCCGGCTATTCGAACGTCGCGGCGTGGCTGCGCCGCATCGAAGCGTTGCCGGGCTTCGTCGAGTTCGTGAAGATGCCGGTCGGGCTCGCGGCCGCTGCGTGACCGAGGTCGGCCCGTTGCCCGTGCGGTGACGGAGGGCGACGCCGACGCGTCAAGGCGCGCCGAATGCGTCATGTGCGGATTCCGTCGAGGAGACACATCGTGAGCACGGTATCGAATGAAGCGAACTCGCCGTGGCATCGGGGCGAACTCGAGCTGCAGGAAAAGACAGGCGTGATGCAGAAGATGGACAGCGTGGGACGACGCTTCGTCAGGAACCACATGCCCGACCAACATCGCGCGTTCTTCGCGCAGTTGCCTTTCGTCGTCGTCGGTGCGGTGGCCGACGACGGCGATGCGTGGGCGACGTTCGCATTCGGCCAGCCCGGCTTCATGCAGTCGCCGAACGACAAACGCCTGCGCATCGACACCGTATTCGATCCGAACGATCCGGCTGCCGGCGGCACGCGCGACGGCGCGGCGATCGGCCTGCTCGGCATCGAACTGCATACGCGGCGTCGCAATCGCCTGAACGGCATGATCCGTCGCGGCGAGACGCGCGCATTCGATCTCGACGTCGTGCAGAGCTTCGGCAACTGCCCGCAATACATCCAGTTGCGCGATTTCGCGTTCGTACGCGAACCCGATACGTTCTCCGCGATCGCACCGGAGGAAAGCGATCGTCTCGACGATCGCGCCCGCGCGATCATCGCGGCTGCCGACACGCTGTTCGTGGCGTCCTACGTCGGCGACGGCGCCGAGCGCCAGGTCGACGTTTCGCATCGCGGCGGCAAGGCGGGGTTCGTGCGCATCGGCGACGACGGCGTGCTGACGATCCCGGATTTTGCCGGCAACCTGTTTTTCGCGACGCTCGGCAACTTCCTGGTCAATCCGCGCGCGGGCATCGTGTTCGCCGACTTCGAAACCGGCGACGTGTTGCAGATGACCGGCGAAGCCGAAGTCGACCTCGATTCGCCGGAGATCGCCGCCTTTCAGGGCGCGGAGCGACTGTGGCGCTTCAAGCCGCGCCGCGTCGTTTATCGTGCCGGCGCATTGCCGTTGCGCTGGACGTTCCGGGCGGAAGGCTGGTCGCCCAACTCGCTGATGACAGGGAGCTGGGACGAGGCCGCGAGTCGCTTGAGCGCCGCCGAACTGGCACGGGCGTGGCGTCCGTTCAGGGTCGCGAAAATCACCGACGAGAGCACGCTGATTCGCTCGTTCCAGCTCGAACCCGAGGACGGCGCCGGATTGGTGCCGCACCTGGCGGGTCAGCACGTGCCGATTCGCGTGCACCTGTCGGAAGGCGGCGATCCGCTCATCCGCACCTATACGTTGTCGAGCGCGCCGTCGGACCGCGTGTATCGCATCAGCGTCAAGCGGGAAGGGCGCGTGTCGTCGCATCTGCATGACGGGGTGCGGGTCGGCGACCGCATCGACGTCCGGGCACCCGCCGGGCAATTCACGATCGATGCGCTCGAGCGCCGGCCTGCCGTGTTGCTGGCGGCCGGTGTCGGGGTGACGCCGATGCTGGCGATGTTGCGTCACATCGTCTACGAAGGCGCGCGCAAGCGCGGCACGCGCAAGACCTGGTTCTTTCACGCCGCACGCTCCGTGAAGGAGCGCGCGTTCGGCGACGAGATCGGCCAGCTCGCGTCGGCCGCGAACGGCGCGGTGAACGTGGTGCGCGTCCTGTCGGATGCGACCGGCGCGCGCGAAGGCGACGAGTTCGACGTCGCGGGCCGCATCGATGCGAACCTGCTGCGCGCCACGCTGCCGTTCGACGACTACGACTTCTATCTGTGCGGACCGTCGGGCTTCATGCAAGCGGTCTATGACGGGCTCCGCGACCTGAACGTGGCGGACCACCGAATCCACGCGGAGTCGTTCGGCCCTTCCGGGCTCAGGCGTCGAACCGATGCGGGCGCGAGTACCCCGCTGCGTGCGCCGGCGGATACGCCGACACCCGTCGCGTTCGTCAAGTCGGGCAAGGAAGCGCGCTGGCAACCGGGCAGCGGCTCGCTGCTGGACCTGGCCGAGGCGCGCGGCCTGACGCCCGAATACGGCTGCCGCGGAGGCAGTTGCGGCACCTGCCGCACCCGGATCGTCGAAGGCGCGGTGACATATGCGGTCGCGCCGGAATTCAAGGTAGCGGACGACGAAGCGCTGATCTGCTGCGCGGTGCCCGCGCATCGCGAATCGGGCGGCGGCGACCGTCTGCTGCTCGACGTGTAATTCAGAACCCTCGTCGCCCGGCGACGATTCCCAACGAAAGGAGTTCGATCATGAAAGACGTCAACGTTGTTCGCCCGCCGCTTCCGCCGTTCTCGCTGGAGACGGCGATCGAAAAAGTGCGGCTCGCCGAAGACGGGTGGAACACGCGCAATCCGGAGCAGGTTTCGCTCGCGTACAGCGTCGACAGCGTGTGGCGCAACCGCGCCGAATTCGCGACCGGCCGTCCGGCGATCGTCGCGCTGCTCGCACGCAAGTGGCAGCGCGAACTCGACTACCGGCTCATCAAGGAGTTGTGGGCATACGGCGGCAACCGGATCGCCGTGCGCTTCGCCTACGAGTGGCGCGACGACGCGCAGAACTGGTATCGGTCGTACGGCAACGAGAACTGGGAATTCGGTGACGATGGCCTCATGCATCACCGCCATGCGTGCATCAACGATCTGCCGATCGCCGAGGCCGACCGGAAGTTCTTCTGGCCGCTCGGGCGCAGGCCCGACGATCATCCCGGCCTGAGCGATCTCGGCCTGTAGGAGCGGCTTGCCTGCCTACCGAACGCGATGCCTGATACGCGTGCCGGTCGGGACGGTTCCGTCGCGCGCGCGCCGCGCCGACTCGCCGGTGCCTGCTATGCAGACCACATCGGCGCCTGGGCTCTCAGCTTTTCGACGCAGAGATCGATGAACGCGCGCGCTTTCCGGTTCGCGTGCCTGCCCTCGCGATGCACGACGTGAACCGGAAGCGGGGCAAGTTCGTGCTCGGCCAGCAGCACGCGCAGCGCGCCTTGCGCGAGTTCGTCGACCACCTGATAGGACAGCAGGCGCACGATCCCGAGACCGGCCGTTGCCGCGGCGATCGCGGAATCGTTCGTCGTGGTCAGCAGGCGTGGCTGGATAGGGACGGCGAGCGTCTTGTCCCGCGCGCGGAAGCGCCATTCGGGCGCCGGCGTGATGCCCGTCGCCTGAATCGTGACGTGAGCCGCGAGATCGTCCGGATGCCGCGGCGTGCTGTGCGCGTCCAGATAAGCGGGAGACGCGCACAGCACGCGGCGTACCTTGCCCACCGAGATCGCCTGCAGCGACGAGTTCGGCAGCTCGCCGATGCGCACGGCCACGTCGGCGCCTTCATCGACGAGATTCACGACACGGTCCAGAAACCAGCAGTTGAGATTGACGAAAGGATGCTGCTCCAGATACTCGAGCGCGATCGGCGTCACGTAGCTCTTGCCGAACAGCACGGGCGCCGTGACGGTGAGCTGGCCGCGTGGCGCATTGCCGGTGCCGGTGGCGGAAAGCTCGGCCGCGTCGATGTCCGCCAGAATGCGCCGGCAGTCTTCGTAAAACGACGCGCCCGCATCGGTGATGCGGACCACACGCGTCGTCCGCGTTAACAGCCGCACGCCGAGATATTCCTCGAGTTCCGTCATCACGCGGCTGATCACCGACGGCGATACGTTCAGCTTGCGCGCCGCCGATGCGAATCCTTCCGTCTCGACCACCGTGACGAAGGTGGTCATGGCCTGGAGCCTGTCCATGTATGAAAGATATCCGGGTGAAGTGAACGTGGCCTTGCGCGCATCGTGCGCATCCATGTCGCCGCATGGCGGCGGCCAGCATAGCAAAGTTTCGAACCCGTTCCGCCTGTGGGGCCGGTGCGGGGGACGATCGTTGTTCGTGCAGGCAACATGCATCGTCGACGGATGCGCGGTCGTGGGCCGGCCGCGATGCATGCGGCAACATCGCGAATCCGGTCCGCATGCAGGCGATCGCGCGAACGTCGGTCCCGGACGGAGTCGACGGGCGAACGCGGCGCAAGCATCGTGCGTCAGGATGAACGCACTTCCGGCTCCGCGATTCGCGACGATCGCATGCGCCACTTCGCCGGCGTCATGCCTACCTGCCGTTTGAACACCCGTTGGAACGCGGCCTCGGATCGATAGCCGACCGATTCGCCGATCTCGGCGACGGACATCGTCGTTTGCGCCAGCTTGCGCCCGGCCAGCGCCATGCGGATTTCCGTCAGGACGTCGCTTGCCGAGCGGCTGATCGCCTCGTCGAAGTGGCGTGCGAACGTCGCGCGCGACATGTGGCAGCGCTCGGCCAGCTGTGCCAGCGTCCAGGGTTTTTCGGGCTCGTCGAACATGGCTGCGAGCGCCGGCTGCAGCCGATGACGTTGTGCCAGTGCAAGCAGCCCGCGCGGCGCGTGGCCTGCCTCGGACGCACTGCGCAGGGTCAACGCGAACAGCGCGCCGGACAGATGATCCACGACCGCGGCACTGCCGGCGCGTTGCTCCAGTACTTCCTCGCGCATCAATTCGATGACCCGCGCGAGTCGCGTGGCTGCAAACGCGGCGTCGCGCGTCTGTCCATCGACCGCGGTTACGCTGCTCACGATCAGACGTCGCGGCAGATGGTCGCGCAGCAACTGCTGCGGGACGGCAGGCAGCACGAAGCGCCCGCACAGCACGTCGGTGTTCGCATCGGCGCTGCCGTTCGTCGCAACGGTCAGGCCGTTCCCGTGCCGCTCGCGCGCCGCGCGCGGCGCCTCGCCGCTGCCGTCGTGCAGCCGATGGGCGCTGCCGGACGGAAACACCACGATGTCGCCCGCCTTCATCCGGAGCGTCGGTTCGTCTTCTCCGCCCGTCTCGCACTCGACGACAGCCTCGCCGCGCAACAGGATGTGATAGGGGAGTTCCCACTCGCTCGACTCGGGATGGTCGATGCGCCACGGCGCGCCGAAGTGGCACCGCACGTCAAGCCGCCCGGTGACCGGCATCATCGACAGCAATCGGTCGAGCATTTCCATATGAGACGTTTGAGCATGAAGTTGCGGCAGTATGGCATTAAAGAAATCGTCGCGCATCCCTACACTGACTCCCATGCCATACGACATGGCTAACCGTTCAACCACGAAGCAAGGAGTCGATCATGTCCCGTCTCAGCACCATTCGCCCTGAAGAGGCAACCGGCGCGGCCGCCGAAGTGTTCGCGAAGATCAAGAAGGCTGTCGGCAAGGTGCCCAACGCATACGCAACCGTCGGCACGCAAAGCCCCGAAGCGCTCGGCGCGGTGCTGGCGTTCGATGCCGCGGTCGCGGCGAGCACGCTCGGCAAGGCCGATATCGAAGTGATCAAGCTGGCGGTCAGCGAATACGCGGGGTGTGATTACTGCGTCGCCGCTCACACGCTGATGGGCAAGCTGGCGGGCCTGACGAGCGATCAGATGAAGCAGGTGCGCGCGGGCGCGGCCACCGGCGACGCCGCGCGCGACGCGTTGGTCGCGTATGTCCGTACGCTCGTCGGCACGCGCGGCACGGTTCCCGTTGCGGCCGTCGATGCGGTGCGCGCGGCTGGCTATACGGAACGCCAGCTCATCGAGATCAATCTGGCCATCGCATCGATCACGTTCACGAACCTCGTCAATCGCGTGAACGATACGACGCTCGATTTTCCGGCCGTGGCGTAACGGCGCGGCGGATCGAGGCCGGCTTCCGACACTGCGTCATTGCGCAATTCGCCGCGCACGTGTCGGACCGGGTCGGACGGCGCCCGGTGCTGATCGCCGGCTTGCTCGGAGCGGCGGTCGCCGGTTGTTCGTTGTTCACGTTGTCGCCGGGCAGCGATTATGCGCATCCGCAACTCGCGCTGATCGCGTGCGTGGCCTGCCACGGCATCATTCTCGGACCGATGGCCGCGTACATGGCCGAACTGTTTCCGACGCGGGTGCGCTTTACCGCCCTGTCGACCCGCTATCGGCTCGCATCGGTGCTCGGCGGGTCGATCGCCCCGATCGTCGGCACGCTGCTCGTCAGCTATGCGGGCTCGGCGATCTTCGTCGCGGGTTACGCGATGCTGATGGCGCTCCCCGCGTTCGTCGCGGTGATCGCGTCGCGCGAATCGCGCGGCGAGGACTTCGAGTCACGGTCGATGTCCGCCGGCCATGCGGTTGTGCGGACGACCGACCGGCCGCGCTCGACGCATGCGTAAGGAACGCCCGTACGCGTCATGCGGGCGACGAACGGCTCGCCGAGTTGAACCCTGCCTTCGCCGAAGCGGCAATCAGGTGCCGTAGACGTTCTCGCAGAGCGCGACACTCGCCCCCAGCTTCCGGGACAGATCGGCGGCCGCATCCAGTTGCGGTCGATCCAGCTCGCCCGACGCGTGCGCGACGCTGAGGCGGGAGGCAGGGCCGGAGAGCGTCAGCGCCGCCATGAACTTGTCGCCGGCACCGAAGATCGGCACCGCGAACGCCGCCGTGTGCACGTCGCGTGCACCCGCGGTGAAGAGGGGCAGTGCGGGCGGCTTGTCGTAGATCGGTTCGCCAAGCCCCCAGAAACGGATCACCTGGCTGATGGCCGTGTCGTCGAGCGGCAGCATCGTCCCCGCGAGCCGCGTTTCACGCAAGCCTTCGGACGGTTCGACCCGAAACAGGCAAAGCCGCTGCCCGTTGTCGTGCACGTAGTAGGATGCGCTTTCTTTCGTCAGCGCGGCCAGCGCATGCAGCGCCGGTTCGACCACCGTGGACAGGTGGAACGACTGCTCGTACAGCTTGCCGAGGTACAGCACGCGATGTCCGAGCGAATAATTGCCGGATTGCGCGCGCACGACATAGCCCATTCGCTCCAGCGAGTTCATCAGCCGATAGACCGTCGTCTTGTGCATGCCGGACGCCTGCGACAGCATCGCGAGCGATTGCGATTCGGCACCGGGCTTGAAGCAGTCCAGCAACGAAAGCGCCTTTTCCACGGCAACGACCCCGTCGTTTCCCATTCCTTTTCTCCCGTCGTCATTTACCCGCAATTGTACAGAGTAAAACGCTGGTTTACCACGTAAAAGGGTAAACGCCAGTGCCATGACGCGCATCGCTTGGCTATAGTGATTTCACCATGTACACCAGTGTTGTACAGAGTACAACACACAACCCGAGGTCGAATCATGAGCAAGACATCCGCCGGCACTTCTTCGATCAATCGCGACATCGAACGCGTTTCGCCGGAACTCGTTCAGGCGGCCGCGCGCTACCAGGCCGCGATCCTGGCCGACGTCGCGGGCCGCCGCGGCACGGTGCATGGCCGCGTGCGGCCGTTGTCGCCGAAGATGAAGGTCGCCGGCCCGGCGGTCACGGTCGAAGTTCGCGCCGGCGACAACCTGGCGATCCATGCGGCGCTCGCCGTCGCGAAGCCGGGCGACGTCGTCGTGGTCGACGGCAAGGGCGACATCTCGTGCGCGCTGCTCGGCGAAATCATGGCGGCGCAGGCGAAGGCGAGCGGCATCGCCGGCATCGTCATCGACGGCGCGGTGCGCGACGCGCACGAACTGGCCAACGGCGACTACCCGATCTTCGCGGCCGGCCTCAATCCGTGCGGCCCGACCAAAAGCGTCGCGGGGCGCGTGAATGCGCCGATCTCGCTGGGCGGCACGGCGGTCAATCCGGGCGACCTGGTGGTCGGCGACGCCGACGGCGTCGTCGTCATTGCGCGCACCGACGTCGCGCGCATCGTCGATCTCGCGCAGAAAAAGCTCGACTTCGAAACCGCGCGTATCGCGGCGATCCACAAGGGCGACCTTCGTCCGGGCTGGATCGAGAAGGAACTGCGCGCAGCCGGCATGCTGGCCGAAGGCGAGGCACTGTGATGCAGATCGCTTCGCACAAGCCCGTGGTCCTCGTGACCGCCGCCGACCTGGCGCCGCAAGCGCTCGAGATGCTTGCGCAGTTCGACGTCGTGTTCGCCGGCAAGCAACCGACCGAGGACGACATCATGGCGCTCTGCACTCGGCACAAGCCGGTCGCGATCATCGTCCGGTACGGCAAGGTCAACGCCCGCATCATGGACGCCGCCGAAAACCTGCAGGTGATTTCGAAGCACGGCAGCGGCATCGACGTGATCGATCAGGCCGCCGCCGCCGCGCGCGGCATCGCGGTGCGCGCCGCGGTCGGCGCGAATGCGGCCGCCGTCGCCGAGCACGCGTGGGCGCTGCTGCTCGCGTGTGCGAAGTCGGTTCCGCAGCTCGATATCCGCATGCGTGAAGGCCATTGGGACAAGTCGACGCACAAGTCCGTCGAACTCGACGGGCGCACGCTCGGCCTCGTCGGCCTCGGCGCGATCGGCCGGCGCGTGGCCGCGATCGGCGCGGCGTTCGGCATGAAGGTACTCGCGTTCGATCCGTTCGCGAAGGAAGCGCCGGCCGGCGTGACGCTGGTATCGCTCGACACGCTGTACGCGGAATCGGACGTCGTGTCGCTACATTGTCCGTTGACGGCCGACAACCGCCGCATGCTCGACCGCGACACGCTCGCGCGTTTCAAGCGCGGGGCGATTGTCGTCAATACCGCACGCGGCGGCCTGATCGACGAAGCCGCGCTTGCCGACGCGCTGGCGAGCGGCCACTTGCGCGCGGCCGGGCTCGACAGCTTCGACGTCGAGCCGATGACGGTGCCGCACCCGTTCCAGCAAATCCCCAACGTGATTCTGTCTCCGCATATCGGCGGCGTGAGCGATGCCGCGTACGTGAACATGGGCAAGGGCGCGGCCGCCAACGTTCTCGCGGTGCTGGACGAACGCGCGCACAGCGCGGCTTGAATCCCGAACATCGAGGTACGCATGTTTTATCTGACGAGTCCCGACGTGCGCGAAGCCGACGTGTTCACGCGCATGCCGGAGAAGTTTCGCAAGCCGGACGTTCGCACGGAATGGGCGCGCGCGAATCGCGGCGGCATGGTCACGGATTCCTTTCTCGAAGGGCCGGTGTGGGATCCGGACGGCTATCTGTTCGTCACCGACATTCCGCACGGGCGCATCTTCCGCATTTCGCCGTCGGGCGACTGGGATCTCGTCGTCGAATACGACGGCGAGCCCAACGGGATGAAGCGCTTCGACGCATCGCACCTGATCATCACCGACTACCGGAACGGCCTGATGCTGCTCGATATCGAGCGCGGTGAAATTCGCCCGTATCTCGAGCGCCGCAACACCGAGCGCTTCAAGGGCGTGAACGACCTGACGTTCGACTCGGCCGGCAACCTTTATTTCACCGATCAAGGGCAGACCGGGCTGCACGATCCGACGGGCCGCGTGTATCGGCTGTCGCCGGACGGCAAGCTCGACATGCTGCTCGGCACCTGCCCGAGCCCGAACGGGCTCGTCCTGTCGCGCGACGAGAAAGTGCTGTTCGTCGCGATGACGCGCGGCAATGCCGTGTGGCGCATGCCGCTGCAGGCCGACGGATCGGTCACCAAGGTCAGCCCGTTCTTCACGTCCCACGGACCGAGCGGCCCCGACGGCCTCACCGTCGATCTCGAAGGCCGCCTGTTCGTCGCGAATCCGGGGCTCGGCCGCGTGTGGGTGCTCAACCACTGCGCGGAGCCCGTCGAGATCCTGACCGGGCCGAAAGGAGCGTCGCTCACGAGCGTGTGCTTCGGCGGCCCGGACATGAAGACGCTCTTCATCACCGAATCGACGTCCGGTTCCGTGCTGAAAGCGGACATGAGTATTGCCGGCCCGCTGCCGAAGCAGGCCGCGAAGCAGGGCTGAGACCCAAGAGCCGGGAAGCCGCGCGTCGGCTTCTCGCCCGTATGCCGAAAGATCGCGCCGCCAGCCGCGCGACGAAGGAGACAAGCATGACCGTTTCGCACGCGCTGCATGCCGGCGACGACGCCCCGCGCGCCGACGCGCCATCCGCGGAGCGCCTGGCCGGCGACGATTACGCGGCCAGCGAGCGCACGCTCGCGAAGGCGTTCCGGCGCATTCTGCCGTTCGTCTTCGTCTGCTACGTGATCAGCTATCTCGACAGGACCAACGTCGGTTTTGCCGCGCTCACGATGAACCAGGATCTCGGTCTCACGGCCGAGCAGTTCGGTTTCGGTGCCGGCCTGTTCTTCATCGGCTATTTCCTGTTCGAGATTCCGAGCAACCTGATCATGCAGAAGGTCGGGGCGCGCGTGTGGATAGCGAGAATCATGATCACGTGGGGCCTGTTCTCGATGGCGACGGCGTTCGTCGTCGGACCGAAGAGCTTTGCGGCCGCGCGCTTTCTGCTCGGGCTCGCCGAGGCGGGATTCACGCCCGGCATCTACCTGTATTTCACGCACTGGTTTCCCGGCAAGTGGCGCGCGAAGGTGACGGCCGCCTTCCTCGTCGGCATCCCCGTCGCGAACATGATCGGCTCGCCGATTTCCGGTGCGCTACTCGAACTCGGCGGCCTGCACGGGCTGCGCAGCTGGCAGTGGCTGCTGCTGATCGAAGGCGTACCGGCGGTGATCCTCGGCATCGCGTGCCTGTTCGTGCTGGCCGACCGTCCCGAGAAAGCCGCGTGGCTCAGTGACGAAGAGAAGGCGTCCCTCGCGAGGCGCCTCGCGTTCGAGCAGCGCGACATCGGCGCGAAGCACGGCAGCAAGCTGCGCGACGCGATGACGAACTGGCGCGTGTTCGTGCTCGCGTTCGTCAACTTCTGCGGGATCGTCGGCTCGCTCGGCGTCGGCTTGTGGATGCCGCAGATCATCAAGCAGTTCGGCGTCGAACACGCGGTGGTCGGCTGGCTGACGGCCATTCCGTATGCGATCGGCGCCGGTGCGATGCTCTGGTGGGCGCGTGTCGCCAATCGCGCGGCCAACCGCATTCCGTATGTCGCCGGTGCACTGGCACTCGCCGCGGCGGCGTTGTGTGCGAGCGCCTTCATTCATGCGCCGGTTTTCAAGCTGATCGCACTGTGCGTCACGGTGAGCGGGATCCTCGCGTTCCAGGCGACCTACTGGGCCATTCCGTCGGGATTCCTCACCGGCCGCGCCGCCGCGGGCGGACTCGCGCTGATCGTGTCGGTCGGCAATCTCGGCGGCTTCGTCGGGCCGTCGCTGATCGGCGCGCTCAAGCAATTCTCCGGCGGCTTCACAGCGCCGCTCATCGCCGTGTCGGGTGTGCTGCTGCTCGGCGCGCTGACCATCGCGTGGCTCGGCGATCCGGGCTCGGGCGCCGGCGAAGCGCCTGTCGCCCGCGAGCCGTGAATTTTCCTTCGTCGGACCCACCCATAAAAAACAGTTTGGAGACTCCATGTTGTCGAATCAGGCCAGCCGGAATACCCGCCCGACCTCCCGCTTCGTGCTCGGCGCCTTCGCCGTCGCGAGCGCGACCTCGTGGTGCGGCGCCGTCCATGCGGAAAGCAGCGTCACGCTGTACGGCATTGCCGACGTCGGTATCGAGCACATCAACAACGCGGGCACCGGCGGCGCGCAGACGCGCGAAGCGTCGGGCAATCTGTCCGGTTCGCGCTGGGGGCTGAAGGGCGTCGAGGATCTCGGCGGCGGCATGAAGGCCCTTTTCCAGCTGGAAAACGGCTTCAACATCAATGACGGCACGACCGCGCAGTCGACGAAAGGCCTCGGTTCGAATGCCGCCACGACGTCGCGGATTTTCGGCCGGCAGGCGTGGGTCGGGCTGGCGTACCGGGGCCAGCAACTGACGTTCGGCCGCCAGAACTCGCTCTTCTACGAACAGGCCGTGGCCTTCGACCCGATGGGCGCGTCGTCGCGATACTCGGTGCTGTCGGTCGATTACGCGGCCGCCGCGCGTATCGACAATTCGGCGAAGTACACCGGTGTGTTCGGCCCGCTGACGGCGCAGGCCATGTACAGCACCCGCTACGACACCGGGTACGGCGCCGAGGTGCCGGGCGCGCAACTCACCGGCCGCTTCTTCAGCGGGGCGCTGACTTTCGCGCAAGGGCCGCTCGCCGCGAGCGTGTCGTACGAGCAGCGCAACAGCAACACCGTCGCGACCAACACGGGCATCGAGCGTCGTGCGACGGCCGCCGCGTCGTATGCGATCGGACCGGTGAAGGGATTCGCCGGTTATCGCTATCTTCAGGCGTCGAACGCGTTCCTGCCGGCGAACCCGATCCGTGTCGCGAACGGTTCCGACGCCAGCGCGGCGAACCTGTACTGGGCCGGCGCGCAATACGCGGTGTCGCCGGCATTCGTGGTCACGGCAACGGCCTATTACCAGGACGTGCATTCGACGAGTGCCGACCCGTGGCTTGCCGTGCTCAGTGCGGACTACCTGCTGTCGAAGCGCACCGACATCTATGCGACGGCGGGTTTCGCGCGCAACAAGGGCGGCTCCGCGCTCGGCGTGAACGGCTACGGCACGGTCGCACCCGATCACAACCAGACGGGCGTGGTGATCGGCATGCGCCAGAAGTTCTGACGGCGAGCGCGATGCAGACCGTTCATGCGCCCCATCTGCCCGTCCGGCCCGCGTGGCTTGCCTTGCGCGACGAGCCGGTGCTCGAACCCGAGCTTGCCATCGTCGACGCCCATCACCACCTGTGGGACCGCCAGACCGGACGCTATCTCGCGGACGAGTTCGGCGCGGACGTGCGCAGCGGGCATCGGGTCGTGTCGACGGTGTACGTGCAGTGTCGATCGATGTTGCGCGCAAGCGGCCCGGACGCATTCAAGCCGGTTGGCGAAGTGGAATTCGCGAATGGCATCGCCGCGATGTTCGACAGCGGCGCATACGGTCCCGCGCGGTGCTGCGAGGCCATCGTCGGCGGCGCCGATCTGTCGCTCGGCGCGGAACTCGAGACGGTGCTCGACACGATGGCGCAGGTGTCCGGCGGGCGACTGCGCGGGATCCGCAATCCGCTCGCGTGGCATGCGAGCCCCGACGTGCGATCGAGCCCGGTGACACCGCCGCGCGACCGGATGTCGGACCCGGCTTTCCGGCAGGGCGTGACGACGCTCGGCCGCTACGGGCTGTCGCTGGATGCGTGGGTCTATCACACGCAGCTCGACGACCTGTACGAACTCGCGCGCGCATGCGAGCACGTCACCGTCGTCATCGACCATTTCGGCGGTCCGCTCGGCGTGGGTCCGCATGCCGGCCGGCGCGCGGAAGTCCATGCGCAATGGAAACGGCCACTCGCGCGTCTCGCCGCGCTGCCGAACACGCGCATGAAGCTCGGCGGCGCGGGCATGACCGTGTTCGGCTTCGACTTCGCCGCGCGCGAGCTGCCGCCGTCTTCGCAGGAGCTGGCCGCGGCATGGCGGCCGTATTTCGACACCTGCGTCGAATGCTTTGGCGTCGATCGCTGCATGTTCGAAAGCAACTTCCCCGTTGACAAGGGGATGTTCGGCTATCGCGTGCTGTGGAACGCCTTCAAACGGCTCGCGTCCGCGATGTCGGCCGATGAAAAGGCCGCGCTGTTCAGCCGGACGGCCGCATCGACGTATCGCATCGCGCTTCCCGGAGACAACCCATGAAGACGAATGCAACCGTGACGACGCAGGAGATGGAAGCCGCAGCCGCGGAAAAAGGGCTCACGCGCATGACCGGTATCGAATGGCGTTCGCTGTCGCTCGCCGGGCTCGGCTGGACGTTCGAGAGCTACGACTCGTTCCTGCTGTCGCTCCTGCTGCCGACGCTCGCGCTGCAGTTCGGGTTGAGCAAGGCGCAGCTCGGCATGTTCACGAGCGTCACGGCGGCCGGACAGATCGTCGGCGGCATTCTGTTCGGCTTCGTGTCGGACCGGATCGGACGCGTGCGCACCGCGCTGCTCTGCGTCGGCATCTATTCGCTGTTTTCCGGCCTGATCGCATTCGCGCCCGACGCGCACACGTTCGCCGCGTTGCGCTTTTTCGGCGCGCTCGGCATGGGCGGAACCTGGACCGCCGGCGCGGCGCTCGTCGCGGAAACCTGGCACCCGAGCCGGCGCGGCAAGGGCGGCGCGCTGATGCAGATGGGCTTGCCGATCGGCGCGATTCTCGCGATCGCGATCTCGGGCATCGTCGGCGCCGCGCATGGCGGGTTGGGTGGCGACAGCTGGCGTCTGCTGTTCCTGATCGGCGCGTCGCCATTCTTCATTCTGTTCTGGGTCGCGCGCAAGACGCCGGAATCGCCGATCTGGCTCGAACGCCGGCAAGCGAAGTCGCAGGCCCGCAAGCTCGACACCGCGAGTCGCGAGAAGCTGAACGTGCGCGGCCTGCTTACCGCGTTCTGCTTCATCTTCTTTCTGCAATACCTGTACTGGGGCGTATTCACGTGGACGCCGACGTTCCTCGTCACGGTGAAGCACCTCGACTTCGTGCATAGCCTGAAGTTCGTGCTGGCGCTGCAGTTCGGCGCGATCACCGGATTCCTGCTGTTCTCGGCATGGGTGGACCCCATCGGCCGGCGTCCGATGTTCCTGGCCTACCTGCTGGTCGGTGCGCTGGCCGTCGGCGTGTACATCGTGTCGGCGAATCCGTTGCTGCTGATGACCGCGATCTTCCTGACCGGCTTCAGCGTGAACGGCATCTTCGCGGGTGCCGGCCCGTTCCTCGCGGAGATCATTGGCAACACGGCATCGCGCGGCTTCTTCATGGGCCTCGCATACAACGGCGGCCGGCTCGGCGGCTTCATCGCGCCGTTGATCATCGGTGCGCTGGCGTCGACGTCGGGCGGCTTCGTGCTCGGGCTCGCGACGACGATCGTCGCGTTCGTCGCCGCGGCCGCGGTCGTGCTGTTCGCGCCCGAAACGCGCGGGAAGACGCTGTCATGAACGTGGCCACGCAAGCGGGGTGGGTGAGCCGGCTGTTTCCCGCGCTGACCGAGGCATCGCTGCGGCGCTATCTGAGCGGGCAGGTCGCGTCGGTGCTCGGCAGCTGGACGCAGAACGTCACGCTGAATCTGCTGATCTATCACCTGTCCGGCTCGGCGGCGATCCTCGCGCTGCTCAATTTCCTGCTGTACGGCCCGCAGTTGATCGTCGCGCCGGTGGCGGGCTCCCGCATCGGCTCGGCCAATGCGCGCCGCGTGACGCTATGCGTGCTGACGGCGTCGCTGCTGCTGACGGGCAGCCTCTTCACGCTGTCGCTGCTCGGCCTGCTCGGCGTGAAGCTGATCCTCGCGCACGCGCTGGCGATCGGCGTGTCGAGCGCGGTGGAAACGCCGGCGCGGCAGGTGCTGCTGCTGACGAGCCTGCAGGATGCGACGCACACCTCCAACGCGGTCGCGATGAACACGATGGTCTACAACGTCGGGCGCATGGTCGGCCCGACCATCGCCGGATTCGTCTATCCGACGCTCGGGCCCCGCACGTCGTTTGCGATCTATGCGCTCGCGCTGTGCTTCATGGCGGCATGCGTGCGGTCGATCCGGGTTGCGTCGGTGGACCGCCCGTCGCGCGCGGAAAGCGGCCTGCGCGACGCGGTCGGCTATGTGCTGTCCGATGCGTTCTCGGCCCGCTATCTGCCGATTCTCGCGTGCATCGGCCTGTTCGCCGGCAGCTACCAGACGCTCGTGCCGCTGCTCGCGGACCAGGGCTTTCACGACGCGGCGCGCTTTACCGGCGTGTTCTTCGCGTGCGCCGGCGCCGGTTCGTTGAGCGCGGCGGTGCTGTTGTCGTCGGCGTTCGGGCCGCGCGCGTCGCGCCGGTTCATCGCGTATGCGCCCTGGACGGCGGTCGGCGCACTGGCCGTGCTGGCCGCGACGACCGATGCGGCGGGATCGATTCCCGCGTTCTATGCGCTCGGCTTCAGCCTCACGTTCGCGGCCACGTCGACGAACGCGACGATTCAGCGGCAGTGTCCGGAACACGTGCGCGGCGGGCTCGTCGGGATGTACGGCATGGCCTACAACGGCACGATGCCGTTCGGTTATCTGCTCGTCGGCAGCGCATCGGAGGCGCTCGGCGTGCGACACACCTTCGCCGCCATGGCCACCGTGCTCGCGTGCGGCGTCGTGGCGATCATCGCGTGGCAACGGTTTACAGGAACGCGCTCAGGCGCACAATAAACGGAGACAACATGCAAACCGCTTTCATGGACGCGTCCGTGATCGAGCGCCGGACCATACGAAAGGTCGTCTGGCGACTCATTCCCTTTTTGATGATCTGCTACCTGCTTGCCTTCATCGACCGGGGCAACGTGGGGATGGCGTCGCTGCAGATGAACCACGACCTCGGGATGTCGGCGCAGGTGTTCGGTTTCGGCAGCAGCCTGTTCTTCATTTCATACTTCTTCTTCGAAGTGCCGAGCAACCTCGCGCTGCAGAAATACGGCGCGCGGATCTGGATCGCGCGGATCATGATCACGTGGGGCATCGTGTCGGCGGCGACCGCGCTCGTGCACAACGCGACGACGTTCTACTTGCTGCGTTTCCTGCTGGGCGCGGCCGAGGCCGGCTTCTTCCCGGGCGTGCTGCTTTATCTGTCGTACTGGATTCCCACGCAGTACCGTGCGCGAATCGTCGCGACGTTCATGGTCGCGATTCCGGCCGCGAGCTTCATCGGCTCGCCGGTCTCCGCGCTGCTGTTGCAGATGGACGGCGTCTGGGGCCTGCGTGGATGGCACTGGCTGTTCATCCTCGAAGGCATTCCGACCGTGCTGCTCGGCGTCGCCTGCCTGTTCATGCTGCCGAACAAGCCGGAGAACGCGAGGTGGCTCGACGACGACGAGCGCGCATGGCTCTCGGCCACGCTGGCCGCCGGCCACAAGACACGCAAGAAGGTGCCGTCGCTGCCGCTCGCGCAACTGTTCCGCAACCGCTACGTGCTATGCCTCGCGCTCGTCGACACGTGCGCTTCCGCGGCAGGCAGCACGCTGTCCGTGTGGCAGCCGCAGCTGCTGAAGTCGTTCGGCCTGACCGTCATGGAGACCGGCCTGCTGAACTCGGTGCCGTACGCAGTGGCCTCCGTCCTGATGGTGTACTGGGGGCGGCGCTCGGACCGCGTCGGCGAACGGCGCTGGCATACGGTCGTGCCGATGCTGCTGATCGGCGTGGGCCTGTTCGCGACGTCGCTGAGCGGATCGCTGCTGCCGACGGTCTGCATGCTCTGCGCGGTGCTGGTCGGCGCGTATTCGTTCAAGGGCCCGTTCTGGGCGCTCGCCACCGACATGCTGTCCAACAGCACCGTGGCGGCCG
>NZ_JBYQCG010000183.1:0-4245 GCF_057837105.1 Burkholderia sp. APQ4-4ca | reverse complement strand
TCCGCGGCAGGCAGCACGCTGTCCGTGTGGCAGCCGCAGCTGCTGAAGTCGTTCGGCCTGACCGTCATGGAGACCGGCCTGCTGAACTCGGTGCCGTACGCAGTGGCCTCCGTCCTGATGGTGTACTGGGGGCGGCGCTCGGACCGCGTCGGCGAACGGCGCTGGCATACGGTCGTGCCGATGCTGCTGATCGGCGTGGGCCTGTTCGCGACGTCGCTGAGCGGATCGCTGCTGCCGACGGTCTGCATGCTCTGCGCGGTGCTGGTCGGCGCGTATTCGTTCAAGGGCCCGTTCTGGGCGCTCGCCACCGACATGCTGTCCAACAGCACCGTGGCGGCCGGGCTCGCGACGGTCAATGCGATCGCGAACCTGCTCGGCGGCGGGCTGATGGTGAACGTGTATGGGTGGGTGAAGGCGGCGACGGGCAGCTACGCGCTCGCGTTGATGCCGCTCGCGATCCTCACGCTCGTGAGCGTCGCGACGCTGCTGCTGCTTACGCGCAATCATGCGGCCGGCAAGCTGGTCGGCAAGACGGGGACGATCTGATCATGGCGCGCATCGCGAGACGCGAATTCCTCAGGATCGCCGGCGCGACGCTGGCTTCGGCTGCATTGCCGAGGCTGGCCGCTGCCGACGAAACGTGGTCGAGCGGCACCGAGCGGCCGGTGTTCCAATTGCCCGAAGGGGCGATCGACTGCCACATGCACATCTACGACGACCGGTTTCCGGTCGCTCCGGGCACGACGCTGCGCCCGCCGAATGCGACCGTCGCGCAATACCGGCGCGTGCAGGCGCGGATCGGCGTGAAGCGCAACGTGGTCGTGACGCCGTCGACGTACGGGACGGACAATCGCTGCACGCTGGCGGCGCTTGCGCAGTTCGGCGACGACGCGCGCGGCGTGGCCGTCGTCGACGGCACCGTGAGCGACGACGAACTTCGGGCGCTCGATCGCGGCGGCATCCGTGCGATCCGGTTCAACCTGAGCTATCCGGGCGCGACGACGCTCGACATGCTGGCGCCGCTCGCCGCGCGTATCGCGAACCTCGGCTGGCATATCGAACTGGTGGTGCAGGGTGCGCGGCTCCCGGAGCTGGAGCCACATCTTGCGGTGCTGCCTTGTCCGCTCGTCATCGACCATATCGCGCATGTGCCGCAGCCCGGCGGGCTGTCGTCGGCCGCGTTTCGCACCGCGCAACGCCTCGTCGAAAAGGGCCATACGTGGATCACGTTGTCGGGGCCGTACGTCGACAGCAAGACGGGGGCGCCCGCCTACGACGACGTCGCGCCGGTCGCGAAGGCGCTGATCGACATGGCGCCGGAACGCATGCTGTGGGGCACCGACTGGCCGCACCCGACGCAGAAGACGGACAAGCCGGACGACGCAAGCCTGCTGGACGTGATCGCCGGGTGGATCGGGCGTCCGGACTGGCAGCAGCGGATATTCGTCACGAACCCGGCGAAGCTGTACGGATTTGCATAGCGCAATGCGGTGGGCCGGCATCGGCGCGCGCCGACAGCGGGTACGTCGTCAATGGCCTGCCGCATACGAAGCAAAGACTTTCTTCAGGTATGCCAGGAATACTTTGACGGCCGGGCTACTCCGGCGGCTCTCGGGCCAGAGCGCGGTGATAGTGGAGCGCGGTTCGACGAACTCGGTGAGGACCGGCACGAGCTCCCCGCGCCGAACGTACGATGCAGCGACATACGTCGGTGAAATGCCCACGCCTCCACCTGCCGCCATGACGGCAGCTACCGCATCGCTGGTATCGACAACGATGCCCGCATCCGGCGTGAGGCTGAGCGACGCTTCGCCCGTGGCAAAGGTCCAGCGAAGAACTTGCCCCGAACTTTGAAAGCGAAAGTTCACGCAATCGTGATCCACGAGGTCGTCGGGATGTCTTGGCACACCGCGTTTGGCAAGGTAGTCCGGAGACGCGTAGGCGCCGATGTAGTGAGGGGAAAGCGCTCGCGAGACCAGACGAGAGCCCGCGAGGTCCCCCACGCGAACAGCCACGTCGATACCTTCACCGACGAGGTCGACGAAATGATCGCCCAGGCGCAGGTCGAGCGACAGCTTTGGAAAGCGCTGACGAAACGCGGGTAGGGCGGGCGCGATCAGATGGACCCCGATCGGGAGCGGCGCGGTCACTTTCAGGATGCCCGCAGGCTCGGATCGCGCCGAGGCAGCAGCCTGTTCGATCGCTTCCATTTCCGACAGCAGGCGCAGCGTGCGTTCATGCAGGTCGCGCCCCTCGTAAGTCAGCGTCAATGACCGTGTCGTGCGGTTGAACAGTTTGATCTCGAAGTGACGCTCCAGGCGCTGGATACTTTTGCTCACAGCGGAAGGCGTTACGCCAAGCGCGCGCGCTGCAGCCGAATAGCTTCCTAACGATGCCGCGCGGCTAAATGCGATGAGACCGGTGAGGCGGTCCAGGCTGATTTGTTCCATGGCGGAAATATAGAAGCGAATGCGGCGCTGATTATCAATGTCCGCTGCCAAGTATAGAGTGCTCTGCACGGCGCCGTCTTGAGTTGCGCCGGCTGACAGGGCCCACTTCATGAACTCCGATTTCGATTCGCATTCACTCGAGAGCAAGTCCGTCCTCATCTTCGGCGGAACGTCCGGAATCGGCCTTTCCGCGGCCAAACAGGCCAAGGCCGCCGGTGCAAGCGTCACGGTTGTCGGGTTCAACCCGGAGGGCGCCGAACAGGTCGCGATCGAGAATGGATTCGCGGGTTGGCGGAGCGCCGACGTGACCAAGCCGGAGACCATCGTCGCGGCATTGGCGGACATCGCTCACGTCGACCATCTCGTTCTCCTCGCGGGAACCTTCGTGGCAGGCAAGGTACTCGAGGCGGACGTCGACTATCTACGGCGGGCGTTCGACGAGCGCGTTTGGGCAGCCGTCCATACCTTGCGCGCATTGGGTGACCGTCTGGCGGCCGATGCCTCCGTCACGTTCATTTCCGGCGTGTTGGCCGATCGACCCAACGCCTATGGCACAGCCATTCTTGCGTCCGCGTCGGCCGCGATGGAGGCGCTGGCCAGGGGGCTGGTTCTCGAACTTGCGCCTCGCCGTGTCAACACCGTTTCGCCCGGCACCACCGATACACCGTTGCTGGCTCGCACGCTCGGCGAAGGTCGTGACGCGTACGTCAACGCATTGAAGGACAAATTGCCGCTGCACCGTTTGGGAACCGCCGAAGAAGTGGGCGCTGCCGTGGTGTTCGTCATGAGCAATGGATCCATGAACGGCGAGACGATTCATGTCGACGGCGGCGCTCGCCTTGTCTGAGTCGGATAAAGAGTTGCCGGCATTTCCACGTTGGCAAAAACGAGAAGGAGGTTCGGGTGCCTACGCTGTTCGATCCGTTGCGACTCGGTGCGATTGAGGCGCCCAACCGTATCTTCATGGCGCCGATGACGCGTGCGCGGGGAACGCGCGAACACGTACCGACCGCGATGATGGCGGACTATTACAGTCAGCGTGCGTCCGCGGGGCTCATCATCTCGGAGGCAATCGGCATCTCCCGGCAGGGCCTGGGATGGCCTTACGCCACCGGGCTGTGGGCAACTGCGCAAATTGCCGGCTGGCGCACGGTGACCGATGCCGTGCACGAAGCGGGTGGTCGCATCATCGCTCAGCTTTGGCATATGGGGCGAGTCGTGCATCCGAGCTTTCTGAATGGCGCACCGCCTGTCTCCTCGTCCGGGACGACGGCGCCCGGCCATGCTCATACCTACTCGGGCAAGCAGCCCTACACGCAGGCACGCGCACTCGAGATAAACGAAATTCCCGCGGTTGTCGAGCAGTTCGCCGCCGCAGCGCGGAATGCGCTGCAGGTCGGCTTCGACGGCGTACAGCTGCATGCGTCGAACGGTTATCTGATCGATCAATTCCTGCGAGACAGTGCCAACTTCCGCAGCGACGCGTATGGCGGATCGATCTCGAATCGGCTCAGGCTTCTCATCGAGGCAACCCGGGCTGTCGCGGATGTAGCGGGTCCCGGCCGTACCAGCGTTCGTCTGTCTCCCAACGGCGAAACCCAGGGCGTGCGTGACAGCGATCCCTTGCCGTTGTTTGTCGCGGCCGCCGAGGCGCTATCCGCGGTAGGGATCGGATTCCTGGAACTGCGTGAGCCTCCGCTGAACGGCAGTTTCGGCGTCGGCTACCTCGATCCGCTCGCTGCGAAAATTCGACCGGCTTTCAAAGGACCGCTGGTGCTCAACTCGGATTTCGACG